>NYVR01000022.1 GCA_002684655.1 Planctomycetota bacterium | reverse complement strand
CGAGCCGATCGGCACCACGAAGGCGCGCAAGCCGATCGGCGCGCAAGCGCTGCAGTGGATGGACGAACGCCGGGCCGGAGACTTCAACCAAGCCATGATGGAGCTAGGGGCTACCGCCTGTAGCCCGACCTCGCCGACCTGCACCACGTGCCCGGTCCATGTCGACTGCGTCGCAAAGCGCGACGGACGCACAGCGGAGCTGCCGGTCAAGAAGGCGCCCCGCAGGGCCGTGGAGGTCATGGCCCGGGTCGTGGTCGTGACGCGCGCAGACGAGATCCTCGGCTACCGCATACCGACAGGCCAGCCGAACGCTGGACAGATCGATCTGCCCGGTCCGGGCATCCTAAAGGACTGCGACGCCGACGACCTGGGCGTCGCCCTGAGCGACCGCTTCGGCGCCAAAATACGCATCGCCGAGGAGTTGGCGCAGGTGCGCCACGGGATCACCCACCACCGCATCACGTTGAGCGGCCACGCCGCCCAGGTCCGCGACCCCGGCCGACTGCAGTGGTTCGGGCTCGACCCCGGCACGCCTTGGACGACGCCTTCGCGAAAGCTCTTCGCGAAGACGTTCGTCGGCGCGCTCGAGCGTGAGGCGTGAACCTTTCCGGCTCCCTCGCTATGGTCGCCGCCCTCGAGGCCGATGTTCATCGGCCACCGACACACAGCAGAGGAGCGGAACATGGGCATGATGGAAGGAAAGAACGTCGTGATCTTCGGCGTCGCGAACAAGCGCTCGATCGCCTGGGGCATCGCCCAGGCGCTGCAGCGAGAAGGGGCGAACTTGGCGCTAGGTTTCCAGAACGAGCGCATGGGCGAGGCCGTGAACAAGCTCGCAGCCGACCTAGACAAGCCGCCGATCTTGCTGCAGTGCGACGTGACCGTCGACGGCGACATCGAACGCTTTTTTGACGCGCTGGGCAAAGAGTGGGACGGCATCGACGGCTTGGTGCACTCGATCGCGTTCGCCAAGCGCGAGGAGCTCGGCGGCAACTTCCGCGACACCTCTTGGGACGGCTATGCGCTCGCCCAACAGGTCAGCGCGTGGTCGCTGATCGGTCTCACGAAGGGCGCGCTGCCGATGATGGAGGGCCGCGACGCGAGCGTCGTTTGCCTCAGCTACTACGGCGCCGAGAAGGTGGTCACCAACTACAACGTTATGGGGGTCGCCAAGGCAGCGCTTGAGTCCTCAACTCGGTATCTCGCGAGCGACGTCGGCCCGCACGGCGTGCGCGTGAACGCCATCTCCGCTGGGCCGATCAAGACGGTGTCCGCGATGGGCGTCGGTGACTTCGGCTCACTGCTCGACTCGATGGCGCAGCGAGCGCCCCTGCGCCGAAACGTCGACCAAGCAGACGTCGGCAACACCGCCGCCTTCCTGCTGTCGCCGATGAGCAACGGCATCACCGGGCAGGTCCTCTACGTCGACGCCGGTTACAGCATCCTCGGGATCTGAGCCGGTAGCCCGCCCCCCCCCTGAGCCGCGGCTATTTGGCGAGCCAGGCCTCGACGCTCTCGCGCTCGTCGCTGGTCAGCGCCCGTCGCCGCTCGTCCGCCGCCAGCAGCCGCTCGAACAGCAGCCGGGCAGCGTCGACGTCCTCCGCCGCCACCGCGGCCGCGGCGAGGTTCATTAAGCTGCCGGCGTGGTCCGGGTCGCGCGCCAAGGCCGCCTCGTATGCGGCCCGCGACGCCGCATCGCGGCCGAGCCGACCGGCGACCACGCCGAGCCGGAAGCGGGCCTCGGCGCTGTCTGCAAATCGTTCGGTCACAGCCGTCAAGTGGTCCAGCGCCTGCTGCTCGTATGCGGCGGCCTCTTGAGCGCGCTCGTCGGCGTCGCCGTCTCGCTTCAGCCGCGCCAGCTCTGCTGCTCGGAGCTGCGCGGCGGCGATCGACAGCCAAGCGTCCTCGTCCCCCGGCGCGAGCTCGACGCACCGACGGAAGGCGTCCACAGCCTGCTCGGCGTATGCCTGGGCCTGTCGATAGGGTGGCGGAACACCCTGCGGCGTCTTCGACATCACCAAGAGCGACGCGCCGAGACGAAAGTGCGCCGTCGCGTCGCGCGGCCGCAGCGACGTGTAGGCCTGCAGGTGCGGAAACGCAGCGCGCTCCTCCCCCAACTCATAGCGGAAGGTGCCAGCGATCCCCAAGAGCGCGGCTTTGTCAGCGGCCGGCGCGTCGATGCACCGCTCCAGCGCGTGCTCCGCCGCCACCGCTGCGGCGCTTAGGTGACCGGACTCAGAGAGGAACACAGCCCGGATCCAGCCGACGAAGGCGTCGTACGGCGCGAGCTGCTGAGCCATCGCTATCAAGGACTCACCGCGCCTCAACTGGTAGTAGTCGACCGGTTCCGTCGCGCTCGCGCGCTCGAGCGCCACCATCCCGAGGACCGCGTGCCCACGCGCGGAGCGGGGGTCCAGCTCGAGCGCTCCTTGCGCGGCAGCTGCGGCGGCGGCGTAGTCTCTAGACACGACCGCGGCGACGGCCTCGCCCTCGAGCTCAACACATAAGCTGCGGGCTTGATCGTCCAGCCGCAGGAGCGGGAGAGCGTCGACCGAGACCTCGGCCGGATCCGGTGCAACCCCGGAGCAAGCCGCAGTCAGCAGCCACAACAAGGGTCCCAACCAGCGGCACTGTCGCATGCGCGCATCATCGTCGGCCGGGCCCTCGACGGGAAGCGAGGCTTAGCCAGATCGTCGTTCACGCGCCGCCGACCACGTCGTCGCGGCGCGGCGCGAGCCCCCCCCAAGCGGTGACCCGCTGCGGACGATCCCGGCGAATCTGCTCGCAGTGAGACTCGCTCTGGCGCTGATGAGTCACAAACGGTTCGCTGGGGGGGCACCCGCTCCACGCGACAGGTCGCCCGCACCCTCCGCGCCCCGGATCCCCGCAAGCCATCATGAGCAACACCGAGCCAACCTCCGACGTGCAGCGTCGCGCCAGCGCCCTCCTGGAGAAGGTCGCCGGGCTGCGCGCGCAGATTCGCAAACAGATCCTCGGACAGGACCAACTGATCGATGACTTGCTGATCGCGATGCTCGCGGGCGGCCACGTCTTGCTGGAAGGCCTGCCTGGCCTTGGCAAGACCATGCTGGTCAAGTCCCTCGCAGGCGGCCTCGGCCTCGACTATTCGCGCGTGCAGTTCACGCCTGACCTAATGCCGAGCGACGTCACCGGCACCCAGGTCATCGACGAGGACGGCAACAAGCGGGCCTTTCGGTTTCAACGCGGCCCGATCTTCGCCGGGCTCGTCCTCGCAGATGAGATCAACCGCGCGACTCCAAAGACCCAGTCCGCGCTGCTTGAGGCCATGCAAGAGCGATCGGTCACCGTCGCAGGCACGACGCACAGCCTGCCGCACCCGTTCCACGTCGTCGCGACGCAGAACCCGATCGAGCTCGAGGGCACGTTCCCGCTGCCCGAAGCGCAGCTGGACAGGTTCTTGTTCCGACTGGACGTCCGGACGCCGGGCAGTGACGACATGGCGCTCAT
The DNA here is from genome assembly GCA_002684655.1 of Planctomycetota bacterium. Classification (GTDB taxonomy): domain Bacteria; phylum Planctomycetota; class UBA1135; order UBA1135; family UBA2386. The sequence continues at coordinate 91,166 of NYVR01000022.1, read as the reverse complement.
CCTGGAGGCGACTACGGGATCGCGGTCTGATGAGGCGTCGCCCCAGCTTGTTGGAGAGGAGTTGGCGCAGCTCCAGGCGATGGTTCGGGACGTCTTGTGTGGCTCACACCTGTTGCAGCACGTCGCGGAGCTCATCGTCGCGACGCACCCTGAGAACCCGAGCAGCGACGAGGACACGCAGCGGTTCGTGCGCTACGGCGCAAGCGCGCGCGCAGGCCAAGCCATCCTGCTAGGCGCCAAGGCCCGCGCGCTACTCGAGGGCCGCCCCGCGGTCGCGCAGGCCGACATTGACGCGTGCCTGCTGCCCGCGCTGCGCCACCGGGTCCTGCTCGGCTTCGAGGCCGACGCCGAGCAGATTTCGGTCGAGCAGCTGCTCCCCCGATGGCAGGAGCAAGCCAGCGCGCGCGCGCGCTGAGCCCAATGCCAAGGACGTATCCCTAGGACTAGAATGGCGATACGTCTGATAAATGCCGCGTCATAAAGGCTGGCGCACAATTTTCTGCACCGTTCAGGAAAGAATGGCCCCCTCATTCGTCCACTAGGAATGCATGGGACGAGTGGTCCCGACCGCCCGGCGTAGCTACCGCAACGCCGATTCGAGAGGGCAAACTTGAGCGGGCGGGACCCTTCGTGGCCGACGGTTCTGGGAGAGGACCGTCGGCCACTCTTTTTTATGAGCCGCTTCTCGTTTTCAACCAGGGAGGCGAGCGAAGCGACCCGCGTCGCTCCAGATCTGCGCGACGCGGCGCTTGGACTCTGGGACGCCGTAACCCATCATTCGGCCCGATGAACACCGACCAGGAGTTCCTGAAACTCGCCGAGGCCCTGATGCAGGCGTTGCTCGCCCAGCTGGACACGTTTGACCCCGACGAGCTCGAGGCGGACGCTGCAGCGGGCGTCATCAAGATCACCTTCGCGTCGGGCGGGCCTTGCGTGCTGAACCGTCAAACGGCAGCGCACCAGATCTGGCTCGCTGAGGGCGCGACCGCGTGGCACTTCGAGCTCGACGCAACGTCCAACGCGTGGATGGACACCAAAGGCCGCGGCGCCCTCCACGACGTCCTCGGCGACGTGCTCACCCAGCGACTAGGTAGAGCGGTCCAGCTCTAAGCCGTTTGCGGATCAGATAGCGCTGCTTGGTCTCCGGCTAGCTCAGCGCCCGTCGCGTGCGGGAAGGCCATCCGGAACGTCGTCCCGTCACCGTCCTCGCTCTCGACCTGGATGACGCCGCTACTGCCCCGGACGTAGCGCGCGACCGCAGTCAACCCCAGCCCGGTCCCCTGACCGATCGGCTTGGTCGTGTAGTACGGGTCGAAAATCCGTTCTTGTACGTCCGCAGGGATCCCGGGGCCCGTGTCGGTCACCTCGATCCACACCTGCTTGCTGCTGCTGCCACACCGGATCGTGATCGCGCCCTCTCCGTCAAGCGCCTGCTTGGCGTTGATCACGAGGTTCCAGAGCGCGTGCACGAGCCCGTGAGGGTTGATCTGAACGAGCGGGCTGACGTCGGGGATTTCGCTGCGAAGGTCGATCTTGCTCGGCAGCACTCGTTCTGCCTGGGCGTGGAACTGCCGCAGCACCTCGGTCACATCACACGCTGCGTTCGCGCCCTCATCCGGATGAGCCATACGCATCAGCTGGTCGAGCAGCGGCTTCGTCTGCTGCAACGTCTCCTCGATGAGCGCGAGCCGACGCTGACGCTCCTCGTCATCGGACATCGTTCCCAGGGTGACGTGCCCGATAAGGACCTGGAAGGTGTTGCGGAGCTGGTGGCACACCAAGCCAGCGAGGTCCCCCACCGTCTCGACCCGCAACGCGTGCCGGAGAAGCTTCTCGCGGTGCCGAAGGGCGCGGCTGGACTCAAAGTTCTTGCGGCGCTGAGACTCCGCTGTGATCAGCGCCATGAAGACGAGGCGGTTGACGATCGCGCCGGCCAGCGCCGAGCCCAGCGATATCGCCGCGAGGCTGAGGCTGTGCCCCCACGCGTCGGGCAGGAGCGCAGGGTTCACGGCGTCACCAGGCGCAGCCGAGGCCGCGACCAACAGCGCGGCGACCGCAGCCAGGGTCAAACTCAGCCCCGGAATCACGCCGAGGCACATCGTGGCCAACAGCGACAACACCGGGTGCATGTACCAGGCGGGGTTGAACACGCCGCGCGGCCAATTGGCCAAGACCATCAGCGTAAACATCGCGACGAATAACAGGGTCGCAGCCTGCTGCATGCGCTGATGCCGCCAGCCAAACCACGCGGCGGCGAAGAACGGCGCCGACGCGAGCGCCGGCAGCGCCCCGCTCCACGGCAGGGTCGCCGTCCAGAACCCGTCCGCGAGGCACAGGCAGGCCGCGCCGTAGGCCAACGCCGCTGCAGCCATCGCCAACGACGCCCAGCGGATCACCAGCGAAAGGCTGGAGACCACGGGGAGCCGCGTGCTCGTGAAGAACCCAAACAGGGTCGCTTCAGACAACTGGACCGGAACGCGCAATGCGCTCGCATTGTAGGTCGCGACGCCTAGAGATCGCCACACTCCCGCCACCGCTTCTACGGCCGCAGCTCGACCTCAGGCGCCTCGCAGGAGACCTCCACCGCGCCGCCCGTCAGCGGATGGGCGAGCTTCAGACGCCACGAATGCAGCATGACCCGGCCGTAGCGCTCCCCGGAGCGCGGGCGGTAGCCATATTTGCGATCGCCCGCGACCGGGCACCCGAGGGCCGCAAGGTGTACGCGGATTTGGTTGCGCCTGCCGGTCTCAAGCCGACAGCGCACCAGGCTGCCTCGGTCTCGACGCGCCAGCGCAGCGTAGTGCGTGACCGCACGGCGACCGCCTCGCCGGACCACGCGCACCACACCGTCCGCGCCCTCTTCGAGGTGGCTCTCGATGCAGCCGGATTCAGGAGAAGGCACGGCAGTCGTCAGCGCTAAGTAATCGCGCATCGCTGTGTGCTCCCGAAAGGTCCGATCGAGCGCGTCGCGTGAAGCCTCGTCGAGCGCAAACGCGAGGCACCCTGTGGTGTCCTCATCCAGCCTGTGCACGGCATAGACCCGTTGCTCGAGTTGATGCGTCAGGCGATCCACCATGCAGTCCTCGTTGCGGCCGCTGACCGGAACGACCAGCGTCCCGGCGGGCTTATCAACGATCAGCAGGTGATCATCGCGGTGCAGAACGGGGATCGTACCCGACATACACCGAAGATCCGCCGCGCCTAGTGAAGGCGCAAGTGATACTGCTGGATCTTCCGATACAGCGTCGCGCGCCCAATGCCGAGCAGCTGAGCCGCGCGTCGCACGTTGCCCTTGGTCGCCTGTAGAGCGCGTCCGAGCAGGTGCTTCTCTTCTTCTTCGAAAGGCCGAATGCTTTCTTCGGTCAACTCCGCGTCGCTGGCGCGAGCCTCGGTCTGCGCGGAGCTGGATGACTCGGAGGTCACCTTGGGGCTGCTCGGCTGGGCCAGCAGGTGCTCCCGGTCAATTGCGCCGCCAGCGGCCAAGGCTTGCCCGCGGCGGATCACGGTCTCTAGCTGAGCGACGTGGCCTGGCCAATGCATGCTCTCAAGCAGCGCGCGCGCACCGGCGGTGAAGCCAGCGTGTCCGCGACCAGACTCAGAGAGATTCACGTCGAGGATCGCGTCCGCGAGCGCCTGCACGTCGTCGACGCGCTCGTGCAGCCCAGGGACCATGATCGGAAATGTATGCAGACGGTAGAAGAGGTCCTCGCGGAACGCGCCGCGCGCGACGAGTTCAGGGATGTGCGCAGCGGTCGTCGCAATGAGGCGGACCTGAGTAGCAGGCGCGCGCGCCGAAGAGCGGTCTTTGAGGTGCTTCACCAACACCGACTGGGCGTTGCTCGGGAGCTGGTCGACGTCTTCGAGGACCAAGGTCGTCGCGGCGCAGCTGTTGAGCAGCGAAGTCATCTCGTCGGCAGAGACCGTCGAGCATTCCTTCACCATGATCGGGCTATCCGCGCGACGACTCTTTAGGTGGATGACGCGCGCCGCCAGGGACTTACCAGCGCCTGATGGACCCTCGATCAGCACGGTCGCGTCGCACTCAGCCGCCCGCGACACAGCGCTTTTCAGCCTGCGAATGACTGGCGTGTTGCCGACGATCGCCTCACCGGAGCGAATGCCTTCGACGACACCTTCGAGTTCGACAAGCCGCGCGCTCTGGCCGGCGAGCTGGACCGCGAGGTCGAGCATCCCCTGGAGCGCGCCGTCCGAGATCTCGACGTCGTCGTCGACGCAGAGGACGGGGGCTCGGAAACCCGCCGGGACCCCTCCCTTCATCGAGTGATGACAGAAAACGACGTCGACAGGCTGGGCGATCGCAGACTCGAGCATTTCGCTCCAGTCCGAGGCCGTCGTGAGTTGATGGCCGGCCCGTTCAACGCGGTGGTTGAAGCCTTCGGCGCCCTGTGGCGAAACCAACCCGATGCGTGCCGCAGCGCGGATCGAGTCTTCCTTCCCGATGAGTGCAATCGTCATGCCTTTTCCCAGGAAGAGATCGGCATTCGCGCGGTCCACGATGAAGACGTATTGCTCTCAATACGGCGCCAACGAACAGACGGCGACGGTCACCAAGCGCAGAACGCCCGCGCCAACGGCAGGTCAGCTGTCGAGCAGCCGCCGCGAAAGCTCTTCAAAATCGATGGCTTCGACGTCGGCTTGGCTGATGGGCTTCATGCTGCGGAATTTGCGATACTCCTCGATGCTCGTCAGCTCGACGTAGTCACGCGCCGTCATCATCTTGCCATCACGTGTGCGCTGCATGGTCTGCTTATTCTGCTGCGTCTTGTCGAGGGTCTGCTTGGCGCGGTGACAGATCGAGAGCGTGTTCTCAAGGTTCCCCCTGATCTTGGATAAACGCTCTTCGTTCGCGCCAGGCGTATCCATGCTCTTGGTGATCTTGGCGATCGCGACTTCGAGCACAGCGATCAGACAATTGAGCTTGGTCGTCAATCGCGTCCGGTATTCAGCGGAGCCCAACGCTTCGGGGAGTTTGGGAGTGTTGTTTTTTTCGGCGTCCATTCCGTGATCTCTGTTTGCCTACAGAGAGCACGGCAGATGCCAAGTGACGCCCGCACACGATGTCACCATTGGACGGGCCGTTCCGCTCGCGCTCGCTCGACAGCCACCTCCCGGGTCCAAAAGATGCGACCGGAGAGGTCGCGTTCCTTAGACGGTGACGCGCGCATGCGACTCGCGACGCCGAGCGCTAGCAGCGAAGCGTTCGTCGACGTCGCTATTGGCTGAGCGCCTGCCGGTAGATCCGCGACGCGACGTCGTCCAGTCGACGCAGAGCGCCGCGACCGGCGACGTGGAACGTGACGTCATCGTCCCAGAACACCAACGCGCTCAGGGCCGGGTCACGGAAACGGCCGATGACGTTGGCCGACGAACCAGGCAAGCTGCCGAACGGGTCGGAGACGTTGACCGTCTGCACCACCATGAATTGGTCGATCCCGTCCGTGTAATTCATGACCAGCTTCTCGCGACCGTTGAGTGGGTCTTGGTAGACCTCGACAGAGTCCAACCCGTAGTCAGCGACGACCGCGAGGATATCCGGGTCGACCAAACCCGCTGGACCACCGAGGAACGCGCTACCCGCGGCGAAGTCCGCGACGGGCGTGACGGCCTGCATCGACGCTGCCGGCGACATGTTTTGCACACCGCCCGAGAAGTTGACGGCTTCGATCTCGGCGAACAGCTTCAGCTGATTGTCGAACTCCGCGACGAACAGCGGCACGTTCGTGAGACCGTCGACGTCGACGACCCAAATAGCCTTGTCGACCGTGTTGGGGAACACGACCATGCGGCGGGCGATGCGGCCTGCACGCAGCACTTGGCCAAAGTCGTGGAGCGTGTAGTTGTTGCCGGCTCGACTTAGATCCCGGACTTGAAACGAGCCATTGCGGACGAGGACGGAGCTGTAGCGAGCATATGTCTGCTGCCACTCTTGGCTGAGCGGCGACCCCGATGGCTCTCCCTCCACGCCGAGGAACGTCAGGGCAGACTGTGGTTGGAAGGTGTTGTTTGACTGAACCTGCAGGAGCTCACGGACCGTCACCACGCTTCCGTCCGCGCGCCGAAAACGCCTCAACTGCTCGACCGTGTAGTCCTGGGTTAACACAGCCTGTCCGATCGACTGCAGCGTCGGCACCCCGTTGCCCGCGAGGCGCTTGACGACGCCTTGCTGGGCCTGACCACCTTGCCCCCTCAGACTGCCTGCGCTCGACAAAGCCACGAGCGCTGCGAGGCAGCACGTCAGGGCGGCGAGCCGTTGCAGGACCATCTGAGGGAGAGGTGACACGAGAGAGGATGCGAGGTTTCCGAGCGCGCCGGCAAGCGGCGACTCATAGCGGACGACCAAGGATACTGAGGTAGGAGACGAAGTGGGTTTCGCGGCTAGAGGTGAACGAGTGGGTACGTTACGTCAGTCTTTCGCCCCGTAACGCACGACGGCAAAAGGGACGTCGGGCGCGTCGGATAACTCGGTAAAGACGATGCGCGGTTCAGGTTGAGTTCCGTTGGATACCGAAATCGCAGCGACGATGGCGGCGACAGCCGCGCCAGCGAGGAGAGTCGGCCAACGCCCTGTGGCCGTGCGAGCCGTGGTAGCGGCGGCGCCGGAGACGATCTCTTGGTGCACCCTCGACCACGCCGCGGCGTCGGGCGCAGCAGGCCGACGGCCGAGCTCCTCGGCCACTCCCGAGGTCTGCAAGCGTTGCCCCCACTCCGCGTCGCCCGTCCCTTCAGGCAGCGGCGCAACGTTCAGCCACTCGGCGACAGGCCCGTGCTCGCTGCGCTCTACGGTTCGCTCATAGATTGACTGGAGGAAGCTAGGTTGTGCGAGCTCCGCGGGTGCAGCGGGGCGCGCAGAGAGCGGCTCGACGAGTGTTCGCCGCGCAGCCGCCCGCGCGGCGCAGAAAGCGCACGTCGCTTCGTGCGCCGCCGCAGCCTCGTCATCGAGAGACCTGAAGGCAACGCGGCAGTCTCGCGGGATCGCTGGACGTAGGCTCATCCGACGCCTCCCATTGCCGCCTCGCCGGTGCCGGGATGTTCGCGCGCGTCCTCGGCGTCATCGGCCCGCAAACGACGGCTGATGTCGAGCTCGGGGAACCTCGTGCGGAGCGTTTGCTCGAGCGCGATGTGCGCGCGCGCGAGGCGCGACTTGACCGTCCCAAGTGAAACCTCGAGCGTCGCCGCGAGGTCGTCGTAGGACATCTCCTCCAGATAACGGAGCGCCAAGACGGCGCGCAGCTTGGGGCTGAGGTACGAAATGGCGGCCTGCACGTGATCACCGACCTCGTGAAGGGCCGCGACGTCCCTTGGGCCAGGGGCTTCGTCAGCCACGTCCGCGCGCGCCGTCAAATCCAAGAACGCAGCCGTCGGCCGATCGCTCCTGCTGTTGCGACGTCGCTGATCGATGGCGCAGTTGGTCACGATGCGGAACATCCACGTGCTGAACAGCGAGGTGCCTTTGAACGTGTGCAGCTTGCGAAACAGCAGCGCGAAACTCTCTTGCACGATGTCGAGCGCGTCGGCCTGATTACCGGACACGCGGTAGGCGATCGCATACGCGCGTTCGCGATATCGCTCGAACAAGATCGCGAACGCGTCTTCGAAGCCAGCCTCGTCGGGGTCCCGACAAGCGGCGACGAGGTGAGCGTCTGGATCGCGGAGGAGTTTCACGGTGTTATGACGGCAGCTACACGGCTTCAGGTTCCGCGAAATCCGGTATTTTCAGCGGCTTGCATCGAGAAACTCGCTCATGAACGCGATCGGCGGTCACCGCTTCAGCGATCAGTTGCCGCCCAACAGCTCCGTGCCGCCAGGAATGGTGATCGTCCACCCGACGGACTGGCTACAAGACGAATCACACTCGAGGTCGTTCGCGTCCTCACAATCCGCGGCCGTTACCACGTAGGTCGTGCCCGCAGGACCTGACGTGTCCTCATCCAAGGTCAAGATACAAACCTTGTTCGCTTGGATGCTCTGCGGAGCCGAGAGCGACGGCACCGGGTTGAGCGTCTGGATCACGTAGCGACCGTCGAAGAACGGCACGAGCGTCGCGGCGCCAGCGGGGACGGGGATCAGCTGCTGACCGCTCTGAAGCTGCTGTCCCGCGACCGTAGTCTCGGCCCAGATCGTGCAGGGCAGGATCGCTTCTAAAATCGAGAGAGAGACCAACGGCACGGAGACCTGGATCCAGATCCCTTCGTCGATGGTGATGCGCTCGCGATAGACAGTGCCTGCGGCCGCGAAGTCGTTGAGCGGGATCTGCACGCCCGGCAGCGCCGGGTTCTCCAACCAAAGGTTGAATGACTGGATCGCGCCGACACCAGGGTTAACGCCGCCGACCGGCATGATCCGGTGGAAGACGTGCATCCACGTAAACGGGTCTGAAGAGCCCGGGGTAGGGCCCGTAACGAACAGTCGAAGTTGTTGGTCTGCAGGCAACGGCAAGCTCTCGCGCCTGGGCGATCCGCTTGCGATGACCTCGACAAAATCTGAGATCTGGTCTCCGTCCGTGTCCGGGCTGCCGCTGTCCGTGAGCGTGACCCACTCGACGACGTCTGGTAGGAAGTCGCCGTCGGCGTCGATCTCAGCGACCGACACAACCCCGCTCCCCGAAGCCTCTACGACTTGGTTGGACGCAGACCCTGCGACGAAAGCGGTCGCGAAGCCCGCTGCCAGCAGCAGAAGGGGGGAGGGTCTTTGCATCTCGAACAGGGGAACGGACGCTTCTAGCGCGTGACGCTCGGAAGGTTGCAGGTTCCGTTAGCCATATTGAAGCACCGGCCAGATCGCGAGGCAAGCCGCCCCGATCGCGCGCACGGAGCGGCTGCGCCCAACGTCAACGGCCAACCGCGACGCGCTACGAACCTCGGCCAGCGTTGAGTTTCGACCGTCCCGCCGATAAGACCGTTCCTCCGCGCACCCGTAGCTCAGCTGGATAGAGCGACGGTCTCCGAAGCCGTAGGTCAGAGGTTCGACTCCTCTCGGGTGCGCCAGTTTCGCTGCGCCCGGGACCTGCTTCGGTGGGGCGAAAACAACTCGCTCCCCCACCGTGACGAAGCTCGCGTTCCACATCGACGTCACCCGGCCAGCTGAGCGCCAGGTTCACATACGCGCCACGTGGAGCGCGCCCAGCGCTGAGCGGGTCGAGTTCTTCCTGCCGACGTGGACGCCTGGCAGCTACCTGCTGCGAGAGTATGCCCGCCACGTTTCACGCGTCTGCGCCTACGAACAAGGCACCAATCGTCCGCTCGCCTGCGTCAAGGTCGCGAAGAACCGCTGGTCGGTGGAGGCAGCGGCCGGGGGCATCGAGCTCCGTTACCGCGTCTACACGCACGAGCTCACAGTGCGCACTGCGGACGTCGACGCTCATCACGCCTACTGGAACCACGCATGCCTGCTCCTGTGGCCGCGAGGCCACCGAGACGCTGAGGCGGAGCTCGTCGTTGACTATCCGAGCGAGTGGACGCTGAGCTGCAGCCTCCGAGGAGAAGAGAGCTCCACCGAGCGGCACCGCCGGAGCACGCTCCGCGCCGCAGGCCTCGACGAGGCGCTGGACGCGCCCGTCCTGATCGGGCTCACCCGACGACTCGAGTGGCAGGTTGACGGCGTCGACCACGCGATCGATCTAGACGGTCTCGCGTCGGTCTCCCCCCCACCGACCCTGACAGAAGACCTCGCGGCGATCGTTCGCGCCGCCAAAGGCGTCTTCGACGACGAGCTACCCTATGAACGGTACGTCTTCCAGGCGCTGTTCTCTGGCGAAGGCTACGGCGGCCTCGAGCACCGAGACTCCTCGACGCTGCTGATGCCCCGCACATCGCTGACGACGCCTACAGGTTATCGCGACTTCCTCGGGCTCGCTGCCCATGAGCTGTTCCACGCGTGGAACGTCAAGCGCATGCGGCCTGCTGAGTTTTGGGAGTACGACTACGAAGCCGAGAACTACACGCGCCTGCTGTGGTTGATCGAGGGATGGACCGCCTACTACGACGACGTCCTGGTGACGCGCGCGGGCAGGATGACGCACGCGGACTACTGCGCCACCATGGCGAAGAACATCCAGAATATGCGCGCCGCACCTGGTCGCCTGGAGCTCAGCCTGGAGGAGTCGAGCTTCGACGCCTGGATCCGGCTGTATCGACCCGACGAGGACACCCGCAACTCCTCACAGAACTACTACGGCAACGGCGCCGTCGCGGCGATGTGCCTCGACCTAGGCATCCGCCGCGCGACCGGCGGCGAGCGCTCCCTGGACCACGTGCTGCGCGCCCTCTGGCAACAAACGTTCGAGCAAGGTCGCGGCTACCGCCTGGAGGACGTGCACCGAGCCGTCACAGACATCGCAGGGGCCGGGCTTGTTGAAGAGCTGGTCGGCCTAGTAGCTGGCTCGCTCGACCCCGAGCTCGACGACTGGCTACGCGACGTCGGCCTCTGCCTCGAAGCGCGTGATGCCGGCAAGCCGTTCTTGGGCCTCGCGCTCAAAGCAGGCACGACCAGGGTCGCGTCGGTGACGCGCGGCGGGCCCGCGTGCCGCGGAGGCGTCGCCCCGGACGACGAGCTGCTCGCGTTCGAAGACCTGCGGGTGTCGAACAGCACCTGGCAGACCGTCCTCACTTCGGTCGCGAGCGTTGGCGAGCCACTCGCTGTCCTGGTCGCGCGCCGCGGCGTCATCCGGCGCGTGGAAGTAACTCCCCTCGCAGGCCCCGGCATCGCGCGCTTGGTCCTAGATCCGACGGCGACCGCTGCGCAGCTGCGAGCTCGAGAGGCCTGGCTCGGCGCGGACTCCTAGCGAGTCCGCCGAAGAGGCCCTCGCCGCTTGCTGCAGGCATCCCGGACGAGGCTCCAACGACCCCACGCCGGATCCGTCATGCGTCGAAAAGACGCGCCCGGAAGGTCGTGAGAGAGAGTGGGTCAAGCTCCCTCATCCCACAACCTCCCGGGGGTCGAGCAGCACAAGCTGCCAAGCAATGGATCCTAATGCGCCGGTAGCGCTGACGTGCTGGCAGCGCTGCGACCGGCGAGAGCCGAGCGTTACCGGAACTTGCGGATGACACCTCGCACGACGCCGCGCAGCTGAACACGATTCGTGAACAGCGGCTCCATCTCGCTGTTCGCTGGCTGGAGGCGAATCATGCCGTTGCTCTCGCGATAAAAGCGCTTCAGCGTGGCCTCTTCGTCTTCAAGGATGGCGACGACGATGTCTCCGTCGTTGGCGGTCTCGCGGCGCTCCACCACGACGAGATCGCCGTCGTCGATGTGATCCTCGATCATCGACTTACCCTTGACCCGCAGCATGTAGATCCGATCGCCGGTCGGGACGAGCTCGGTCAGGCTGACGTCTTCGCGGTCCTCCAACGCGTCGATCGGTCGGCCCGCCGCGATCGAACCGACGAGCGGCAAGGTCGGGATCGAGTCTCCGTTCGCATCGCCCGGCGCGGCGTCCGGGTCATAGAGAATGGCTACGGCGCGCGCTTTCGCTCGGTCACGGTGGATCGCGCCCTTCTTCGTCAGCTGGTTGAGGTGCTCGTGGATGGTGATCTTGCTGACGCCAAGCGCCTGCGCGGCCTCGTCCAAAGTCGGCGCGATCCCGTTTTCGCGCCGATAGTCGCGGAAGTAGCGCAGCACGCGAATTTGCTTCTCTGTGAGCATCAGGTTCATGGCAGCTCTCCAGTCAGTAGCCCACGCTCGGGGCGATTCGTCAGAAAGTCGGCGTCAGGGAGGTAGATGGTCAGGACGATGTGCGCGGATACGCGGTTCGATAGGGACCAGGCCTCGGTCGTCAGGCGCCTCGCCCGAACGTCATGCGAACATCGCAAACGCCATGACGGCCGCGATCATCATACAGGCACCGAACAGATCCAAGGCATGCTGAATGCGGTTTCGCGCAAACGCGTCGCCTGGTTCGGCGTCGGCCGTCGCGACGCCGGCCAACGTCGCGACCGCGCCAGCGCGGTTTGAGCCTGCGTTGAGCGACGACGCCGCGCGAACATCCTGGGCCCAGACAGCGCGCCGATGCGCGCTCGAAAAAGAACCCTTAGTATCTTTCCAGCAGTTGCTTACAGGTTCTATGGGAGGGTTTGCCGCGGCCGCTCGTGACCGAGCTGGGGCCGCGTGACGGATACGCGATACGACGGCGATCGGCCTCCCATCGTTATGGCGCGTCGATGCTCGGAGCGGGAGAGACTTTTGGCTGTGCGATACCATGTTCGGTTTCTGGGCTGAGGTTCTGTTTGCTGTTTGTTCGGATCAAAGTTAGTCACCTGTTTAGATCTGTCAACAATTCTGTTCGGGTTTTTTTCGCCCTCCCCCGATGACTCTGCCTCGGCAGGCTTCCGACCGAAATACTCTGCTACGAGCCGGGTTGGACCTCCATGCAGCGACGCGCTGTCCGACGACGAACGATCATGGAACGCCCCACGGAGCACCTGATGGACGACCACCAGGTCGCCGCGAGGGGGGTTTCTTGCTTGGCGGCCATCGCCGACGGCGTCGAGCGCGGCGCGGCGTTCCCGGCGGCCGACGTCGCCGTTGCGCTGCGCTTCCTGCGCGAATGGGTCGTCGCCGTGCATATGCGCAAGGAAGACGACCTGGTCGGCCCCGCGGTCGCCATGCGCGGCGACGAGCGAGCAGCCGAGCTGGTGGGGGAGCTGTTCCGCCTGCGCGAGGAGATCGGCGAGCTGCTTCACTCCTTAGTGCTCTTCTGGGAGCCCCTGGGCGAGCTCACCAAAGAAGAAACGGTCGGTTTCACATCGACCGTGAGCGCGCTCGTACAGCGGCTAAAGCGCCGCCAGCTGCTCGAGGAGCGCGAGCTCTTTCCGGCGTGTAACCGCTTCGTCGGCGCGGACGACCAGCTGCAGTGGCTGAACGAGTTCCGAGAGCTCGAGAACCAGCGGGGCCCGCGTGGAGACTGGGCCGGACAGATCGACGCGCTCGCCCAGCGCTGGCTCACCAGAGGCTAGGCGGCTGCGCGCAGATCCCTGCTGGGCGCGCTTGCCCCGCGGGAGACACGGCGCAAAATGGGGGCGCCAACCAACACCGCGACGGTCGCGGGCAGGTCCATCCGCGCGGCTCACAGAGACAGCTTTCTTCGCATGATCCTCCAACTTGAGCGCCCCCTCGTCTTCCTCGACTTCGAAACCACCGGACTGGACGTAAAGAACGACCGGATACTCGAGCTCGCGTTCATCCGCCTGCTGCCCGACGGCACGCGAGAGGAGTTCGTGCAACGCATCAACCCAGGCATCGAGGTCAGCAAGACCGCCGCCAAGATCACAGGCGTCCACTCCAATGACGCGATGGGGCTGTTCTGGGGCCCGCCGCTCAAGAAGGTCGGCGACAAGCTGCTCGATTTCCTCGGAGACAGCGACATCGCCGGGTTCAACCAGATCAACTACGACATGCCCCTGTGGCGCAACGAGTGCAGGCGTCACGAGATCGCCTACGAAGAGGGCAACCGCGCGCAGGTCGACGTCAAGGTCATCTTCAACGTCTGCGAAAAGACGTGGGACCGTTTCTTAATGGGGCCCCGCAACCTCTCAGCAGCTGTACGGCACTACTGCGGCCGTGAGCTCGAGGGGGCGCACGCGGCCGAACACGACACGCACGCGACCATCGATGTGCTGCTCGCCCAGCTCGAAAGACACACCGAGCTGCCGCGCGACGTAAAAGGTCTAAGCGACTTCTGCCTGCGCAACAGCGACACCAACCGCGACGACGAGCCGAGCGAGGTGTCCGGCGGCGCTGGCCTCTGAACCAGCCGACCCGGCTTCGCCCCAGCCGACGCCGCGTGCGCGCGGATGCTGCTGACCTAGAGCGTGAAGTCTTGAGGGAAGAAGCCGCTCGGCGCCGCCGCGCGGACGCCGAACACGTGCGCGATGTTCGCAGCGCGAAGGGCCTGCTCGGGCGGCGCATCCGCGTGGACTCGCCCGTCGTGCAATAACATCACGCGGTCACACCGCGGCGCGAACAGGTTGAGGTCATGGCTGGCAACGAGCACGCCGTGACCCTGATCGACGAGGTTTCGCAACAGCTGCACGAGCTGTAGCGCGTGCTCGATGTCGAGGTTGTTGGTCGGCTCGTCGAGCAGCAGCAGCTTAGACTGCGTCGCGAGTGCTCGGGCCACGGCGACCCGTCGCTGCTCCCCGCCAGACAAGGTCGTGACGGCGCGATCCGCGAAAGACGTCGCGTCGACCAGCGACAGCGCGCGGTCAATCGCAGCGTAGTCATCAGGGCCCAGCGCCTCGCGACGCCCGCGGTGGGGGTGACGCCCCATCGTCACTAGCTCCCTGCCGGTGAAGTCAAACGGCACGTCCGTGTCCTGCGGGACGAAGGCGAGCTCGCGCGCCCGGGCTCGTGGCTCCCATCCCAGCACCGGTCGCCCGCCTAGCTGCGCGCCGCCAGCGTCGGGCCGGAGAGCCCCGGTGAGGCAGCGCAGCACCGTGCTCTTGCCGGCGCCGTTGCGGCCCGCGAGCAGCACCAGCTCCCCTGGACGGACCTCGAAGGAGACGCCGTCTAGCACCGAGCGTGACCCAAGCTGAAGCGACAGCATCTCGGCGGCGATCGACGTCACAGCGCTTGCCCCCGACGTTGACGCGCCAGCAAGTAGAGGAAGTAGGGCGCCCCGGCGATGGCCGTGACAACCCCGAGGCGAAGGTTCCACGACGCCGGCGCAGTGCGGCAAGCGAGATCACTCAGCACCATCAGCACGGCGCCGAGCAGCGCAGCCGTAGGCAGGAGGACACGGTGCGCTGGCCCCACCAACAGCCGCGCGAGGTGCGGCACGATCAACCCGACAAACGCGATACCGCCGCTGTTCGCGACCGTCGTCGCGGTCAGGCCGCAGGCCCACCACACCAGCGTTCGCCGCGCCCGCTGCGCGTCAACGCCCAGGCTGTGCGCGCTGTCGTCACGGAGCGTCAAAAGGTCTAGCTCGCGCGCCCGCCGCCAGACAAGCGCCGAGAACACAACGAAGCCGCCAGCCGTGATCCAGGCGTGCTGCCAGGTGCGCGCGTCGAGGCCGCCCATCAGCCAAAACAGCACCCGTGAGCTCGCGGTGTAGTTGTCAAACACGAACGTGATGACAAAGGACGTCAACGCGCCGAACAGGGTGTTGAGCGCGACCCCTGCCAACAGCAGGTTTGCCACCGTGAAGCGGCCGTTTGCGCCTGCCAGGACGAACACCAGCGAGGTCACGCCGACGGCGCCGAGCATCGCCAACGCAGGCGTGAACGCTACGCCGGCGTCGGCCCAGCCGAAGACGATCGCCAGCGCGCCGCCGAACGCCGCACCTGCCGCTGTGCCGATGATGTCGGGGGATGCGAGCGGGTTCCGGAACGTCGCTTGCATGACGGTTCCAGCCAACGCCAACGCGCCGCCGCCGAAAATTGCGACCAGCAGGCGGGGGGCGCGGATGTCGCCCAAGACGAAGCGTTCCGCTGCGTCAGGAGCTTCGAGGAGGCCTGTCCACGACAACAGCCACGCGCAGAGAGAGGCGACGTCGGGGCGTTCCCGCGCGAACCCCATGTGCAGAATCGCCGCAGCGACGAGCACAAACAGCAACACGAACGGCAGCCGACGCTTCACGGTGAGCCCCACTCTTTGAGCTGACGCTGCACGCACGCGGCAACGTCGACGAGGTAGTGGGACGTCGTGGTCAACAGCGGCCCGGGCACGAACACCAGGCGACCGCGCGCGACGCACGGCAACAGCTCAAGGCCGGGGAACTGCGCGATCCATGCGGGCCGTTCCTGACCCGGCTCGCCGGATAAAACGACGGCGTCCGGCCGCCACGCGAGCACCTCCTCTATGTCGAGCTTGCGGAACAATTCGACGCCGCGCTCAGCGGCGACGTTGGTCACGCCCGCCGCGCGCGCCACGGCATCGAACAGCGATCCTTCGCCGTAGGTGTGTAGCGCGCCGTCGAGGCTGAGGATGCGCCAGCGCGGCAGCTCTTCGCCGAGGTCTTCGACCACCTGGAGCTGCTGCTGCATCTTCGCGATGACGTCGGCGAGCCCGTCCTCCATGTGGGTGACTCGCCCGATCGTGCGCAGATTGCGCTCGATGTCAGCGAAGCTGTGGGGGTCGATGGTGCGTACTACCGGCACGCCCGCGAGGCTCAGCAAGGCGAACGTCTCTGGGCGCGTGTACGCGTCGACCAGCACGAGGTCCGGCTCGACAGAGAGCAGCTGCTCAGGGGCAGCGCCGACCAGCCTGACCCCTTCGGCGAGATCAGCGACCAGGCAGTAGCCAGGGTCCGCCGTAAAGAGGTGCGCGCCAGCCAGACGGTCGCTGGGGAGGAGACCGAACAGAGACTCAGCGGCCAGCACCGAGGCCGCGACGACGCGCTGCGGCGCCGAGGCCGGACGCCAGGTAGGCTCGCTCCACGGCGGCGCATCAGCGCAGCCCGCCAGCAAGGCGAGCGCAAAGATCCCGGGCGCGAACGTCGATTGGGCCACGCCGCCATCATCGCCAGCAGCGGCGACGTCGTAAACAAAAGCCCCGGGCGACCGAGATCGCCCCATACGCGCGGCGCGACCACATCGTTGCCCAGAACCTCCTGCGCGGTGAGACTTCCGGTATGCCGCGAACCGCACTAGACGATCGTATCAAGCCGTCGGCGAACCACGCTGGGCGGTGGGGCGCATGAGCAGCCGCCTGCACGGCGTCATTCTGGTGGCGTTGGCCTGGGGCGTCTACGCCATCGGCATCCAGGCGCCTTTCCTGCTGGATGACAACGTCTTCATCACCAACCCGTCCTCGGGCGTCGGAGACTTGTGGTCGTTCGACGACTACCGCAACCGGCCCGTGATGATGTTCTCGCTGTCGCTGAACTACGCCATCGCCGGCGCCGAACCCGCCGTCTTCCGCCTAGTCAACATCCTCATCCATACGACCGCGGCGCTGCTCCTCTACGGCGTCGTGCGCCGGACGCTGATGTTGCCGCGGTGCGCTGCGATGACGCCCGAGACGGCCCGCGGCGTCGCCTTCGCGGTCGCGGCGCTGTGGGTCGTGCACCCGCTCAACACCAGCGCGGTCACCTACGTCTGGCAGCGCTGCGAGTCGCAGATGGGCATGTTCTTCCTCGGGGCGATCTACGCGACGCTGCGCGCCGACGAGGGCGACCGGCGCGCGCTTTGGACATCGCTCTCGATCCTCTGCTGCCTGCTAGGGTTCGGGTCCAAGGAGACGATGGTCGCGGTGATCCCCGTCTTGCTCATCTACGACTGGGTGCTGATCAGCGGCAGCCTCCGCGGCGCGCTCCGCGCGCGTTGGCCGCTCTACGCGCTGTTCGCGGTCGTGGTTGCGCTGGGCGTCACCGTGGTGCTGCCCAACACGTCGACGAACCGCGGGGGCTTCAGCGTGTGGGAATACGCCAGCAACCAGCCTGCGGTCCTGGTCGACTACCTCCGGCTCGCCTTGGCGCCCTATCCGCTCTGCTTCGACTACGGGCGGCGCGCGTCGACGAGCCTGCTAGCGATCCTGCCCGCCGCGCTGCTGGTCAGCGGGATGATGGCGTTCACGGTCCGGCAGCTGATGCGGCGATCCTGGCAGGGCGTTGGCGGCGCGTGGTTCTTCCTGATCCTCGCGCCGACGTCGAGCGTCATCGTGATCAACGATCTGATGTGCGAATACCGAATGTACTTGTCGCTGATCCCAGTGATCGCCTTCGGCGTCGCTGGCGGCAGGATGCTCTGCGCGCGCTGGAACATCGCGCCGGGCAAGGCGCTGTGCGGCGCGCTGGTCGTCTACGGCGGCTTGACCGTGCTGCGGAACTACGACTACCGGTCCGTGGTGTCTATCTGGGAGTCTTCGATCGCGGCGCAGCCGGAGAACGAGCGGGCCCACTACTGCCTGGCGACGCCGCTCCTGAGAGCCGGGGAGATCGACCGCGCGCTGCATCACGCGCAGCGAGCTTGCGAGATCAAGAAGAACTACATGACCCAGTGGACGCTCGCCGAGGTGCTCTACACAGCCGGCGAAGAAGAGCGCGCGCTGGAGTTGTGCGAGGCGTGCTTGAAGCTGCGGCGGCGCGATCCGAGGATCCACCAGCAGATCGGCAGGGTCTGCCGCAAGCTCTACAAGGCCAACCCCTCTGAGAAGGCCTACCTGGAGCGGTGTCTCAAGGGCTACCGGAAGTCGGTGAAGCTTCGGCCGAAAAAGGTGCCGTTCCACGAGGAGTTTGCGATCGTATGCGCTGGGTTCGGACAGATGCAGGAGGCCATGGAGTTGGTCGGAACCGTGCTTCGACTGGATCCGTCGCGCGAGCCTAAGATTGCGGCGCTCGCGCTGAGCAGCGCGAACAACAAGAGCTCGCAGGAAGAACAAACCCTCGGCGTTCGGCTGGCCCAGCTGCTCGTCCAGGTTTCTGGCGGCCGCAAGGTGAAGCCGCTGGTGAACTTCGGCAGGGTGCTGACCGCGGTTGGCATGACCGACAGGGCTTACGCGGTGTATTCACAAGCGATCGGTCTGCCTCAGGTCCAGAACAACCAGAAGGTGCGCTTCCAGATCGAGAAGCTGCGGGCGCAGCTACCCCGGCGCTGACGTCGCAAAAAAGGTGGGGGAGCGAAGAGCGGCGCTCAGTCTCGCTTTGGCATCGGCAGCAACCGACAGGTGACGAAAGTCGCTGCGCTGTAGCAAAGGTGGAGCTGGTGGAACAGCAGGCCGAAGATCGCGAACGGCAGACCCGCCCCTCGTACGAACACTCCGAACAGCTTCTTATTCGCGAAGCCGACCGCCAACAACAGCAGCAGCCAAGCCCACGCCGCGACCTGCACGAAAACGGCGAACAGGCCGCACATGATGAAGGCCAGCGCGAGCGCCGCCTTGAGCTTCTCGGCGCTCGAGACGTTGAGGTCACGGAACGCTCCCGGAAAACGACGCATCAGCAGGCTCCACGGCGCCGCGCGGCGCATCACGTCGGTGTGCACGACCTGCCACCAAGTCCACCGCTTGAGGTGCTTGCCACGAATCGTTGGGTCACGCCGGATGCGCGCGCCCGCCCCTCGAAGCCGCCGACCGAGGTCGATGTCTTCTACGCTCGGGTAGGGGAACGCGTCCGCGTCGTATCCGCCGACCGCGAGAAACGCGTCACGACGGATCGCGCCGAGCCCCGCCCAAAACGTGTCGACGTCATCGCTGAACTCCCGGTGGCCGAAGTGGTGGCGGAGGTTCATGTAGAGGCTGGCGTAGCCGCGGTGCGCCGGCTCGTCGTCGTATGAGCCGTAGACCGACGCCACGTCGGCGTCTGCGAAGGTCGCGAGCACGCCGGCGACCGCAGCTTCGTCGACCACTACGTCCGCGTCTACAAACAAGAGCACATCTCCACGGGCCTGCTCTGCCGCGAGGTTGCGGGCGCGAGACGGGCCGCTTGCGCGGCGGGATGTCGTGACGACGCGGGCGCCGACAGACCGCGCGTAGTCCCCTGACCCGTCAGTCGACCCGTCGTCCGCGACCAAGACCTCAAGGAGCTGGCCCGAGTCCTTCGCGGCCATCAGCGGCGGGAGGCTGCGCTCAAGCTGGTGCTTGCCGTCGAGCACCGGGACGACCGCGCTGACGGTCACGCTCACTGGGAGGTCCGCAGCCTGGTTACGGCGTTCGAGATCTTCGCGATCGCCGCACCCGTTACGGCGCCGAACGCCGCGCCGTAGACGAAGCCCAATAGGGCGCCGGGCCAACTGACCGTATACCCAGGCAGGTAGTAGCGGAGCAGCTGAAGGTGCTTGCCGACGTCCTGCCCGCCTCGGATCAGCAAGATGCTCGTAGCCAAAAAGAGCGCGGTCGCTCCCAAGGCAGCGAAGACGACCGCCAGCGCGCCAGGCCTGAGCTGGACAACCTTGCCGGATCCGTTCGGTTCAGCAGTCATCGTCGATTGACGGTCGTAGGCGAGACGTCATTCAGAAGCAATAACGCGCCGATCGCGGACGGGACTTCGCGCCGTCCACGCCAGGAAGACCAAGCCCGCCAACCAGCACACGCTCTGGCCGATCGCGTATGCGTTGGCGAGCGCTCTCGGCAACGAATAGATCCCGCCCGGCGCCAGCAGGGAGAGTCCGAATCCGAGCGACAGCCAGCCGGCCATCGCGCGACTCCGAGCGCTCGCTCCGCCGCGCGCCCACGCGATCAGTGCAACCAGCGGGATCAACATCAGCACGTCGTCGTACCAGCCGTGATAGACGCTGAAGCGCGCGACGATCGCGGTGACCCCGAGGAGACTCAGGAGACGGGCTCGACGACGCCATAAGATCCACGCGCCCAGCAGCGCCAACGCCGCGACGGTGACGGGCAAGATCAACGCCTGCGAACCCACCGCGCTCAAAATGCTGGCGAGGTTGATTCCCGTGATCTGTACGCCAGCTGTGCCGTTCACGATCGCGCCGCCACCCCGAGACGAGCCCCATAACATCCCCGCGCGCGCGCGCTCCAGCCACGCATCCATCAGCTCAATCGGACCGCTGTCCTGCGCGAGCGACGCGGCGTAGGTGAGCGCGACGTAGCCGGTGCCTACGAGGCAAGCCGCGCGCATCCCGCCAGGGGCGAACATTAGGATCCAAAAGAAGAACGCCGAGACCGACGGCTTCATGAGCGCGCCCAACATCAAGACAGCGATCGTCAGGTCACGCCGCCAGGAGGGACGTTCGCGGCCTAACAGCATCAGACCAGCGAACAAGCAAGCTACGACGAGGATCGAGATCTGACCGTTTCCGACCGTGGCGCCCACAGGATAGCACGCCAGCGGCATGAGCCAGAGCAGGCGCCGACGGCGTGGCTCGGTGACCTCGCCATAGGTGACGGCGAGCCTGCACATCCAGACAATCGACAACAACGTCACCAAGCACCAGAACACCCGCACCGCCGGCCATTCCAACCATCCGAGCAGCGGCCAGAGCATCACATAGGTCGCCGGAGGGTAGACCGCGTCGACGCGCGTCGCGTAGATCGACACCCCCTCGAACCACTCTTGGCATTCTCCGTGACGCAGGTGCAGGTCGACGGCCCGGCTCACACCCCGTTGGAACACCAGCCTCCAAAACTGATAGCCCATCCAGACCAAGGCGACGGCGGCTAGCGCGCAGGCGGCGGCGTCGAGCGCGCGGCGGCCGGTGATCCGCGCCAGCAGCGTCGTGTCGTCTTGCCTGTCGCTGTTCATGATGACCCCTGGGCGAGCATCGATCGCCGGAGAGGGCGCCATCGTATAAGGTCCGATGACTTCGATGGCGATCGACAAAACTCAGACCAGCGGAAACTCGAACCCCGAGGTGGACAACGCCGGTCGCCAAGTCAGCGTCTCGGTGCTCGCGAGCATGATCGGCATGGCGCTGCGCTACATCGCCGCGTTGCTGACGACACAGGCGCTCGGGATCAGGCTGTTCGGTAGCTATGTACAGGCGCAGACAATCACGCAGCTGCTCAGCATGGCTGGGACGCTGGGGCTCTCGCCGGGCGTCGTCCCCTTCGTCGCCCGCGCGCGGCTCAACGCCGACGAGCCCGGCATGCGCGCGATCGTGCGCTCGACTTGGGCGATCACGGTCGCTGCGTCAGGGCTCTTAGCCCTTGCCCTGTTCGTCCTCGCGCCATGGCTGGCGCGCGCGGCCTTCAGAGACCCGGCGATCGCGCCGATGCTGCGCTGGCTCGCGCCGACGGTCGCCTTCGCGGCAGTGATGCTCGCCTCCTTGGCGATCGCGCAAGGATTCAAGGCCTTGCGTGCACAAGCCATTATCGAAAAGGTCGTTACCGTATCTGCGACGCTCGCGGGGCTGATCGTCACGTGGCAGCTCGACCTCGGCGTGACCGGCGTCCTCGTCGCGACGCTGCTCGGCCCAACAACCGGACTTCTCTGCAGCTTGGGATACGTGCGCGCCCGTGTGCCAGGCGCGCTGCAGGCGCATGCCCCCTCATCCGCATGGCCCGTACGCGACCTGCTGCAAACCTGTTGGCCGTTGTTGGGCACAGGCCTCGTCGCGTTTGCGTTGTCCAGCGTCAACATCCTGCTGCTGGGCGTGCTCAGCGAGCCGGCGCAGGCCGGCTACTACGGCGCATCGGTGCGGATGCTGCCAGTGGTCTTCGTCGTGCACCAAAACGCTGCGCAGTTGTTCTACGCCTACGCCAGCGAGCGCTTCGTCGACCGCGACATGCAAGAGATCGACGCGATCTACAAACGCACCGCGCGCTGGTCGATATGGTCGGCGATCGGCGCGGCGTTGCTGCTGGTCATCTGGGGAGGCGACATCCTCGGGCTGTTCGGACCCGACTTTGCGGCAGGCGCGCCTGTGCTCAGTGTCTTGGTGATCGGACAAGTAATAACCGCGATGACCGGTTCGTGCGGAAAAGCGATGATCGCCATGGGCCGTATCCGCCAAAACATGATCAACGTGATCACGATGCTCTGCCTCAACGTCGTGCTCTGCCTGCTGCTGATCCCCCAACACGGCGCCCTCGGCGCGGCTTGCGCGGCGACGGCGGCGCGAGGCGCGGTGCGAATCGCGCTCGCGGCGCAGGTCTGGTGGACTTTCCGCATCCACCCTTGGTCGAAGGACAGCCTGATCGCGTTGATCAGCGGCGGACTCGTCTACGTGATCGCGGGACGCTTCCGCGAAGGCGGCGGCGGCGAATTCGGTTGGACGGTGGCGCTGGCGGCCTGCGCGACGGCGTGGCTCGCGCTCTCTCTTATCTTCGGCCTCGGCCCTAGAGACCGCGCGGCGCTGCGTCACCTGCTCGTCAGGCGGCGCTGACGGCGCCTTCGGACTTAAGCGCTGCGATCGCGCCGACGCTCAGCGAAGAACCCGAGCGCGTTGGGGAGCTGGGAGAACAGCAGCAACGCAGCGATACGGACCGCCTGCGGCGCGTCCCGATAACGGAACGGAGACCGCACGAGGTCTAGGTAAAACCGCGCGCGCATGTTCCAGACGCCGCGGCTCGGGTTCGGGTCGTTCGGATCGGCCCGTCGCCCTTGCGCGCAGTGATACTGATACGCGCCGCGACCATAGCGAAAGTGCTGGTCCCAGAAACGACGCGCCGTGAGGTGGTGGTAGTGATCGACGATCGCTGTAGGAACCCAGACGAGGTCGTGACCCGACTCCACCAAGCGTCGGCACATGTCCCGATCTTCTCCACCCGCGAGCGGGAACATCTCGTCAAAGCCGCCCATCTCGACGAACAGCTCACGTTCGAGCGCGAAGTTGTTCGACGCGAAGAACGGCTCGCCGTCGGTTTGTTGACCGCGCGCGGTGATATACGTCACCAGCGCCTGGCTGGCGCCCGACCAGAGGTTACCGGCGACCTTGTTGACGGTGTGTCCGCCGACGACGGTCCCGGGCGCGGACCTGAGCTGCTCGTCGAGGCGACGGGCCCAGTCAGGGCGCGGACAGCAGTCATCATCCGTGAACGCGACTAGATCCCGCGTCGCGTGCCGCGCGCCGAGGTTGCGGGCCACGGCAGGGCCGGCGTGCGGCTGATCCAGCCACACGAGATCGAGCGCGTCAAAAGATCGCACGCGCAGCTCTGCGAGCTCATCGGTCGGGCCGCCGTCCTCGACGACCAAGACTTGCAGCGGGCCGTGGGGATACTCCGACGCCGCGAGAGCGTCGAGGCATGCTGCGATCTTGCCTGGACGGCGATGCGTAGGGATCACGACGGAGAGCCCCTGACTCATCGGTGACCTCTACCCCGGGGTGCCCGCCTCACGACGCAGGATCTCGCATCGCGAGCCGGTTGTAGAACCACGCGAAGACTCCGCCAAAGACTCCGCCGAGGAGCGCGCCATAGAACAAACCAAGCAGCGCCCCGAGCCAGCTGACGCTGTAGCCAGGCAAGTAGTTCGCGAGCAAAGCGATGTCCAAGGTGGACGGGGCGCGCTCTCGCGCGATGTGCAGGATCGTTGCAATCATCAGGGCAGAGCCGCTGATCACCGCGCACGAGACAGCAACGATCCGCGATCGCATCCTGGCGACCGCGCGCCTGAGCATCACCCGATCTTCAGGAGACATCATTCGGAGTCACCTCGAGCGATCGAGTCCGGTGAAGCTGACGCCGCGGCGAGGCGAGTCCGCAGACGTCGCTCTTCTCTGCCGACGATTACGTTGATCAATTTGCTGATCAACCACCCGTGGAGGAACCCGACAACCGCGGCCTCAAAGAAACCGATGACCGCGCCGGCCCAGCTGACGCTATAGCCCGGCAAGTAGTGGCCGAGGATAGAGAGGTGGTAGCCGACGCCAGGACCACCGCGGAGCAACAACACGACCGTCGCCAGGAACAGCATGATCCCGACGACCACGCCGACCGCGACGCCAAGCGCGAGCTGGTCGTAGCGCGCAAACGTCGAGGCGAGCACGTCTTCAAGTTCGCGCTCGGTGACGCGACCTGGCACGAGGCGCTCGCCGGTAGCGCCGCTCGCCTCGCCCTCTCGCTTCTCCTCGTGGTAATCCTGCTCGACGTTGACGGCCCACACGTCGTGCTGCTCGCCGGCGATGTTCCGCGCAGCGAAGACACCAGACATCATCGAGTGGTCCTGGTTGTTGTAGCGGTGCTGACCGTTGCGACCGACCAGCTGCAGGTTCTCCAGCGTGCCGAGCCACGCCCGGATCTCTTCGAGCGCCTCCTTGTAGACGTCGTCATAGACAGGGTAGGCCTTCTTCTCGCGGATGACGCTGCCGCCCTCGACTGACCCCTTAGGCACGAGGTCGAGGCGCTCGCACTCCGCGGTCGCGAGCGCGACGAGGTCCTCGTCCGACATCGCCCAGAGCTCGTCGCCTTCTTGGACAAAATACTCGAGGCCGAGCGCCGTCTTGCTCGCGTCCGGCACCATGTCGGGGCTCCAGTTCTTGTAGTTCTGGATGCGGCCCACTTTGACGTCCGGTGCGTGGATGTAGATCCAGTTATCAGGGAACAGCTCCTCTGCGTCGACGATCACCGCGACAGTGAGGAAGTCGCGATAACGCAGCCGGTCGTTAGCGGCGATGACCTCTGGCGGCGGCGGCGGATCGAGGGCGCGCAGCAAGTCGCGCACCGGCATCGTCGAGACGAAGTGCGGCGCCGCGACCTCCTCTTCTGCGCCGTCCTTGCGCTTAACGGTCGCTGCGATCACGCGCTGCCCGTCGTGGCGCAGGCGCGTGACCATCGAGCCGAGCTCGACCTGATTGCCCGCCGCGCGCAGCTTGTCGGCGCACGCACGCCACATCTGGCCGGGACCGAAGCGCGGATACTGGAAGCGCTCAATCAACGTCGTGATCACTTCTTTGCCGCCACGCTTACGCGCGCCGAGGAACGCGTTGATCACCGCAGCCCTGAGGTCGAGGTTCTTGATGCGCTGAGCAGCCCACTCCGCGCTGATCTGATCGCACGGGATCCCCCAGACCTTCTCGGTGTAGGTCTTAAAGAAGATCTCGAACAGGCGCTTGCCGAAGCGGTTGGAAACCCACTGCTCAAAGTTGCGCTCCTCCTTAGAGGGGAAGAACGACGCGCGCAGATAGCTGAGTCCGATACGCACAGACTCGAAGATGCCCAGCCCGAGCAGCGCGTTCATCGGCTTGAGCGGATAGTCGAACATCTTGCCGCGGTAGTAGATGCGCGACAGCCGTGGGCGGCTCAAGAACTCGTCGCCGAGGATCTCGATCCACAGCTCTTGCACGTAGTCGACCTTGGTGAAGAACCGGTGACCACCGATGTCGAAGCGGTAGCCGCGGTATTCACATGTCTTCGAGAGCCCGCCGACGTCGTCGCCCCCCTCGAACACGACCGACGATTTCCCGTATTTGCCGAGCTCATATGCAGTCGTCAGGCCCGCAGGTCCGCCGCCCACGACCACGCAGTCCGCGCCCCTGGTCATACCGACAACTCCTCCGCTCCCGGTCGCAGGGCGCGATGATACTGGTAGATGAATCGCGACGTCATGCGGCAGGCCACGTAGGTCCCGTGGCGGCGATCATCGTGGTGAGACGTAACAAGTCCGGCTCCGTCACCGCCGCGCGGCGTAGTGGCCAAAGACATCGACGTTTTCTTCGCAGCGATGCAACGTGAATACGGAAACCGCGCTGGCGTCGCCATTTCGCAGTTGCTCTCCTGCCTCGCTCGTAGCAACCGTCCCATACAACTTGATCATGCACATTTGCCGCTCGAAATGCCGCTGCTGTCCGTCCGAGACCGTCGCCGCGAAAACACGATGCACGGCGCCGACTGAGCGGACGTCCGTGAAGCCGAGACGGTCGCTGAAAACGCTGCGCTGTTCATTGGCCCTAATCCTGGCGTCATGCAAAGTCGGAGACGCGCGAGAAATTACCACGCGTCAACATCTAAGCGGCCTAGACCTACACCACCTGCAGCAGGCCGCCGAAGCGACATCCTCCGAGAACACCGCGTCCATCGAGGGCCAGTTGACCGGGCTGCCGTTCGGGTTCGCGCCGCTGGGCCTGCTCCGCTACGACATCTCCAACTCGCTACATAGGGGCGAAGTCGCCGTGAGTGAGGAGACGGCCAGCGCCGCGATCAGCGGCTACGAGCACCGCAGCGGCGGGGCCGTCGCGCTGGGCGCTGCGATCTACAATATTCAGGAGGGGACCTGGGACGTCGACGGCGCGCTGGTCCAGTGGCGAGGTTCATACGGCGTCGGCTGGGGAATCGTCTTCGACTACGAGCACTCTGGCGAATCTCCCGGGGTCGAGAGCCGCCGCAGCGCGAGATTCCTCCGCGGCCTGCTCGGGTTCACAAGCGACGAGAGCCAGAGCACGCTGCACCTGCTCTGGCTCCCCATCCCAATCTGGTAGCCGCTCGCCGTCGCGCTGAGCGACCTTTTGACCTCCTGCCGGGGCGACTACGCGCGCGCCACGGCCATGACAGCCTCGCAGAGCTCGGCCGCGGCTACCTAGCGGCATGCGCCCAGCCGACGCACAGCATCACACCCGACAAAGTGGAGCGAGCGCGTCGGCGACGGACTACTTCTGGAGGAGACGCGCGTCGGCGAACGCGCAGAAATCGCCGAGGTCGTAGTTCTTGCCGAAGTCGACCTCAATGGAGAGGGTCTTCGCCCGATTCAGCTCGACGCGGACCTTCGACGGCGCGCCACCGAGCACCTTTGGCTTGGACTCAAACATTTGTTTGTCATCGACGTAGACCCGGAAGATCGCGTGCGCCGCTGGGCCGCCCCGGTCGTCGATGCCGATCACGGCCTCGAAGACGTCGAAGCGACCTGCGATCACGTAGGTCAGGCGAGCGCGCGGGACGAGACCGACGCCGCGCTCATAACGGTGCCCGCCGAGCAGGAAACCCGGACCCGCGACAGACCTGTTGTTATGCCAAGGCCAGACGCGATCGAACGCGGGTGTTTGCTCGACGCGTGGTTCGAGGTCGTTCAGCCACACCAGCTTGTCGCTTGAGACCCGCAGCTCACGCAGAGAACTCACGGGGACGTCGAGCACGCAGCCTTCGTCGAGGCGGCAGCGCACGCGCTCGCCCACCTCTAACAACTTGCCTTCGAGCTTCTCCCCCGTGGTCAAAATCACGCTCGTGCGAGGGCTCGCTTGGCGGTCAGGCGCGAAGCCCGTGTTCTCGCCAAAGACCACGCCTGCGAGCCCGTCTAAGCCAAACTCGTATTCATCGCCGCGCAGGACGAAATCGATCGATCGCTCCCGAACGGCGGTGAGCTTTACCAGCGAGCGCTGAGACTTGCCGCCACCGATCGCGTAGATCACGTCTTCGTTAGCAGGCGGCTCGAGGAGGTCGCGCTCGAACAACGCCGGCTGCGGCCGCGAGAGCCCGCCGTGCCGAATCGCGCGCACCGCGCTCAACGGCAGCTCGATGGATGCGCCGCACGGGAGACCGACGAGCAGCGTCGAGGGCTCGCCGTCAGCAGGTCCGCGGCCTGAAAGCCTCCTTGCCGGTAGGTCGACGCCGGAGCGAAGCCAAACGCGGTGTTCCGTGCGTACGTTGCGCGCCCTGACCCCCTCAGGGACGAACGAGACGAGCTCTTCGATCCCGATCACCGTGTCCCCCGACTCGCCGCGAACGGTCACTTCACCGTTAGCTGCGACGACAAAGCTACCTTGGAACGCCCGCCCGTCGATCGTTTGGACCTCGCCTTCTGCTTGCGCTGTAACCGCCGCACTGAGCAGCGCCACGAAGACAGGACCAACGATGGACAACCTGCTCACTTGCGGTCAGCCTTACCGAGCTTCTTGTAGTAATCCTCCAGCATCTTTCGGTACTGGGGCGGCATCGTGCTCTGCACGTCGGCCATGATCTTCTTGCGCTCACTGTCGCGCATCGGGCCCCACCGATCCGCCAGTGAAGGTCGCTTCTTGAGCTCGCCGACGCTGCCGTCGCCTTTGGCCAAGGAGCTGTTCGAAGCTGGATTGCTTGAGGGACCGTTGCCTGAGGGGGCGCCCGACGACTGGTTCTCCATCTCCTTGAACATCTCAATGAGATAGTCGAGCTCTTCGATGTAGGTCTCCTGGTCTCTTTGAACCGGCTTGTCAGTCTTGCGCTTCTGAAGGTCGCGGGTGGTCTTCTTCATTCCGTCCGCGAGCATGTGAAGACGGCTCTCACGCTGACGCTCAAGCTCCAGGATCCGCTGGTGAGCGGTTGACCGCAGCCGCTCGCTCGCGTCAGGGAACCACGCCAGGAAGGCGCGGAACCGCGGAATGGCCGCGTCGATCATCGGGATCTCCGCGAGTGACTGCGCGTAGAGATACGCCACCTCGCTGTCGAGCGGCGACACGTTAAGGGTCTGCGCCAAGTAGTCATCCAGCACCTTGAGCGCGCGCTCAGGGTCGTCGCTATCGAGGAACACACGCGCGAGGTGGTAGCGGGCGTGCGCTTGAACCACCTTCGACTCGGCGTCGACCAAGACCTTCGCGAGCAGCAGCGCGGCGTTCGGGTCCCCGCCCTCGGCGGCCGTCACCGCCACGTCGAAACTAGGCAACACCATGCGAAGCAAGCCGTCGCCGGCCCGAGCGGGGCCGACTTCGACAGCCTCTTCGGCGAACGTCTTGACCTGTAGCGCCGTGCCGCCGAGCGCCCGCACGGCGAGCTGGAACGCGGTCAGATCCAACGGCTTGAACGGGCTCTGCGCCGGGACGGGCGTCACCTTCGGCAAGTGCGCCTCGGGCAGCACGCCGTCGCCCGGTATTTGCACCTGGCCCCGAAGCCCGGAGGCCATCACCGCCGTCACGAGGACCGCGACTGCTGGGGGCCACTGCATCACTTGCCCTCCTCGCCTGCGTCTTGCTCGCCTAGCTTCTCGGCGAGACGACGCATCAGCGACTTTACGCGCGACTGCTTACGCGACACCTGATCGTAGTCGCCCTGCTGCGCTTTACTCGCAGCGCCGAGCGCCTCGACCTGCTTGGTCTCTTTGTTCACGCGTTCTTGAAGGAACTTCAACATCTTGAGCTCTGCCGACACGGGCACGAGCGGCGGCTTCTTGCCGTCTCCGCAACCTGTTCAACCCCCGCCTTCCTTCTTCTCGATCGTGCGACGCAGCGCGTTGATCAAGAGCTCAAGGAGGTCCTCGACGTCTCTTTGCGCCCGATTGGTCTCGACGCCGGTCTGGCGCGCGCGCAGGACACGAACGAGATCTCTCAGGTCATCACGAAGCTGTTCGACCATCGGCGGAAAAACCGCCGTCGTCCCGTCTTCGTCGAGGAGCTTGAGCGCTTCGACCGTCTCGAGCTCTAACTCGCTCTCGCCCTGGGCGATGGCGTCGATCTTTCCGATCAGCGCTGCAGGCAGCCCACCATCGGCGGTGAGGATGTTCCGACGCGAGGCGTCGACCGTCGCGGTCATGAGCGTGAGCTCACGTTGACGTGCCAACATCGCCGTGAAGCGCTCTTCGAGCGCACGCAGCGCTTCGTCCTGCAGCTGCTCCCGCAGCTGCGTGAGCGCTCCCTCCAGCGCCTCTTTCGCGGCCTCTAGGTCGTCTTTCGCGTCTTGCTGCTTTTGTTTAGCCGGCTTCATCTCTTTGAGCTTTCCTGCCGCAGCGCGCTGCTTTGGGACGGCCTGTTGGACCTTGCTCTTACCGGGTGTGGGCTCGCCTTCGCCGCCCTGGTCCGACTGCTCAGCCTGCTCCATATCCTTAGCGAGCGCGTCGGTCGCTTGCTCGGTCTGGCCTTGTCGCTCCGCGAGCTGGTCGAAAGAGAGCTTCATGAGCTCGCGTCGGGCCGCCGCGGCCATGGCGTCGAGCTGCTTCATCGTCTGATCGAGCGCGGCGATCGCTTCGTCCTGGTCTTTTAGCGCAGCCTCGGCTTGCTGAGCGCCGAGCTGCTCCTCAGCCTTGCCCATCGACGCCGACGCTTGGCCGGCGCTGTCGCTCGACTTACCGCGCGATGCGTCAGCGCTGCTCGACGCGCCTCCAGCGGGCTTCGCATCGTCCGGTTTGCTGACCGCTTTCGCGTCTGCTTTGAGGGCGGCGTCCTGCTTGTCGAGATCGCGCAGGTCCTTGCTGAGTTCCACGGCTGCTGCCTGGAGCTCGCCCTCCTTCTTCGCCAACGGAGTCGTCGCCCCCGCGGCGGTGTCGCGCGGCAACTGGTTGGTCTCGTCTCGCAGGGCCTGCTGCTGATTCAGCAGGTCTCCGGCGCGGCGTCGCTGGGCCTCGATGTCCTCAAGGTGTCGTTTGAGCGCCTCAGCGCGCGCGGAATCCTCTTTTGCCTGCTGCTGCTCTGAGGCGAGCTGGTCGACCCGATCCCTAAATCCCTCCAACTGATCGATACGCGCGAGCAGCTTGCGCAGGTCCCCGTCGCGGTTCTGCAGCAACGCTAGCAGAGACCGGAGGTCTTCGCGGAGCTTGCCCATCAAGACTAGGGACTCGTCCCAGCGCTCCTGCCGCAACATCGCGCCAGCGGACTCGAGCCGACGATGCAGCCTCTTCTCTTGGACAAAACGCAGACCCACGCCCAGCAGCTTGCTCTCTTCGGGCTCGTCCTTCTGCAGGACGACCATCATCTTCTGCATGCGGTCCGTCAACTGCTTGAACTTGCCCTCGGCGAGCTCCTGCTTGCTTTGGGCGGCAGTCGGCGAGCCCTGCTGCGACGACAAAGGCGTCGTCGTGACCAGGAGCACAGCCGCCAACGTGGCGATACAGCGTGATGTCATGAGCAGTTCAACGGTGACCTTGAGCGAGGGTCCGAGGCAGCGTAGGCAGCGCGGACAATCAGTTCTTCTTGCGCTTCTTCTTGGGCTTGAACAGGCTGTCCTCACGATTCCTGATCCGCCGCCGAACGTCGGAGATCGCGTCCGTCTCCAGGTTAATCACATTCCGCAGTTCTTCGAGTAGGGCGGCCAGGGTCTCGGCCTGCTCCATCGCCTTGATGATCTCGGCAAGGCGGCGGCCAATATCGCGGTAACCATCTATAGCTGATGATCTTATGGATTCTTCGGGGGACCGTGCGAAGTCACTGACGAGCCTCGCGGTCGCGGGGAATGCCTCCTTTGCCAGCTGCTCCAGCGGCGCCGTGATGACCGCCTCGATCTGACGAACCTTGTTCTCCTCGATGAGGCGGTTGTTCTCGAGCTCCCAGAGGATGCGCTGGTAGGCCTCGCCGACGAAGCGCGCGCGCCGACCGAGCGCTTGCTGCCGACGCGCGAAGACGCGAAACCTCGCGGCCGCCTGTGGCTGTCGGTCGCCCGCTTCGTCAGGGTTGACGGTTTCGCGGAGCTCAAGCGCAGCCGCCGCCTCGCGGTCCGCGATCTGTTGCAGCTCCGCGCGCTGCTCAACCTGGCGACGTCGCAGCTCCTCGATCAGCTGGTCGCGCGGGACGACGCGAAACGCCATCGTCTCGCCATAGCCGCGGTGGGGGTCACCCGGGCCGAAGTTGTCGGTCGCCGAGTAGCGCAGCGAGAACACCATGCCAGGTCGAATGAGGTTCCCGGACGCGTTCTGATCTCGCACCTTGTTCCAGGTCAAGAGATCGACGCTCGCTTCGGCTTGGTATCGCAGCGCGCTGCGCTGCAGCTGATCGTCGTAGAGCGGCTCCGCGTCGGTCCACGTGGTTGTCGACGGCTCGTCGCCGCCAGCGGTCGTGCTGCCGTCTTGAACGCGCATCTGTGCCGCGACCGCGCGTAACCCGAAGTCGTCGCGAACGCGCAGCGCGCCGGGTATCCGCGCCGCATAGGTGATCGAAGAGCCGATACCACGCAGACGAAAATCGACGATCGGCGCTTCGTCCTCGCTGATTTGCAGCAGCAACTTAGGCGGCGCGCCCGCTCCGAGGCTGTCTCGATCGATCACGTCTACGACCATCAGGCCGCTCTCCGTAGGCGAGACGATCCCCTCAAAAGCGCGCTGGTCGTCGGCGAGGTCTAGCATGACCTTGCGTTCGCCGCCGAAGAGCACGAAAGCCTGCTGCAACGGCTTGCTGCTGCGCCCCGTTATCGACAACGCCGCGCCCGCTGGCAAGCGGAGCTCCCCCTCTGAGCGCGGGACATCGAACGGGTCACGCTGCATGTAGTCAGGGAGTCGCACGCGAATGGACAGGTCCCCGACCGCCGGTCGCTCGACGACGCGGACCTGCAGATCGATCGGCAGCGAATCGCCGCCTTGCACGCTCAGGTCCAGATCACCGACCACTGAGTCGATGGTCCATGTGAACTCGCCGTCACCGGTAAGGCTCATCGGCTCGACGCCCACGTCACCGTCGGCGAAGGCATAGTCTAAATACGCCTGATCGGGCGCGGCTCCTTCGGCGCGGACGCGCACCGTCAGCGCGTCGCCCTGCGGTAACCGCACCTCAGACGCGCCGCCGACAAACGAAAGCTTCGTATGACGCGGCCAGTCGGTGTCAGTCAGGGCGACGTTACGCGCGGCCCAGATACCGAGCGAGACCCCATCGACGCTCGCCCACGCCGAGAAAAAGGCGATCATCACGAAGACGCCGCCCGAGAACCGCTGCACCCGCATGGTGTCGACGGCCTGAGCGAACGGCACCGTCTGCAAGCTGTCGCGCAATTCCTGGACGACGGCGGCCTTTAGCGCCCGCGAATCTACCGACGAGTCCTCTTGCCCCTCGGCGAGCTCTCGGTCGAACTGCAGCGAGCTAATCAACTGCTGCTCAAGATGTGGACACGACCGCTCGACGGCGAGCGCGAGCTCCTCATCGCTCAACTGCACCGTCATCGGTCGCAACAGACGCCGCACAACAACTCGCCCAAGGAGAGCTGCCAGGCACGCGAGCAAGACCGCGCGGAACGACCACTCCAACCGCAGGAAACGATCCGCCAACATCGTCGAGGCGGCGTATGCAACCATCATCAACGCCGCAACGCCGACGGTCTCAACCCACAGCCCGATCCGGACGCGCTTGCGCTGCTGATGCAGTCGCTCGCGCGCCGCCTGCAACGCGTTGCCGAGCGGCGTTGGGGTCGGCGGGGGCGCCGACGACTCTCGAGTCGTCGTGGGTTTCATAGGAGGTTGAAGCGCTTACGCAGGAGCCACTCGATGGACAGCAGCGCCAGCACGAGCGCGATAGTAGGCCAGCCGTCCCAGACGGCGTGTGGCGTACGGAACGTGTCCGTAGCCGAACGTGACGGGACGTCGTCTAGCGCCGCCATCAGCGCTGCGGGCGAATCGAACATGACGCCGCCGCTCGCGCCGGCAATCGCCGCGAGCTCGCTGCGATCCATTGGCCCTTGCGATTCGATCGAGGACGGCGCGACCTGGAACGAGACCTCTACGCTCTTGCCGCCCTTCACGGCGGGACGCACGCGGTAGGTGCCTAGCTGCGTCGGCCTGTAACGCAGTGCAAAGCTCCCCGGCGCAGCCTCGACGGGCAGGAGGTCGACCGACTCAGAGGCCTCTCCCTCGCGCTCGATCTGGACGGCGTACGCGTTTGCGATCAGCGGCTGCATGGCCTGATCTTTAACCTCTGCGACCAGCTCAACAGCGTCGCCTAGTTCGACCTTGTCGTCGCTGGTCAGCAGCCGCAAGCGGCTATTGCCTGCCTGGAGACGACCTTCGAACAGGTGACGTACGCCGTTGACCCAGAATCGGTTGTAGGCGTCCTCGTACAGCGAGCGCCAACGATAGGTCTCATCCGTCCCAACGAAGAGCACCCGCCCGGCGCCGATTTTCTGGATCGCGATCACCGGCATGTCGTCACCGCCGATGCGGAAATCTGGACTCGGGTGGCCGGCGAGCGAGGTCGCGACTGGCTTGATCCCTGCGACAGGGAACCAGAAGTGGAAGCCCGGGATGCGATCCCAGATCAGCTTGCTGGTGTCCTTGTCGTCGTCGAGGCGCATCACCTTCGCGCCGACGCCGTCAACGCCATCAGATGTCAGCCGATAACGCCACGGCCGCGGGAAGGCCTTGCCGAGGCCCAGCATCTTGCGCTCGGCGAACTCGACGTCCGGAAGGATCGGCAACAGGTCCGCGATCGGCTGTGTGGTCGCGTTCGGACGCAGCGCGTCAAGGGTGTGCTGCTCACCGGCGACCCACCAGAGCCCGCAGCCGCTCTCCGTTACGTGCGCAGCGAGCCGCTCGCAGAACTCGCGCGACAGCTTGCGCGGGTCGGGGTCGATCATGACGACCACGTCGTAAGGGTCCAGCTCAGCGCGCCGCTGGGGCAGCCGCTGGATGCGCGCGCCCTCGTCACCATCCTGCGGGAACGTCTCGTCGGCGCTCTGCAGCCAACAGCTCACGTCGATCGTCTTGTCGCGGATGAACAAGGTGCGCAAGATCTGAAACTCGTGGCTCGAACCGCCAGCGAGCAAGAGCAAGCGCAGACGCTCACCTAGCACTTCGACGGCTGCGGTCTGGTAGTGACGATCTTTAGCCGGCGGTTCGCCGCCAGGCGGCACGACCTCGGCGCGGTAGACGAAACGACCAGGCGCATCGCTCGACAGGCCCTTCCACTCGACCGTCGCCTGCTGGCGCTCGTCGATCTGCACCTGCTGGGTATTGACGACCTCCTCGTTGCCCTGCGCGTCGACGCGAACAAGCCTCGCGGTCACTGTGACGCTGTCGTAGCCCTGTGAGGTGATCGTCGCCTGCAGCTCGTAGGGGTCGCGCTGGAAGACCTTGGCTGGCGCCTCTAAACGCGCCAGCGTGACTGTCTGGGTCTCCGACGGATCCCCGACACCCAGCACGAACGTGTGGGGGACCTTACGCTGTTCGAGCAGCCGCGCGATCTCGGCGCCCTGCGGCCCCGCTGTCCGGCGGCCGTCGGTGACGAACACGACAGCAGCGACCTCCGCAGACCGGCTCTTGTCGAGCGCGGTGCGCAGCGCGTCTCCAAGGTTGCTTGAGCGACCGTCGGCGACCAAGTCATCGAGCTCCAGGAGGTTCGGCCGCGCCAAGCCTGCGCCATCGCCCGGCGGTCGTTCATCGCCAACCTCAGACGCCTGCTCCGGTGTCACCACCGGCAGATCGTGGATGGCGCCGTCGAAGCCGAAGAGCTGCGCGCGGTTCTTGGCGCCAAGCTTCCGGACAAACGCCTGACCGTCTGTGCCGAGCAGCGCCTTCACGAGATCGAGGCGGGTCCCGGACGCGGGGTCTTCGACGCCGAACTCTGCCCAGCCAGCCACGGCGTCCTGGACCTCGTCGCGACGCCACGCGTCCGCGTGGTTCATCGACTGCGACGTGTCCACTAACAAGATCGTGTGCCCTTCGCGCACCTCACGTTCGACGGTCACGATGTTCGGCTCCAGCAACAGCAAGATCACCGCGAGCACGGCCAGGGCGCGCAGCGACCCGAGCAATAGCCGTTGCCAGATCTTGAGACTCTGCCCGTCACGGCGATAGATGAAGCAGACCATGACGACCGCAGCGGCCATGCCCATCAGCACGAGCATGCCGAGGCCGCCGGTCGGGAAACCGGCGAACTCGAACTGCAGTTCCGCGCCGTCTTCGACGGTGACCCCGCGCCACTGCGCCAACCATCGCAAGAAGTCGTCCATCGCCCTGTCCGCCTAGCGGCGGCCAAACCTCCACGCCAACAAGGACTCGAGTAACAGGCCCAAGAGCAGCGAGCCCGCTAGCAACGGCCACGCCTCTCCCTCGCTAGCGCGCGCGCCGACGCCGCCCTCACCGCGCGCGAACGTGACTAGGTCGTGCACGTTGGCTGCGTAGAGCCTCTTGAAGCTGGCCTCGTCGAAAGCGACCAAACGGCCTTCGTCGACGGGTCCGTTGCGCGCCAGGATCTGACGCTCCGTCACACCGTCGTGTCGCTGCAGGGTTACCTCATACGCGCCTCGCTCTGACAGCCCCCTGAGGTCGACCTCGACTTCGAGCGGCGGGGGATCGACCGGCGCGGCGTTCGACGCAGAGGCGACGCCTGCCTGCACATCACGGTCACCGTTGGCTGCCTCAGAGCCGCCCTCGAACAGCGGCGCGGTGGCGGTGAACGTGCGCTCATCGTCACCACCCGCGGCGCGCAGCGTCACGTCCGGTAGGTAGAGGCCAGGGTCGAGCTGCCTGCTCCAGGTGTCGTCCGTGGCGAGGTTGTGCTGGCTCAGATCGTCACGTCGCGCCGCGAAGCGATGCAGTTGATGGGTCATCACCAAGAACAGGTCCGTGCTAGGGAGGTTGCTCCAAAAACGGTCCGCGGTGATCGCGAACAGCGCGACCTCGCCGCCCTTCACGCCGTAGCTCCGCGTCGCTAGCAGCGGCGGCCCCTCCGCGTCGCGCACACGCGCGACCACCGCAGCCTCGTGGCCGTCGGGTTGCTCGATGGTCAACCACCGCTTGACCTGAACCCACCTGCCCATCACCAGCTGGAACAACTCAGCCACGCCGTCGCACACCGGGTGATCCGCTGCGGCGAGGAACGCCGACGCGGGCCGGTCAGGGTCACCGTCAATGTCGCCGATCGGCAGCGGCAACGGCCCTTCGCCGCCGCGCCACAACAGCTCGTTATAGCGACGCGCGTCGACCAACGAACCCAGTGTGATCGCGAGGCCGCCGCCAGACATGACGAAGGCCTCAAGGCGCTCGGCCGCCTCTTTCGTGGGCGCCTGAACGTTGCAGAGCCACACCATGTCGAAGGCGCCGAGGTTGACCTCGTCGAAGCCCGATTCGGTGACCACCTGAGCCTCGATCCCGGACTCCGGCACATCCAGCGTGGCGCGCAGAAAAAACGTCTCGCCGTCACCCTCGTCCGGCTCGCCGTCCACTAGCAAGACGCGGCTCTTATCGCGGATTTGCAGCGCCAGCGTGCGGCGATCGTCGAAGGAGAATGTGCCGCCAGGCGTCAGCGTCGCCTCGACGCGGTGCGCACCAGGCGTGTGGAACGTGTGGGCAAACGGCACCCTGACGCGTTCGCCTGGGGCGAGGTCCGGCACGTTCAGGTTGACGCTGGTTCGACCGTCGACACCCACAGCGACGGTCGTCGCAGGCGTCGGGTCGAGCCCGAAGTTCTTGACGTCGACACCCATGCTGACCGGCACGGACGCGATCGCCAAGCGGTCTAGCAGCGCGACCTGGACCACCGCGAGGTTGTCGTGCTGGCCGCCGACCTCGAACACCGTGACGTGCGCGCGGCCGCGATCCATAGACGTCAACGCCTCGACTAGTTGACCGCGCGGCTTGCCATCGTCAGTGGACCAGTCCCACTTGCGGCGATCGCCGACGATGTAGAACTCGGTCCTCGAGGCCTCATCAACGACCGCGCTGCGCGCGACGGCCGCGCGCAAGGCCGCCCCGACGTCCGCGGACAAGTCGCTGACGACCAGCGACCTGAGCGCGGCCCCTGCGGTCTGACCGAAGTTGCTGCCGACGCGTTGCGGCGCGAGCGCCCAGGCGTCCGGCGTCGACGTTAAGGCGATCGAGAAGATGTCGCCGTCGCGGCGCTGCGCCAGCTCGTCGGCTAACTCGCGCACCTTGTCCTGGGCCTTTTCGAAGAGATTTGAGCTGCCGCTGCGCTGCGTCATCGAAGCGCTGTCGTCCAGGATCACGACGTGGTGCGTGCGCGCACCCAGCAGCGCTCCGCCACCTAGCTGAGGCCGACTCACCAAAGTGACCAAAAGCAGGACGGCCAGCACCCTCAGCAGCAGCACCAACCATTGCTCAAAGCGCAGCCTCTTGCGGTTCCGCTTCATCGCCTTGAGCAGGAACTCCATCGCCGCCCAAGGGACCTTCTTGAACCTTCGCCGATTCAGGATGTGGATGATCACCGGCACCGCCGCCAGCGGCAGCGCCCAGAGCAGCAGCGGATTGAGGAACGCCAATCCGATCATCGCGTGGTGCCTGTCATCTGGGGATCGTGCGCTCGATCAGCGCTGGTAGATCGGCGCATACGCGTAGGGGAGTTGCAAAATCGTCAGCGCGATCGCGGTGCCATAGACCATGCCTACGCCGTCGCCCTGCCAGCTGCCGTCCTTGCGCTGCTGCTTAAGGAAGTAGCGACAGGCCTGCTTGTAGTATTCGTCCCAGTCTTGACCGCCGCGCTGATAGAGCGCCTGCGACCAGTACAAGTGGGCGTAGTAGTGGTGGCCCGTAGAGTCCACGGAGACCTTGATGTGCTTCTTGCAGTAGCGAACAGCGGCATCTACGAACGGCTGGTCATCGTAGACGCCGGCGTTATAGAGCACCGCGACGCCGGCGGCCGTGATCGCAGGGCGACCGTCACCGCCTGACCGCAAGCTGTAACGGATGCTCCCGTCGGCGTTCTGACAGCGTTTGATGTAGTCGACGGCTTTGTTGACGACCTTCTTGTTGCAGACGATGCCGGCCATTCGGCACGCCCGCAGCGCCTGGATCTGCGTCACCGTTACGCTGCCCTCGTCGCTGTTGGAATCAGGGGTGTAGATCCAGCCACCGGCCGTCGACTGCGCCGAGGCGATCAATCCAACAGCCTTATCCAAAGTGCGCTTCAGGCGCTGCCGCTTGCGCAGCCCCTCCTCCATGCCGTAGACGCTCGCGAGATACAGCGTGGCGAAGCCGTGGCCATACATGCTGCGCCCCTCCTCAGAAGGCACAGATATGACACCGTTGCCGGGGTCGGCGTTCTTGAGCAGAAAGTTCGCGCTCTGGCGCACCGCCCGCCAGTGGCGTCCCCGCGTTGGCGTCGAGCCGCTGGCGATGAACGCCATCCCCGCGAGCCCAGTCATAGCGGCGGGATAGCTGCCGTAGCCGCCGGAGTTGCGCCAGCTACCGTCGCTCGCTTGGTTCTTTTCGAGCCACTGCAGCCCACGCTGGATCGCGACGTGCACCTCCTCGGTGACGCCGGGTGGATAGCTGCCTTGCTGCGCGCGGACCGACAGCGTCGCCAACGCGAGCGTCACCGCTGCGACCCAATGTCTGCTAGCCATCACCTGCGACCCTCCATGTAGTCGTAGAGGCTCTGTTGCTCGATTTCGTGAGCGCGGATGTCTCCTGCAGCCTTGCATAGCTCGACGCGGGCGAGGTGCCATTCGAGACGGAGTTCGCGGTCGTTCAACAGATCGCGCACGCTGTCGAGCGCCCCGAGCGCCGCGTCGACACCGCCGCGCTGCCACGCCAGCTCCGCCCTCGCCCGGACCGCGGCCAACAGTTGCCGCCCAAAGCGCACCCGATCATCGAGGGCGTCACTATGTTGCAGCGCGTCTGTGAGGACCTGCTCTGCCCCGACGAGGTCGCCGCTCTGAGACAAGTACGAAGCGCGACGCAGCGGCTCCTCGACGAAAGCCGCGAGCGCTCTGAGCGCCGACTGCGTGCTGAAGACCTCGACGCCGCCCGCGTATCCAACCGCCAACCAAGGCCCCTGAACGGCCACGTTGAAGGCGCCTTGCAGCGGCTCACGCCCCTCGTCGAAGGGCGGTAGAGGCACAGATCTAGGCGGCGATTCGTTGTCGACGTCGTACAGCAGCAGTTCCCGCATATTCGGCACGATGACCGTCGAGCCTACGACGGCGCCGCGACCCCGGCCCGAGTGTTTCGGACCCGTCCATGGAGGCAACTCCTCCATCCAGCGCACCAGCCCGCCGTCTAAATCGATGCCGACCACGTGCGACCGCGACGCGACGAAGAGCCGCCCGGCGCCTGCGCCGATCACTTGTGTGAGCTTGCCGTAGGGCGCGTGGTGTGTGTTCGTATCTAGCATCCAGATCGGCGCGCCGGTCGCTACATCGATCGACATCAGCACCTCGCCGTCGCACGGCGCGATGACGACGCTGCCGCCGTGCAGGATCAGGTCCGCGGGCTCGAAGCTCTCCAAGGCAGCTTGGGTGAACTGCTTACCGTAGCCGCGGCTTGCTGCGCGCTTCGAACGCTGCTGGCGCCGCTGCAACCCGTGCGTCGGGTCGAGCCGCTCGTAGCGCCGGATCCACCGAAGGTCGCCAGCGAACGCGTCCACAGCCGCGAGACAGCCAGCGTTGGTCGCGACGTATGCGACGCCGCCAAGCACTGCGACCTGTGTCCCTGGCGCCTTAAAGAACTTCGTTCCGCCGGCGTGTAGCGGCGTGTGCCATAACGGCTTGCCGGTCCGACGATCTAGGCATTCGAGCGTATAAGAATCGCCGCGCATGGCAGGGGCGAGCAGCCGCTCCCCGAACACAGTCGGCGCCGCGAGGAAGGTCACGCGACGCAAGCCGTCGTCGCCCTCCAACCAGTCAACAGACGACCACGAGCGCGCCCAAGAGCGCTTCTCGTATGCGACCAGCTCGCTCGCTCGCAGCGCCGCGTCGCTGGCATTCGAGCGACCCGCATAGCCGATGATGACGTAGCGACGAGCTTCATCTTCGACCGGACGCAGCAGCGCATGATCTGCGGCTGCGATCCGCACGCGCGGATAATTCTCGCGCGCCTTTGGCGGCAGCGCGGGGCCGTCGCTGGCCTGCAACAGCAAGCCGGAGGCCGCGTCCGTCATGCGGAGGCGGTAGTGCTCTAAAAACAACGCGCGCGGCTCAAGGACGCCGCCGCGTCGTTCTTCCGCGAACGAGACCCAGGTCGCAGGGCCATAGCGATTCGCGATCGGCATCTCGGTCGAGCGCGAGCCGCGGTTGTCGATCCAGATGCTTCCGCGGTTGGTCTTCGACGGCTTCGGGTCTCGATATGGGTCCCGCTCCTCGAATCGATACTGCCAAAGCGGGAGCAAGGCGAGCGCCTCGCCGTCGACCCAGGATTCGTCCCGACCGATCGCTACGCCGTCTTCGATCGCGACGGTGTCGCGAACGAACAACGCGCCGTTTGGCATCTCGCGCACCGACTCCAGCTGTCCCGCGATGCGCAAAGACTCCTCCGCATGATCCGCAGCGAGCTGCGCGACCGCCGCTCGCGCGGTGGCAGGCTCTCCCGCCAAACGCAAGCAGAGCGCGATCTTGAACCCACACCAGGCTTCGCGAATGCCGAGCCGCTCGCGGTTCTTTTCGGGATAGACCGCGAGGAGGTCACGCAGCACCTGGACCGCGCCGCGGTAGCGGCCAGCGTGCATCAAACGATCGGCGAGCAGCAGCATCGCGCGGCCTGCCGGCAGCGTGATGAAGTAACGATTCGCCACAGCCTCTAAGGCGACCGTCGAACCGCTCGCGATCGCGGCGGCCAACATCTCCTCAGCCGTGAACTCGTAGGCCGTGCGATACAGCTCTAGGCCGACGTCAGGCATCTCTGCGAGGAGCTCGTGGCAGAGCCGCCGCACTGGCCGGTAAATACGTCCGTCCACGCTAAAAACGGCGTTCCGCGCGGTGAGCGCCTCAGAGGAGCCTGCCGAAGCGTCCTCGCCCTGCTGAGCTGACGGGGCGGCCTCCCCAGCGGCAGCAGACTCAGCGTCGCCCACCGCGACCACCTCGACGGTCTCGCCCTCAATGACGTCCTGAAGCAACTCAATCGCGCCCGTGAAGTCCTGCCGCTCCAACAGGGAGCGGGCGCGTCGTAGATAGTTGTCGAGGTTGGGGTTCTCGAACATCTCGACCGGCCTGCCCGGGTCATCACCGGCGACCGGCCCAGCGGGTGTCCCGAGCGCGCCCAGCATCGGCTCTGCGCGCACCCGCTGCGCAGACAGCGAGGCGAGCGCGAGCAGGGCACACGCACAGGCGCGCGTCGCAAATAACGATGGCAGCGACACTGACTTCGATCCTAAGTTCTGCGAGCCGCGCGGTGGCCTGCAGGACCTTTCCGAACGGCAGCAACGCGATGGGGGTTCTGCGGACTCTACGGCCAACAGGTATCTACGGCGAGACCTGCGACCCTTTCCCACCAGCGGAACTCCCTGGATCAACGGGCTCGCTTCGCCGGCGGAGTCTCGACACCGGCAATTCGTCGAAGCGGCCCCATCATTCGACGCTGCTTGCATAGACTGCACCGGACATGACCCTTCAGCGCATCTGGCGAACGATCACACTTGGCGCTGCGGCGAGCGCAGGCCTGTTGGCGCAGGAATGGACCGACGCAGAGCTCGTCGAGCGATCGCAGGGTTTCCAATCGCCGGGCCTGACCGCCCAGATCGAACAAGTGGGCAAACTGCTCGCGCAAGAGGACCGAGCATTTCTGCCCGTTGTCGCGAGGCTGCACGGCGACTACCGCGAGTATCGGCTCAAGATCGACCGCCTCCTCAACGAACTCTGCGATGCGAGCTGGCGAGTGCGCGAGAATGCAGAGCGGACGTTGGTCGAGATCGGCGGACGCGCGCTCGGGCTCATCGAAAAACGACGCAAGGACTACGAAGTCCTAGAACAACACATCCGGTGCTCCAGGATCCTCGACGCGCTCGCCGCGAAAGGCACCGAGCAAGAAGACCGCGAGCGTCGACTCCTCCAGGGCCTCGTACGCCTAGCCGCCTACCTAGAGCCCGATGAGCGGCTGCTGCGCTCACTGCGCAGCGCCCTCGGGCACACCGACGCCGCGATCGCAGGCGGCGCGATCCGCGCGCTCGGCCGTCACGGGGGTGACGACGAAGCCAGGGCAGTGCTGCCGATGATCACGTACAAGTCCGGGCTCTACAGACCCATCGCGCTCAGCGCGCTGGCGCGGATGGGCTCGCCGGTCGGCTTGGCCTCATGCAGGGCGTTGCTCTTCGGCGACGAACTTTCGGGCGCGCTGGCAGGCATCGAGCTGAACCGGACAGAGATGATGAGCATGGTCCGAGCGCTGCGGACACGCTCTGGCGACGACGTCGAGGCGATCTTGAACGAACTGCGCTCGCACCCTGACCCGGTGATCGCTGCCGGCGCGAGCGCCTCCGCTACGAGTGAAGCGCCCGACGCAACCGTGACGCTGACGCTACCGGAGCGGACCGAGGTGACGGGCCGGATCACGGCGATGTTCGGCGATTCATTCGTCATCGAGGGCGCGTTCGCCGGGCTCTCCAGCGCTGAGCTGTCGTTCTCCGACTGCTCCAGCTTCGACTTCCCCGACCACAAGGTGCTCAAGTCACAGCAGACGATGGTCTTCCTCAACCAGGGAAGCCGGATCGCAGGCGAGCTGTTGTCGATCGACGCCGAGGCCGTCCGGCTGGAGACCGCTTTGTTCGGGCCGCTTAGCTTGCCCCGCGGAGAGATCCAGGGGATCGCGATCGACGCCGGACTCGACCGCTTGGTCGGCTCCTCGAACGAGCACGACCGCGTCCGCCTGCGCTCAGGCGAGATCATCGACGGCGACGTCGCTGGGCTCAACGGCGCCCGCCTAGTCATCGCGGCGAGCGCCGAGGACGTCCGGGAAATCGAATTGAGCGAGGTCGCAGGTGTTCTCTTCACCCGGCCGCCGGTCAACGAGCCAGACCCCACGAGCTACGCGAGGCTCGACCTGACAACAGGCGAGCGACTGATCGGCTTCGTGGCCGAAATCTCCAAGAGCTGCGTCGCCACTTCGGTGCCTTCACTGGGCGCCGCGACCGTTCCGTGGACGAGCGTCAGCCACGTCGAGCTGGGCGTCGGCGGCGGCGCGATGTGGGGCTTCACCCTCGTCGCTGACTACAGCGACAACCGCATCGTCGAGATAGACGATCAAGGAAGGACCGTCTTCGTACTCGACGAGATCTTCGGCGCCTGGGACGCCGAGTGCCTCGACAATGACAACCTGCTGATCACCGAGTTCTCGGTCAGCCGCGTCCAAGAGGTCAACCGAGCCGGCGAGACCGTGTGGCAGTTTGAGGACCTGAAGAACCCCTACGGCGCCGACCGGCTCCCCAACGGCAACACCCTAATCGCAGACACGTTCGCCAGCCGCGTCATCGAGATCGACCGCGAAGGCAATATCGTCTGGTCCTATGCCACGGACATACGACCATTCGACGTCGACCGGCTCCCTAACGGCAACACCCTGATCGCAGATGTACTCAAGGACCGCGTCCTTGAGGTCAGCCGCGACGGAGAAGTCGTCTGGGAGGGAAAGGGGCTGCCGAACGCGCATGACGCCGACCGACTCCCCAACGGCAACACGTTGGTCACGCTCCGAAACAAAGGCGCCGTGCTAGAGATCGACCGCAACGGCAACGTGATCTTCGAGCTCTCCGGACTCAGCTCGCCCTCCGACGCCGACCGACTCCCCAACGGCAACACCATCGTCGCCGAGAACACGCAGGTGCGCGAATTCGACCGTCACGGCAACGAAGTCTGGCAGAAGGAGATGACCTGGGCCGTCGAGGTCAACCGCTACTGATAATCGCCGAAGACTGCGTGCAGCCGCCGAGGAACGCCCAGTCG
Source organism: Planctomycetota bacterium (assembly GCA_002684655.1). Classification (GTDB taxonomy): domain Bacteria; phylum Planctomycetota; class UBA1135; order UBA1135; family UBA2386. The sequence continues at coordinate 46,622 of NYVR01000022.1, read as the reverse complement.
CAGCACGATGCGCGCCGCCGCCGTCATGCGATCGGGGTCGCGCTCCGCCGCTGCCTTGCAGTAAGCGACGATGGCCTCCTGGGCCGTGGTCACTTCCGGCGTCACCGTGAACGCCAACGACAGCCAGCGATAGGCGGCGGCAGGCCCGTGTTCTAGCAGGACCTCTTCACCGCGATCCCACGCGACCGGGACAAGGGCCTCTTCTACGCGCTGCCAACCTTCTAGGCCCGGCTGCAACTCATCGGCCGCGTCGAGCTGCGCGCGAACGCGAGCGAGCGAATCGCGCCAGCGCTGCGGGACCTCGTCGAGCTCATCCAGCGCTTGGCGAGCGCCGACGAAGTCGCCGGTGAAGAACTTCAGCGCGACGCGCTCCTGCCGCCAATCGACCGCCCAGAACCACGCACCTACCGCAACCGAGACCGCGACGACGGCCGCGATCACCTGCCGCAGCCGAGCTGTCTGGCGATCAAAACGCGCCCGAAACGCCGGCTCAATCTCGTAGCGCCGCATCATCTGCAGCCGCACGCCCTCATCAGGATGGAGACTCAGCAAGCGACTCCGGATCGAGCCGCTGGCCGGAAGCGTCAGGCGCGACACGGTCAGCAGGGCGCGGCTGCAAGGATCCGCGCCGAGCACCTGGACCGACGAAATGTCTGCTTCGTGTTCAAAGCGTCGTGCCAGCGCGCGTAAACCCGCCCAAACCATCAGCGTGCCAATGGCGAGCAGAGCTACCAACAGCGCGATGTCTCCGCCCTCGGTATCCAACAGCCGCATCGGCGACAACATCATCACCGGCACGACGAAACCCAACAACGTGAGCAGGCCTGGGTGACCCATGCGCGCGTGACCGACCTCGTGCGCGAGCACCCCTGACAACGATCGAGCGTCAAGCGTCTCGAGGAGTCCGTCGGTGAAGCAGAGTAATCGTCCGACCGGGAGCGGGCCGACCATCATCGCGTTCACCGCGCGTGAACCCGTGGGCAGGACGAACAGGCGCTTAGGAGAGAAACCCAGTCGGCGCGCGGTCTCCCGCAGCGTCGCGCCGACGGGCTCAGGCATGGCAGTGCGCACGCTAAAGGCGACCCGAAACCAAAATGGAAGTACGGCGCCGACGATCAGCAAGAACCCCATGACCGCCAGCGACATGCCCGACGCGGTGACGGCGACGAAGACATAACCAAGCCGCCACAGCTGGAGCAGGTCCATGCCGACGCCGAACAAGACCACCGGCATCAGCGCGAGCAGAGGCCACCCAAAGCGCAGGCGAATAGACGGCCAGACGTCGTCCCAGCCAGGCAGATAGACCGAGGACGTGCGAGCAGCCGAGCGGGTGACGTAGCCCGACTCGAACGCAGCTTCGGCCATCGTCGCGGCCGCGAGCCGCGGCAACTCGGCGCAGTAGAGCGGCAGCACTGCCAACAGCGCGCGCATCGTGTGACTATCTGGCGCGAGCCGATCAACCCAGTCGCCGTAACAACCCACGTAGAACAGCACGTGCACGACCACCGGCGTCGCGATCGCTGACACGCGCAAGATCGCGCTGGACGGGACGTAAGGCCGCCGCTCCGACACAAGGGCCTGCATCGCTGAAGCTCGCCCTAACGACGCCGTCAACCAAGGCAGCGTCAAGAGGCATAGCGTCCAGACCAAGTCGTCGACGACGCCTTGACCTGGCAGGTAGGTCGCAAACTCGCGATGGCCCACGACGACCAGCAAACCTGCCAGAAAAGGGAGCGGGAGCGACACCTTGTCAGCGCCCGTTCTCTTCGTCGTTTCCGCCCTGATCGCCAAAGGCCAGCTTCAGCAATGCCGAGAACCGGTCGTCCGTTCGAAGCAGCGCGATCTCAGGGTCATCCTCGAAGAGCGCGCGCTTCAAACGCCTGGAGCTGTCCAAGTCGGGAGACGCATGCATCTCGGCGCACCGCTGCAAGGCTGCGATGCCGCGCTCTTTGTCGCCGAGCAAGGCGTGCACACATGCAGCGGAGTAGTAGGCGACCGGCAAAAGCTCAACGCCCGCGCCGCGCGCGAGCGCTTGCGCGGCGCCGTGCGCGCCGGCCGCGCGTCGATAATCCTGGAGCGCGTTGAAGTAATCGGCGAGCTGCAGGGTCGCGTGCACGCGATCCTCGCCGTCGCCTTCGGTCGTCGCCATCTGGAGCTGCCGCACGAAGCGTTCTGCCGCAGACTTCTTGCCCCACTGCCACAATAGCGATGCTAGCCCGCGTCGCAGGTCAACTGGCTCGCGCTCGTCGTTGACGAGCGAGAGGATGGCCGCGACCCGCTCTGCCGAAGGCAGCTTCGGGATCAGGTCGCGGATCGCGGGGACGAGGCGAGCACGGAACGTCAACGGGTACCACTCGGGCGTGTCGAGCAGGAGCCCGAACAAGAACGGATCAAGCCACGGCTGGAGCGGCCGAAGCCCGTGATACTGACCGACGAACCGCATGTCGCTCTTATGCATGCGACGCAAGTGCTCGAGCGTGACCTGGACGATCAGGCTTCGCAGACCCTTGCTGCGCGCCTCGCTAGGCGCGTCGACGAGCTGGCCCTGAAGCGCGCCGAGCACTTCGATACCGTCGTCAGCATCGCAGACGGCCGCGACCGTCGCCGCCATCAGCTCAGAGGAGTCGTGCTCGGACACCAGCCACTGCTCGATCGCGGCCTCCACGCTTTGCCCGGCTGCGCCGCGCTCTGCGCCGCTCTGCCCTTGCGCGAACAATGCCGCGGGTAGCACTACGCCGAGGACGACCAGCATCAGGCCGCTTCGAACTCGTCCTCCGTGCCACAACATCACCTGTGCTTGTAGCCCCCAGGCCGTTTACGCAACAGCCCCGGGCAGAGGTTCCCTGCGCCGACAACGGCCCGCAAATAGCTGCCCTAGGGCGACCTGCAACACGGACAACGGTCGACGCGGAGGTCCGACGAGCAGCTCAGAAGCTGACCTTGACGTTCTCGCGCTCTTCGGCGACGTCGACCTCGAAGAACTCGCCCTGCTTAAAGTTGAACATGCCAGCGACGATGTTCGACGGGAACTGTTCGATGCCGTTGTTCATCTTCATCACGGCGTCGTTGTAAGACTGACGCGAGAAGCCGATGCGGTTCTCGGTCGTCGCGAGCTCTTCCTGAAGGTTGAGCATGTTCTGGTTGGCCTTCAGGTCAGGGTAGCCCTCTGCCACCGCAAACAGACGACCGAGCGACTGGGTCAACGCGCCGTCAGCCTTCATCAGCTCCCCGATGTTGCCGGCGTTCTGCAGATCGACGGCCTGTTGTCGCGCCTTGACGACGTTCTCAAGGGTCTCTTGCTCATGCTTCATGTAGCCCTTGACCGTCTCGACTAGGTTTGGGATCAGGTCGTAGCGGCGCTTGAGCTGGACGTCGATCTGGCTCCAGGCGTTCTTGGCCGCGTTGCGACGGCTGACGAGTCCGTTGTATAGGCCGATGACGAAGACCACGATCAGGGCCACGACGGCGAGCGAAACGATGATGACAAGCATGGCGGTTGTGCGGGTGCGAGCAGTTTGGGCGTCAAGATAATCGAGCCCTGAACAGAGGGAACGCTACGGCGCCGCCCCGCGATGGCAAGCACAGGCGCCCTGTAGCGACTCACATCTACGCCAGCCAGCCCGACCAAACGCGGCCGCGCACGAGGTCTCGCCCTCGCAGCGTAAGCGTCCCAGTAAGTTACGGCGGCTAGGTCCGCACGACGACCGTTCTAGACGTCATCGTCAACGGCAGTAGCAACGGCTGGAGCAGCATGTCCATCCATCCGAAGCTCGTTTCGACGGTGTAGCTCGTAAGGCCGTCGGCCATCCGCTGAGCGCTCACGTCGTTCGTCGCGACAATGCCGAACAGCACGTAATACTGCCTAGCCTGTTGCTGACCGGTCCCGGTGGACCCGAGCCCAACCGAGTGGCGATGGTGAACACACCCGGCGGAGAAGGCGAGCAAGAGACAGATGACGGCGCCCAGGCGCGCCCGCAGCAAAGTGGGCTTTTCCACGGCGACTGTTCTATCGCAAAGGCGCATCGTCCGCCTCCTCTTCCAGCCCGCGGTCGCCGCCTCCTGCGCGCGCACGCAGTTCAGCCTCGCGCGCCTCAGCTGCGCGGCGATCCTGCGCGGCACGCTGCGCGAGGCGTCGCGCGGCACGCACCTCAGAATCGAGGCGCCGCCGCAACGCCAAAACGAGCACGGGCAACGCCAGGATGAGCAGCAGGCTGAACCAGTTGGAGAACAGCGATCGCCACCGCGCGCCCGAGCCGTGAAGCAGGTAGTCACGCCAACGGTCCTCGAGTTCGAGGGTCGAACGCTCGGCGTGCGCTACCAGCGCTCGCGCAAACGTCGTGCTTGAGTCCGTGTAACGCGCAACCCGCAACAGCGCGGGGAGCCCGTATTCCCGGACCAACCATGAGACGTAAGAGAAGCTGTGACTGTAGGCCGTTCGGCGCTGCGTCGTCGCGCTCGGAAAGCTCCGGTCGAGCACGTCGATCGATCGCAAGCTTCCTGCAGAGACGCGCCAGACCAGGTCCTCTTCGCTGGCGCCGAGATACGTGTCCCCGGCGAGCGTCTGCGCGAGTCCCTCATGGAACCACCTCGGGAGATAGCGGCCGTCCTGACCGCAGTATTGATCGAGGAGTTCATGGACGAGCTCGTGCCGTATGACCCCCTTCATCGTCGCGCCAGTGCGCGCGATGACGTCAAGGACCAGATGAATCTGGTGTCGACCCAGCAGCGCGAATCCAGGTGCGTCTCCGTGCACGCCGGCCACTAGGGTTTCAGGTAAGTCCGCGCGCGCGGCGTGAACATGAACAAAAAATCGCTCGACCTCGAGATCGTCAAACAGCGGCTGCAGGTCGGCGATTTCGCGCGCGACGACGTCTTCGACTTGCGACACCGTCGCTAGATCAAGGTCACCGACACCCGCTACGACACGCGCTACGTCGACACGTTTCCGATGATCGGATGGAGATCGCGCGCACGCTGACAACAGCAGCCACAACGCAAGGAGTGAGAAGAACCGGGGCAGACTCACGGCAGTTTCGCGTCATATTGTGACGGAAATCCGAAACCAACACCTGGAGACCCTGATGAAAGCAACGCTGCTCTACCTATCGATCCCCGTAGCCGCCGCGCTGGCGTTCTCGCCGGCGCCGTCGCTACAGAGCCAAGATCCGCAAAAATCCGCAGAGGAGAACATCAAAGTGATGCCCATCTCCGCGCTGCAATACGTCACCGCCAGCGGCGAGCGTCAAACCGTGCGAGCAGAGAACATCGTCGAGATCCGCGTCTTCGAGGACCACTCAGACAGCGTCCGGATCGAGTTGCTCTACGAGAACGGGGACTACTCGCTGATCGACGCGCAGTCGATGCACATCATGCGTCGCACCGGCGCGCCGCGCGATGTCCGCCTCGTACGAACCCAGCGATCCAAGATGCGCTTCCCCTGGCTGCCCTGATTACAGAGCGCCGTGACGCTGACGCCGATCGAACGAGGCTGGGGCGCTACCGATCACGGCTGCAGCGTTGACGCGCGCTCGTCGAGGTCAGCGAGGACTTGGAGTTAATAGGTTCACGAGCATGCGCACAGCGCCTGGGTGGAGCGTCTTGAGCTGTCGCCAGAGAGACAGCGCGCAATAAACATACTCGCCTTCCCCGGTCCTCGCATAAAGCAGCGCGCCGCGCTCGCGCGGCTGCCCGGGATCGCCGATTTCGATCAGCTCCTCATAGCTCTCTGCGTAAACCGAAGGCAGGTAGAGCGCCCGCTCCTGGATCCAGCCGTCCCAGTCGCTCGGCCTGATCACGTTCGGGTGACGCAGCAAAGCGTGCTCGGGTAGAAGCACGGTCACCGGCGCGTCGGCGCGCGTCACCCGGCTGCGCCCGACCTGAAACGGCGCAAACGGCGCTCCACGGAACGGATCTCCGCTCGGCTGGAACTCGACGTCCTTCTGATAGAAGAGCACGAGCCGACGGCCAGCCCCGCGAGCGAAGTCGAGCAAGCGACCGAAGCTGTCGCGCAAGTCGGGTCGGCCACGCAGGGCCCGAATGTCGACGACGATCGTGTCGAAAGACGACAGGTCAGCGGCCGCGATGTCTGCATCGATCAGCTCGGACCAGTCGAGTCCGAGGCCGCCGACGCCGAGGACACTCGGCAGCGTATCGTCGAGGCTCCGCAGGACGCCGACCCGCAGGCGCTCAGGCACGGCGACGTCGACTTTGTGTACGGGGAGCGCGACCTTGGTGCCGCCGAGACGCACGCGCAAGACGTCGACGCCCGTTCTCCGCTGCCGGGGCGCGTCGACGACGAAGCCAAACAGGTCGCTGCGAAGCTCCCTCAAGCTGACGTCGTGGCGATCATCGTTGACGGCATAACCCGCCGGCGCGCGCACCTCGACGACACCCTCCACGGGTAGCCGGGAGTTCCGCTGCACGCCGACGCTGAACTGCACGGTATTCCGCGCCGACGGCAGCAAGAGCATGCGCGGCAGCAGAGAGAGCTCGACCGGCGCGCGCTGCTCGACAGGGACCGTGACCTCTAGCGGAACCTCGTGATCTCCTATCGCGACCCAGAAGCGAACCTTTACGGGCGGGACGAAACGATCTGCGCGGAACCTTGGCGCCATTGGGTCCTCGACGCCTTCGGGCGCGAGCGGCAACCGGATCCTGAGCTCTGCGACGACGCTGCTCGCGCTCGGATCGGACGCGCCCAGCTCCGTCCACTCGACCTCCGCGCCGGCGAAGCCGTCGACGCGCAGCACACGCACCTGACGGCGACCGGTTAGCACGCGCGCAGTGCAGGATAGCTCCTCACCTGCGATCACCGCGGCACCAGGCGGCGTCTCCACCTCGATCTGAATCCGTTCGAGGTTCACGGCGAGCTGCTCCAACGCCTGGACGCGCCTCTCCAATCGTCGCGCGACGTCGCCCGCGACATTGGGCAGCTGCAGGACCTCGCGCAACGTCGCGCGCGCGGCCAGCAGCCCGTCGAGGCTTGGATCGGCGGCCTGTAATAAGCCAGGCAACTCGTCTTGAAGGAACTCCCGGACTACCTGAGCTTGACGCTCCGTCCCGGGCCAGAGATTCGGATCAAGCACCGAAGGGAGCCCCGAGAGCACGCCGTCTTCGACGGACAGCCGCTCGCGGCTGCGCGGCTCAAGCGCCAACACCGGTTCAAAGACGTCGCCCATCCGGCTGGGCGCCCCGGGGCTGACGTGAGCGCCGCGGAGGATTCCATAGGCGATCCTACGCAGCGCGAGGCCGCGCGCGGGATCGACGCGGTCGACGTCGATCAACAGCGCGTCGGGGCTGACCGTACTGCCCGCTCCCATAAGGAAAACCGGGACCGCGTGCGGCTCGCCCTCCGAGACGAAGTCAGGATCCGCGGCGGCCCGCAGCGCCTCAGGCAACAGCTCCACGATGGCGAGGTCGTGACCGTGCTTTTCTTCCGCGTGATGGGTGGTGATGACGGCGTCGGGTCGGATTTTCCTTACGAGGCGGACCAGCTCGCGCAGGCTCTGGTCTCGGCCCCACTCAGCGAACGTCTCTTGCGAGGAGCGCCGGTATCCGCCGTCCGGCCGGTTCCAATACCAAGCGTCGACGCCGGCCAACGCGCAGCCAGCCTCCGTCTCTAGCGTCCGGATGCGCTCGAACGCGTCGCCCGTCTCGGGCCCGAGCGTGTTCTGGCCGCCGCCTCCCCGTGTCGCCAACAGCACCGCAGCGCGCAGGCCAAACGTCGAACGCAGCCAAATGGCCGGCAAGACGTAGCGGTCGTCGGGGTGCGACGCGACGATCAGCACCAACGAGTCTTGATTCGCGTCCAAGGCGGCTTGATGCATCGCGATCAGGCCCGATGGCGTCCTGCCGCAGGTCTGCCGCCACTGTTGCGCGGAGACGAGCGCAGCAAGGAACCAGAGCGCGAAGAGGGTGCGCATGCTGAGATCAGACCCCGAGCGCCAGCCGGTTGGCAAGCACCTCTGGTAGGCCCGCCTCGCGAATCTTGTGCTGGACGCTCTCGATGTCGTAGTGCACGCGCCGGATGCTGGCGATCTGTAGATCCGTATCCACGATGCCGTAGGCCGCGCGAGGATCTTCGTCGCGCGGCTGACCGACGCTGCCGACATTCATCAACAACCTGTCGAAGCCGCGGTAGCTGATCTCCGCCTCCGAGTGCGGCACGACATGGATGTCGCGCGGGCTCTCCTCGCGCCGCAGATACATGGCGGGAACGTGGGAATGCCCAACGAAGCAGAGCGGGGTCTGTTGGTGCTCGAACGACTCCAAAGCCTCGACGACGCTCAGCACGTAGCCGAACTTCTCGGGCATGTGCAGCGTGCCGTGCACCGCCGTGAACTCATCACGCTGGACCACGAGCTGCAGCTCATTGAGGAACTCGCGGTCGGCAGGCCGAAGCTGCGGCGCGGTCCAGTGCACAGCCGCGCGCGCGACCGTGTTGAAGTAGGACGTGTCGAGCCGGCCGAGGACCGCCGCGTCGTGATTGCCCAGGCACGTGACGCAGCCGAGCTCACGCACCACGTCGATACAGGCCGAGGGCTCAGGCCCATACCCGACGATGTCGCCAACCTGGACCCAAGCGTCGACGTTTTCGCGCTGCAACACCTCGACGACGGTCAAGAGCGCGTCGAGGTTTGCGTGGATGTCTCCAAGTATCGCTATCTTCATTATTGACAGCTATTTACGTGTATTTTGAGGTTGGGTCCAGAGCGCCGCGGCCAACAGCGCGAGGGCCGCAGCGGACCACGCTGCCCGTGTAGCGCCCTCTCGTAAGGCGACGGACAGCATGCCGCCGACGACCAGCGAGATGAACACGACAACGCACGATACGAGCTTCCCTCGCGAAGATCTGCTCGAACCTCTCGCGAGGCACACGGAGCTGGGAGCCCAGGCCGCGAAAAAGGCTGCGGCATCGGCCAGCCGGTCGACGAGGGTCGCGGACCAAGGCCCTTGATCCAGGACCCGGCACGACATCATCACGGCCAGCGACACGACGGCCAGCGTGACCAGGTTCGCCCACGCTGCTCCAACCGCCGGGACTTTATTCTGCGCGAGCAAAAGGATCGCCGCTATGAGCAAGCCACCGACCCAGGCTGCGTCCTCGACAATGTGGATGCCGAACCGGCGCAGCATGCGGGGTTCTTGCGCGACCGCGAAGATCAGCCAACCAGCCAGAATGAGCCACGGCGCCCAACCGGCGGCCCGTATCCGCGCCGTGAACATGTATCGGATGATGCGCAGTCGGCGTTGCATGAGGCCAATCAGAGCCTGGGATTTATCCTCTGCGTAAGTCACGAGGGCAAGTCCTGGATTCAGAATGACCGAGCGCGCACAATCAGCGCCCATGGCAGCTTCGTTTGCTGCCGCATTCATTAGGCAACTTTGCGCTCCATCGTCTTGGCGAATCAGAAGGGCGGCGTCGGCAAAACCACGACGGCGATCCACCTCGCGCACGGCTTCGCGATAGCCGGCCAACGCGTGCTGCTGGTCGACCTCGACCCCCAAGGCAACGCCACCGTCGCCGTCCAAGGCATGCAAGCCGACGGGGAAGTAGAGCCTCCGCACGCTTCGATGACAGCCATCGCGGAGCGATTGTGGCTCTTGCCTTCTGCGGGCAGCGTCACGGCAGATTCTGAAGCCAAGCTCGACACCGAGCGCCTGCACGCGGTCGTGCGCGGCCTCGAGAAGGAGATCGACGTCATGGTCGTCGATTCCCCGCCGAGAATGGACGACTGGGGCTGGGCTGGCGTCCAGCTGTGCGATGAGGTGATCGTCCCCGTCCAAGCCGAGTTCTTCTCCATGCACGGCCTCTCCCAGATGATGGCCTCGTTGGAGGAAGCGAGCCAACGATTCCCGGGCAAAGGCCAGCTGCGAGGGGTCCTGCCGACCATGGTCCATGCCCGGGAAGAGATCGCGTCCGAGGTGCTCGTTGATCTTCGTCAGAACCTGGGCGCGACCCTCCTCAACTCCGTCATCTTCCGCGACTCCAGCCTCGTCGAGGCCGCGAGTCACGGTCAGTCCGTCTTCTCACACAGTCCCTGGTCCAAAGGAGCTCTTTGCTATACCGAGCTCGTACAGGAGATCATGCATGGTTGATCGTCGTCTAGGTCGAGGTCTCGACTTCTTTTTGTCTGGCTCCCGCAAGCAGGAAGCCGAACCCAGCACGCCCAAAGCTTCGGGCTCACCCACCAAACAGCCGGAGCCACTGGCAGCCGCCGCCGCTGGAGAGCGGGTCCAAACGGTGGCGCTGGATCAGCTAGAGCCAAACCCATACCAACCTCGAAAGGAAATGGAGGAAGGCGAGCTCAAAACCCTCGCGGAGTCCATCCGTGAGAGCGGCATCCTCCAGCCTATCCTGGCTAGGCGGGCAGGGGATCGCTTTCAAATCGTCGCCGGCGAACGCCGGTGGCGTGCAGCCAAGCTCGCCGGGCTCACCAAGGTCCCGGTCCTCTGTCGGGAGCTGACGGACAACGAGAGCGCTGTCTTTGCCCTCGTTGAGAACTTGCAGCGCGAAGACCTCAACGCCATCGAGAAGGCGCAGGGCATCAAGCTGCTGATGGATGAGCTCAAGGCGACGCAGGCGCAGGTCGCCAAGCAAGTCGGCTTCGAGCGTTCGACGGTCGCCAACTTCTTGCGCCTGCTCGAACTTCCTGCGTCCGTCCAAGCGCATGTTTCACGTGGAACACTGTCGATGGGCCACGCCCGCTGCCTCTTAGCGCTGCCAGACCACGAGACCATGGAGATCACAGCCGACGCGAGCATCAAACAGAACCTGTCTGTGCGCGCCCTTGAGTCGCTCGTCAAAGACATGCTCGAAGGCTCCAAGGGCAAGAGCCAGAGCCTCGAGACGAAGGGGAAGGCCAAGACAAAGGCCGACCGCCCGGTGTGGCTCAACGAGCTGGAGGAGAACCTGGTCGAGACGCTGAGCACGCCCGTAGTCATCAAATACGGGCGCAAGCGCAGCCAAATCGTGATCGAATGCGCGGGCCGCGAAGAGTTCGAGCGCGTCTTCGACAGGCTCAAGAAAGCCTGATCCGGCGATCAATGCGCCGGCTGCGGCCTCGTCAAACGACGGCCGCAACCCGAGCCCGCGCGCCTCAGCGACGGGCTCGGCGAGCGCTCAGAGAACCTCGACGCTCGTGATGCGGATGTTCTCCGAAGGCTTTCCGAAGCCGGTGTCTTCGTCCTCAGCAGACATGCCCGCTTCGCAGATCGAACGCAAAACGTCCATACCATCGATGACGTAGCCAAAGACCACGCGGCTGCCATCCTGCATCGCGTCGTCGTCGACGTGAACCCAGATCCGATCTGCGCAGGACTTGCCGTCTGCCTCGGGGCGCGCAGAGATCGCGCCTTCGAAGTGGCTCAGTCCCGATTGCTCCCATTCCACCTGATGCTCGCTGGGCTCGGTCGTGGTCCACTTGGTTCGGTCGTCTTCCTTGGTCGACGCGTAGCCAAAGTGCAGCGAGTAGGGCAGCTTGAAACGCTCGGTCCCGCGCCGGATCTCGTCCACGGCGAGTCCATTCCAAAATCCGCCATCCTGCTGCGCAAGCTCGAGGAACTTGGCCGCGTGCGCTGGGGCCTGCGGCATCATGGCGAAGGTGGCGCTGCCGTAGTCACCGAAGGTCAGCTTGACCTTCTTGGCGTCTGCTGGGATCTCTGGCTTCTCGAAGCCAGCGGGCCGCTGAAACTGCTTCGCCGACGCAATCTGCTCGCGCATGAGCGAGACGACGCTGCCTTGCTTTGCAGGTTCGAACTCTAGCTTGTCCTGCTGCTCGTCTTCCTCGGCTTCTTTGCGGTCACGGCTCTGGATGGGAGCCTTGGACTCGGTGACCAACGGGTGGCCAGCGAAGCCGCTCTCCAACTTGGCGAGCTCAGCCTCCGCACGCTCCCAGTCCTCGTCGATCATGGCCTTGCGCGCCATCGCGAGGTGGAAGTATGGCTTCTGGGCGTTGTCTGCGCTGGCGAGGCCGCCCTCCAGCGTCGACCACTCCATGCCGTCGAGGGTCTCGTTTACCGGCTCGTTTGCCTTGGAGGAATCAGTGTAAACCCCTTCCAGGCCTATGCTTGCGCTGAATTTGGACCATTTTTCATCGGTCGCCTGCTGGTCCATGCGCCGCATAGCGTATTGGCCAACCAGCGCGAGCACGACGGCGCCCACCACGATGACGATGAGCGACTTATAGCGGTCCCAAAGGACCTCGAAAGGGCTCGGGGACTGGGTTCCTTCCAGGTTCGAAGGGGGAGTGGCAGACATGATTCGATTTGAAGACAGGAGATCGAAGGCGGGCACCCGGCTTGAAGCCGCGCAGCCGGAGACAGCGATCAGAGTCGGGTGTAGTCGGTCTTGTAGTCGACCGTTATGCGGGTGACGTTGCCGTCACGCTGGATCAAGTAGTCCGTCGTGTAGATACCGCGCTCGAACTGGAGACGCTTGCTCTTCTCGTCGACTTCCTCATTGGTGACGAGGCGCCAGCTGTGGCGGCCCATGTTAGCTTCGACGTACGAAGCCGCCGCCGCGACTTTGCTGCTGCCAGAGTAGACGTAGTGGCCGTGCCGCCAGGAGGCGACCTCGCGCGCGTAGCTCTCGTGCTTGCGATCCTTCAGGCGGAAGCCAGAGGGAACCACGTAATCCTGGAACTGCTTCGAATCGACCCCTGGAGGCTCATTCGGGCTCATCTGGCACGATTGCGACAACGCGCCACAGAGCGCTAGCACGGCAATCAAAGTCGTCTTCTTGGTCATCGGAGATCCCTCGTTCTGCGGATTACATTGCGGCGCGCCACCGCATTCGACGTTTGGAGGGCCGAGGAGTCTATCGACGCCCGCGCGGACAGGCAACGACGGGGAACGCGTGTTCCCCCCGCAACGACCCAGCCAGCAGGATACCGCCCACGGGGAGGCTTTCGCGACCCTTCCGTGCGTCCTAGACTCGGGGATTCGCCGGTTCTCGGCCGGCCGTTGGAGTTACGGATGCAAGCCGCGGAGAACGTTCGGAGGGCCGATTTACTGGAGCGAGCCACGCTGGTGCTCAACCGCTCCTGGCAACCGGTGCATGTGACGACGGTCCGGCGCGCCCTCTGCAGCGTCTATCGTGGCTCGGCGAGGATCATCTGTCCGGAGACGCTGGCCACCTTCGACTTCGTCGACTGGATCGAGCAGCCGGCCCTGCCCGGCGCTGCGACGATCCGCACGCCAGGCGTCCAGGTCGTCGTCCCCGAGGTCATCTTGCTGTGTCGCTACAACCGCTTGCCGCGCCACGAGGCGCCCTTTACGCGGCAGAACCTGTTCCTCCGCGACGACTACACCTGCCAATACTGCGGCAAGCGCGCTACTGCCAGCCTCTTGAGCGTCGACCACGTGCAGCCGAAGTCGCGCGGCGGCTCGACCAACTGGGAGAACTGCGTGCTCGCGTGCGTGGGCTGCAACGCGCGCAAAGCGGACCTTACGCCCAGAGAGGCCGGCCTCCGGCTGCGTCGGGCTCCCGAGCGGCCTCGCTGGACGCCGTTCCTCAACTTACGGCCGAGCCAACGCATGGAATCGTGGAGCAAGTTCACACCCGGACGCCGAAGGCGTAAGAATGACTACTGAGCCGAACGCGGCGCGCCGAAGTACGCGCCCTCCAACTCCGCTATCACGATGAAGCTCTCCACCGCCGTCCCCGTCCTCCTCGCGTTGCTCGCAGCCCCAGCGGCTGCCCAGAGCAAGTCCAAGCTGAAGAAGGAGCTCAAGAGCATGGAGCGGGCCGCGAAGAAAGACCCGGACCAGCTCTTTGAGGCGGGCAAGTGGGCCAAAGACAACGGCCTTGATAAGGACGCCAAGCGCATCTGGCAGCGGGTTCTCAAGTTCGCGAAGGACCACGAGGAGGCCAACGTCGCGCTAGGCAACGAACGGCTAGACGGCGTTTGGATGCCCGCGAAGCAGGCGAAGAAGCTCCGCGAAAAGGCGCTCGAAGCGGAATACACGGCCAAGGGCTACAAGAAAATCGACGGCATCTGGGTCGAACCCGCAAAGGTCAAGGACGCCCGCGGCGGCACGTTCTGGCACGACGGGGAGAAGGTGACCCGCGACCAAAAGGTCGCCTACCAGAACGGCAAGGTCCGTCACCCGGTCACCGGCCAGTTCATCGAGAAGGATGAGTTGCAGAAGGCCGAGAACGGCTACTTCCCGCTCAGCGGCGGCAAGTGGGGCGACAAAGCGGAGGCCGACGCGTTCCACAGCAACGTCCGGACGCCTTGGATGGTGAGGACCAGCTACGCGACCATCATCAGCACGCTGCCGCTCGACAAGATCGAGGAGATCAAGCGGTTCGCCGACCAGGGCCAAGAGACCGTGATGCCGCTGTTCGGCGGGCGGGAGCTGCCGCCGGCGCTGCGACCGGTGCTGGTCGTGGCCAAGACGCGCGCGGAGTATGTCGAGTATGGCACAAACCTCGGCGACGGCACCGACGTGGTGGGCGCCTTCCTGATCCGCGACGACGCCGAGATGCGCCTCCCCGATCAAGGTGCCGTGCGACCAGCGATCTGCAACAACGACAAAGACTGGGGCACGCGCTACCTGCGCCACGCCGCCGCCATCGCCTACGTCAACGCGGTCGCGAGCGAAGCGGGCGCGGACGTACCGCTTTGGTTCGTGCACGGCTGCGGGACGCTGGCTTCACGGTTCGAGAACGACCGGGACGCCGGCTGGTTCGGCAAGCAACACATGGCCAAAGGCGGCGTCGGCCCGATCAAGTCCTGGTTCAGCAACTACGACCTCAGCGCCGACCTCAGCACGAAGGAGATCGACTTCAACCTGTTTCAGGCTGGCCTGATGCTCGCCTACGGCATGCGAGGAGGCGATCAGGAGGCGACCGAGGCCCTCATGGGCGTCACCAACGCGCTGTCGGCCGACGGCAAAGGCAGCGCCGGCAAAGCGCTGACGGCGTTCGAGAAGCTCCTGGATGCCAAGAAGAGCGGCGTCATCGACTCCCTGAACAAGCTGATCGCGAAGGCGCCTTAGCATCTGTCATAAATAACTTTAGAGATAAATCGCCCAGGCCTCGGCCGACGCCGCGACAGGATACCCCGCGCGATCGTCCACTAAACGCAGGCGAGCCCAGCCGCGAGCCCGCCAAACACCACGCAGAATCCAACCCATGAAACTGTTCTCCCTACGTTCTCTTACCGCGCTCATCGCGGTCACCGCGCCCCTGGCAGCCCAGGGCATGCTCCCTTACCTGCCCAAACAGACCTTGATGGCGATGTCCGCGCCCAAGCTGTCGGCCGCGATCTCCGAGATGCAGCAGACGCCGCTCGCCAAGATGTGGGCCGAAGAAGAGGTCCAGGCGTTCGTCGGCGACCTCGTCGAGATGTTCACCGAACAGGGGGAAGAAGGTCTCGGCCAAATGCGCGAGATGTACGACGCCGGCATGCTGCCGTTCGACCCCGACAAGCTCTCGGAGCTTGGGCTTGAAGGCTTCACGCTCGCCGTGACCAGCGTAGCGATGACAGAGGGCGACTTCGGACCGATGCCGCGCGTCGGCACCATGATCCACCTCGACTTCGGGGACGCCGCTGAAATGATCTACCCCATCCTCCAGATGGGCCTGGGCGCGCTGCAGCAGGAGGCGCCGGTTGAGCTGAGCGAGACGATGATCGGCGACCTCCGCCTTCAGACGCTGACCCCGTCCATCGTGGGCGCGCCCGACATGTCGATCAACGTCGCGAACGTCCCCAACGGCGTCGTGATCGGCACCATCACCGATGAGGTCAAGGCGGTCCTCAACAACTGGATCAACAAGACCCCGGCGCTGACCCAGACCCCGGGCTTCTCAGCCGCGACGAAGGGCTCCGCGGACGCTGCAGTGCGGATGTACATGGCCCCCGACTTCGGCATCGACTTCTTCATGAACACGATGAAGATGATGATGGAGCAGGGCCCGTCGATTCCGTTGGAAGGCGGCGAAGTCGACTTCGACGCAGACATGCTCGACTTCGACGGCGTCCAACGCGCGATGAAGGCCATGGGCATGAGCGACGTCGGCACCTTCGGCATTTCGATGGGCTATGAGAACGGCAAAGCCGTGTCGCGCGCCCGCCACGCCTACGCCAACGCAGCCGGAACGACCACGTCCGCGAGCAAGGTTGTCGACACCAAGTTCCTGCGCTGGGTTCCGAAGGACGCCGTCTCGTTCAGCGCCGGCTCGATGGACGTCGCGTGGATCTACGACACCATCGTCAAGGGCATGCAGGCCTACGACGCGGACATGGCGCAAATGATGCTCGGCCAGCTCGCGATGATGGAGGAGCAGATCGGCTTCTCGATCCGCAAGGACCTGTTCGGCGCGATGGGTGACCACTACATCACCTGGTCCATGCCCATGGGCACGATCAGCGCGGCGCCAGAGATGGCCTTCCTGCTCAAGGTCAACGACGAGCAGAAGCTACTCGGAGCGCTCCAGAGCATCGCCGCGATGTCCGACGGCGCCCTCGAGATCGAGGAGGCGACCAAGCGCGGGCTTAAGAGCTACCAGATCTTGCTCAACGCCGACCCGATGGACGGCATGGGCATGAACCCGTTCGACATGTTCCAGCCGACGTTCGCCTTCAAGGACGGATACATGGTGATGGGCTTCTCGGCCAGCGACGTCAAGCGCGTGTTCAAGCGCATGAGCCGCGACGACAACCCCAAGGGCGACATCCGCTCGAACAAAGAGTTCATGGCGATCGCCGATCAGATCCCGAGCAGCATCAACGCGCTCTCGTTCGTCGACTGGAAGGCGAACTTCGAGAGCTACTACCAGATGCTCACCGGACTGCTCGCGTTCGTCCCGATGTCCGACGAGATCCCGGTCGACATGTCGATGATCCCGGACTCCGAGACGCTCACGCAACACCTGTTTGCGAGCCTCTCGTACCGCAAGGTCGGAGCCGACGGAGCCGAGACCGTCACGATCAGCCCGTTCGGGATGGAGACCGTCGGTGTTGTTGGGGGCCTCATCGGCGCCGGAGCCATGATGTTCGGCTCGATGTCCGAAGGCTTCTGATCTGCGCGCTTGCTGCTCGCGGATCGCGCGCGGCAAGACGTGAACCTGCGGCAGCCGACCCTCGCGGTCGGCTGCTGCGGTTTTAGGCCCGCTAGAGCGCCGCCTCCAGATAGTCGCCGCCCACCTGGTCGGCTAACAACAACCCCTCTCCTGCGAGAGCGAGGCGCCCAGACTTAAAGCTCACCAAGCCTGATTCGACCTGACGCTCGAAGATTGGCGCGAAGACGGACCGTGCATCGACGTAGACCCGCTCTTGCACCTCGTCGAAGTCGACGCCGTCCGTGCGCCTGACGCCCAGCCAGAGCGCCTCCGCGACGCGCTGCAGCGGACGCAAGGTCTCGGCGCTACCAGCGCACGTGACGCCAGCCAAGGCGGCGTCAGCCCAAGCGTCTAAGCCCTTTAGGTTCGTCGAACGAACACCGGCGCGGTGACTGCTGGCGCCCGGACCAACGCCGACGTAGTCACCCTGCAGCCAATAGTGGTCGTTGTGCAAACACGGTCCGCCGCGACCGGCGAAGTTGCTGACTTCGTACGCCGCGAAGCCTGCTTCTTCGAGCCGCCTGCGCGTCCACTCGAACATCTCTCGGTCCACTTCTTGCGCGTTGGGGGCGAGGCGGCCCCGGAGACGGTCGCGTTCGAAGCGCGTCCCTGGCTCAAACGTCAAGTTGTAGCAGGATAGGTGATCCGTCCCGAGACGCAGCGCGCGCTCGAGGTCACTGCGCCACTCCTCCTGGGTCTCTCCCGGGATCCCGAACATGAGGTCGATGCTGACGTTTTCAAATCCCGCCTCCCGCGCGGCCGCGAACGCGCCTTCGATCCCCTCCGCATCGTGCGCGCGATCGAGCGCCTTCAAGTGGTGCGCGTGGAACGTCTGCGCCCCGACGCTCAACCTCCGCACACCGCCGACGAACGCTGCGCGCGCCTTCTCAACCGTGAAGCTCTCAGGGTTGGCCTCCATAGAGACCTCAGCGCAGCTTGCGAGGTCGCCGCGCTCCCGGATGATCGCGAACAGGCGGTCGAGCCGCTCCAACGACAGCAGGCTCGGCGTGCCGCCCCCTATGAAGACCGTCGACGGCTTGGCGCCTTGCGGCCAACGCAGCGCCAGCTCAGCGGCGAGCGCGTCCAGGAACCGGTCGTGCGCTTGGCCTTCGTCGACGACGTAAGAATTGAAGTCGCAGTAGCCACACTTGACCACGCAGAACGGCACGTGGACGTAGAGCGAAGGCAACATGACCTCAGCCTACGCCACGCGCCACCTCAGGTCAGCGGGCGGTCTTTTTGGCTTTGCGAGGGGTCGCGCGTTCTTCACCGAACTCGCGTGACATGATCTCCCCGAGCTTCGCGAGCGCTTGCTGCTCCATCTGCCGGACTCGCTCGCGCGTCAGGCCAAACCGCTTGCCGATGGCCTTGAGCGTCATCGGCTCGCTGTTGCCCAGGCCAAACCTCATCCGCAGGATCCGCGCCTCGCGGTTCTCGAGGCCATCGAGCAGTTCGTGCATCCGACCAAGCTCCATCGCCTCGAGGATCTTCTCCTCAGGGGACGGACTATTGGTGTCCTCGATCACATCGGCGAAGCCGGCGCCGGCGTCGTCATTCATCGAATACATGGGATGCGAGCTGGACTTCACCGTGTCTCGCACGACGTCCCAGTTGCTCTCGGGGAGCTCGAGCTGTTCGGCGATCTCACCCGTCGTCGCTGGCCGACCGAGGCGATAGTTGAGCTCCATGGCTGTCGCCTTCCAACGAGAGACGATCTCAGACATGTAGCTCGGAACACGAACGGTCTTGACCGTGTTTACGAGGGCGCGGCGAATCCCCTGCTTGATCCACCACGTCGCGTAAGTGGAGAAGCGACACCCTGCCTTGGGGTCGAACTTCTCGACCGCCTTCATCAGCCCGATGTTGCCTTCTTCGATCAGGTCCATGAAGGACAGGCCACGGTTGACGTAGTTCTTAGCGATTGAGACGACGAGCCGCAGGTTGGCGCGGATCATGTGCTCGCGCGCATCTGCGTCGTCGCGCTGAACGCGCTTGGACAGCTCAATCTCTTCCTGAGCCGTCAGCAGCGGCACTTCATTGATGTCCGATAGGTATGTGTCCAGGCCGTGGTCCCGCATGGCGTTCCTCCTCGTAGTGGTGTCTCGGGAGGTATCGGAAAATCTCCGGTCTGCTCACGATGCGCGGAGAGCCGCGGTCGCAATTCGGGACGGCGACGCCGAGAGCACGCCGTCAGAGCGCGCCCAACAAGGCAACCTGCAGCCGCACGCCTCGACCCCGCGTGCTCGGACCGGAAAGGCCGAAACCACGGGGCCCGCCGCGCTCAGAAGAGCGTGTAGATGAAGGGCGCTACGCCGGTCGCACCCAGAACGAGCAGCACACCCAAGAGGCCGAAGACGACGAGGATGGGGGTCAGCCACCACAACTTGTTTTCAGCCATAAACATGATGAACTCGCTGATCAGGCCGCGCTCCTCTTGCTGGGCCGCCTGCAGGAACTCCTCGTCTTCGCTGCGCTTCTGTTCGGGTTGTTCGGTCATCCTGTTGATGCCGGTATTCGGCGCAAGAGTATAGCCAACGCGGAGCGAGGGGAGGCGAGCGAGGGCGGCCTTGGTCTCAGCATGAGGCCTCGCGGCCGCCAGGGACTACCGAGATCAGCCTCGTCTGCTATAGTCGTCTGCTTGATTATCATACGGTAGCGACGTAGTTTGCCGCGCCGCCTGGTTGGTTGAGCTCGCCGCAGCAAGCGGCCCAAACCTCGACATCGGGCGGGAACGAGCATCTCGGTGCCCGTCTGGGCCGAAGCTGACCATACTGATTGCCCTCGTTCATAGACCTGCACTTCCCGCTCATGATCCATCTCGCCGCAACGATCAGCATGCTCCTCCTGCTTGCAGCAGAAGGCCGGCCGATGGCAGCGCGCGATGTATCCGCGCATGAAGCGGGCACGACAGAGCCGCAAGGTCCCAAGCGCGGCGCTGGCATGTATTCGGGCCCGAACGGATCGCCGCCGCGCGGTGGCACACCGGAGCCCAGCCTGCTCCTCCTGATGAGCGGCGGCGCGCTGGCATACGGCGCGCTACGACGCAAGAACCAGCGACAGGCCAAGACGCCCGAGGCGTAGGAATGTCAGCGTCAGCGGCACTGACCGCAGCTGCGCTAGCGTGGATCTACTGGGACGGGATCGCCCGCTACCTCGGCGACCAGCACTACCAAGAGCACTTCATCTATCTTTGGTGCTTCGTTGCTGTCGCCCTCGGCAAGACGCTGCGCGGCCCCTTTCGGTCGCGGTTCTCGCTGAAGGATCGCCGCGACCGCGTCGGCCTCGCGATCGTCGCGACGGCGACGCTCGCGCTCGCGCTCGCGCTCAGCTCGGGGTCCTCCACGATCCTTCGTTCGTCGCTAGTCGCGCTGCTGACCGGAGCGGCGGTTTGGACCGTCACCTCGTGGAGCATCGCGCGGTGCGTGCTGCACGGGGCGCTCATGCTGCTGTGCTTCGGCGTCCCCTACTCTTTCTACTTCCCGCTGACGAACCAACTTCGCTGGGGCGTCTCAACCGTCGTCGAGTTGCCTACCACGCTCGGCCTCACGAGCTACAGCGTCCAACAAGGCGTCGTGTGCTTCCCGCACTACCACCTCGCCATCACGGCGGACTGTTCCGGAGTCGGGCAGGCGCTCACGTTCACAGGGATCGCGGCCCTAGGCGTCCTCGTGTCATCCTCGGGCGTCCGGCGGA
The DNA here is from genome assembly GCA_002684655.1 of Planctomycetota bacterium. Classification (GTDB taxonomy): domain Bacteria; phylum Planctomycetota; class UBA1135; order UBA1135; family UBA2386. The sequence goes on along the minus strand of NYVR01000022.1, from coordinate 25,861 downwards.
CGAGCGCCGTCCTCGCGCTAGCGATCGCTCTCGCGTGGCTCTCGAACGTCGCGCGTGTGTTCCTGTTCGTAACGGCGATCTCTTTTGGGTGGACCGCGTCTGTAGACGACCCGACGTGGCACAGCATCTTGGGGACGCTCGCCTTCATGCCCTTCGTCGCCGTCTTGGTCGCCGTACTCATCAAGACCCACCGACCGCTGGATCCGCCGACCGGCCCCGTGGCCGCCAACGGTCGTTGGCCGGTCGCGCTCGCCGTCGCGCCGGTCACCCTGATCCACCTGACCTTGGCAGGCGGTTACGAAGAACACCCTAAGCCCAGCTACTTCGCGGCGCTCGCCGACCCGCCCGGTCATCAGCTCGTCGTCGTCGCCCCCTCCCAGGAGTCGGACCGCGTCGAATACGACACGCCCTGGCTGATCAACGCGCGGTTTGCGAAGTCTGAACGCGAATGGTTCGACCTGCTCCACTTTCACACGAAGTCGCGCCGACACCTGTGCATCCACCACGTCGCCGATTGCTTGACCGCTAATGACCAAGCAGCGCGCTATGAACCGGCGGTCTCCGTGGACGGCAAACTTTGGTGGCGTGTTTCCGTCGACGCCGAGCCCCCGTCGGCGTCGCAGCACGCATATTTCGCCTTCGAAGTCGCAGGAAGACGCGTCGACGACTCCATCTACACGCAGGCCTACGCCGTTTACTCACGCGCGGTCCGCGGCGAATGGGACGTCCGCCTGACGCGCGTGGTGCTGCCAGGGCCGCTCCCCGATCAACCGTCGGCATACGAGCAAGAGGTCCTCACGTGGCTCGGACGCACGACTGAACCGTAAACGTGGGCGCCACCGAGCGGCGACGCGGGCCAGGAATGTCGCTGCAAGGCCGGTTCAAACAATCCGGGCACCCGCGGCCACGGTAGTCTTGCAGGCGGAGCGGATGCACACGGCGACGAAGGCATGAACAGCTTTGCATACATCGCGCTGATCGCATGGATACCGATCAGCGTCGCGTTGTTCGCGCTGATGTCGCCGCGTCGTGCGGCGCTGGCGTCCCTCGCTGTCGGCTGGCTGGCCTTGCCTGTCCTAGAGATCCCGCTGCCCGGTCTGCCCGACCTCGACAAGCCCGCCGCGGTCTCATACGGCCTGATCCTCGGAGTCCTGCTGTTCGACCCGAAGGCCCTGCTCCGGTTCCAGCCGAGGCTGCCGGACCTAGCGATGTTGGCGTGGCTGCTGTCCGCAGCGGTGACGTCCGTCATCAACGATGCCGGACTACGCGACGCGTTCGCCCAGGTGTGGTCCAGCGGCGTTGACTGGGGCATCCCCTACCTGATCGGTCGGCTCTACCTCAACTCACGCGAAGGGATCAGGGATCTGTTGTGGACCTTGTTCCTGTCCGGCCTCGTCTACGCGCCGTTCGCGCTGTTTGAGGTGAGGATGAGCCCGCAGCTCCACCGCATCTTCTACGGCGAGGCTCAGCACGTGTTCGCGCAGACGATCCGCGGGGGAGGGTTCCGGCCGATGGTCTTCATGCGACACGGCCTCGAGCTGGCCCTGTGGTTGGCCGGGGCGACGGTCGCCGGCGCGTGCCTCTGGCGATCCGCGGGCCCGCGCAGGATCGCGGGGATACCGATCGGCTACTTCGTCGCCATGCTGGCCGGCACCGTCTTGCTGTGCAAGTCGACCGGAGCAACCTTGTTGTGCCTCGTGTCGTTGGCGCTGCTATCGCCCACGTTCGCGCGCTGGCCGCGACGCGCGCTCGTGCTGATGGTGCCGGCGTTCTTGGTGATGAGGATCGCGTTCAATGGAGTCGTAGAACCCGCGGTCGTCGAGCTGACCGAGATGATCTCTGCAGACCGGGCGCAGAGCATCGCATATCGCTTCGCGAACGAAGAGGTGCTGCTGAGGTCACTCTGGGACCACCCGCTGTTCGGGGTCGGAAAGCAGAACTTTGTGAACAGCGTCAACCCGTGGACGGGGGACGTCCGGACCGCCATCCCGGACAGCCTTTGGATCATCACGGTGGTCACGTCTGGGCTGATAGGCCTCGTCGGTATGCAGGCGATCGCGTGGCTGCCAGCCGCCCGGGCCGTCACGGCGCGCGCCGGACGTCCCGAAGTCATCGGGGCGGGCTTGGTCTTGCTGATGATGGTGATCGACAACCTCGTGAACGCCATGCGTCCTGCGATGTTCATCGCGATCGCAGGCGGGCTCGCGTGCGTGTCCCACGCGCAGCAAACGGCGACTGCGCCCACGTCGACAGGACGCCGAGCAGCTGCGCGCGGCCGCCTGCTGCGGCCGCGGTCGCCGCAGCGCGCGGACGGCTGAAGGCAGCAAAGCGCCAGGGGAGGCCGCGGACTAGCGCGCGTCGATGGCCCCGCGGAGGACCGTCGCGAGGGACCGTACGTTCGGCTCCAAGACCATGCTGTCATGGTCACCTGGGGTCTCCACGACGCGCAAGTCCGGGAGAAACGCTGTCCACCCGTTGTCTTCCTGAACGAGCTCCCGGTCTTTGTTGGCGAAACGCCCACCGCCGAGGTCGTAGGTCTTGTCCAAAGCTGGACGGAACAACCACGTTGGAACGTCGAGCGCCTCTACCCGATAACGCGACAGCGCGGCGCGGAAGGCAGCTTCTACGACCTGAGAGTGGAAGGTCGCGGGCTCCTCCACCTCCTCGGCGCCGCCGAGCCGTCGCTGGATCTTGCCGAGCTCCCACGCGACGCGGTTCTTTAACCAACGCCCGACGTAGACCGGACCCTGGGTCTTCAAACGCTGCCACTGGATCTTTAGTCGATCGCCGCGACCGACGACGCCTTTGGTCGGAAGCGGCGTGTCCAGCAATACGAGCCGCGCGACCTGTTCGCCCGCCGCCCGCAATTGCCTCGCCATCTCATAGGCGGTTAGGCCCCCGCCTGAGAATCCTCCGAGCAAGTACGGTCCGTGTGGCTGGACCGTACGCAGTTCAGCGATGTAGTCGCGCGCAGCTTCCTCGAACGTTTGGTGTGGCTCGCTGTCGCCGAAGAGGCCCCTCGCCTGCAGACCATAGAACGGGCGGTCCGCGCCCACGAGCTGAGCGAGGTGACGCAGGTTCAAGACGTTGCCGAACATGCCAGCAACGAGGAAGAACGGGGTGCCGTCGCCGTGTCTGCTCGGGTGCATCCCGACGAGATAATTGAAGCGGCTCTTTGACACCGGCTCGGCCCGCTCTGCGGACGAGTCGTCCCCAGCGACGCCATCGGCGCGCAACATATCTGCGCACTTCGCGACGGTGGGCGCCTCGAACAGGACCGACATCGGATAGTCGACGCGGAACGTCTTCTTGATCCGAGCGAAGAGTCGAACCGCGATCAGCGAGTGCCCGCCTAGCTCGAAGAAGTCGTCGTGCACACCGATTTGATCGATGCCGAGCAAATCTTCCCAGAAGCTCACCAGGGTCTTCTCGATGTCGTCGCCGGGCGCGACGTAGTCCGTGTCGAGCTCCGGCCTAGAGAACTTGTCGCCATCGTCCGCCGCGTTGGCCTGAGCGCGTTCCAGTTCAGCGAAGAGACCGGGTAGGGGCACCGAGGTCACCACACACTCAACGGGGAGCGCGCGCGAGAGGATTCGACGCAGCACCTCAACACCTTCAGAGGCGAGGATGCCTTTCTGGATGTTCTCATTCAGCAGCTGTTCAGCGGCAGAGCCGCCGACAGACGAACCGGAACCTGCGGGGGGCCGAGCAGCGACACCCACCGAGGCGGCGACCGCGAACTCCTGGTCTGGCGCGAGGCGTCGCAGCTGGAACCCTTCGACCTCTACGACCACGGCGCCGTCGAGGGTGCAGAGCGTTAGGTCGACGCTGTAGATGTCCCCTGCCGTGTCGACCCGCTCACAGCTAGTAACGCAACTGCGGTACTCTGCCGGTAGGCGACCAAAGACACGAACGCTCCGGTAGGCGAGCGGCACCCAGAGGCGGGAGCCGTCGTAGCCCGGGATGAGTTTCATCGCGAAGCCAGTCGCGAGGTCAAGCGCGGCAGGGTGCAGGCGGTAACGCCCTGTCTCGGCAGCGAACTCACTCGGCAAGGCAACGTGCGCGGCCGCCTTTCCGTTGGCTATTCGCACCTCACGAACAACCCGCCACCTGGGACCGAAACGAAGGTGCGCTTCTTGAGGCGACGGCAACCACGCCTGCGGCGACGCCTTCGTCGGCGCTCCGCACGCAGCGTCGTGCATGGCCAAGTCAAAGTCCGTTGGCGGCTGCATGGCGCGCAGCAAGACCCGCGCCTGTGAATGCGTCTGCCAGCCAGCGTCCTCGTCCTGGCTCTGGACCTGCAGCTCGAAGCCTTCAATGCTCCGCCGCAACCGAACGCGGGCCAGCCGCTGCTCGCCGTCAGCGACGTAAAGCGGCTGGAAGAAGTAGAGGTCTCGCAGCTCGAAGCCGTTTTCTTCGCCGACGGCCGCGAGCGCTTCAGCAGCCATCTCCAGATACCCGGTGCCAGGCAGCAACGCGTGGCCTTCAGCCGTCCTATGCTCGTCCAACAACCACGACGAATCGCAGGACAACCGCGCATTCAGCAAGACCTCGTCGACGCCGACTCGGACCAGCTCGTCGAACAGCGGCTCGTTGACCGCCTCGGGCCGACCGCCTGCGCCGTCCGCCTCGGCGCCGACGTTGGACGTCATGCCGACGCGGTTCCACACCCCCCACTGGAGCGCCAGCGTAGGCTTGCCGGCGGACGAACGCCGCCGTGCGATTGCGTTAAGGAACGCATTCGCCGCGGTGTAATCGACCTGCCCAGGCGGGCCGAGCACCGCGCTGGTGGAAGAGAACAGCACGGTGAAGTCGACGGGCTCGTCTCCAAGGACCTCGTCGAGGACCAGCGCTCCCTGGACCTTGGGCGCCATGACGCGCTCGACGGTGGCCTGCTCTTTGCTCGCGATGAGCTCGTCCTCGACGACGCCGGCGGCGTGGAAGACGCCGTGGATTTCTCCGCACTGCGAGCGAGCGTGCGCGACGACGCGCTCCATCTCGATAACGTTCGCGACGTCCGCAGAACAGACGTGCACCTCGCCGCCGAGAGACTCAAGGAACCGGACCTTCTGGATCGTCCGCGCGGCCCAGCTGTCGCCCGAAGACGCCAACTCCTTGTCCCAATCATCCCGCTCCGGCAGCCGGCGGCGACCCACTAACACGACCCGCGCGCCTACAACTCGCACGAGCCACTCAGCCACCAACGACCCAACGCCGCCGAGACCGCCCGTGATCAAGTAGGTGCCGCGGTCGCGCAGCAGCGCCGGCATCTCACCGTCGCCGACGGGGAGATCGCCGGCCGCGTGCTCGCGCTCCCAGCGGTCTGCGCCGCGGATCGCGACGACACCTGAGTTGCTCGAAGTCAGCTCTGACAAGACCTGACCCGCGAGCTGATCGAGCTCCGGCCGCGCCCGCCGGCCGCGCGGCCTCGCAGGCAAACGAACGTCGACCAACGTGCACGAGAGGCCGGGAAGCTCGCGCGGCATCACGAGGCACGGACCAATCACCGTCGCTTTCTCCGCGGAGTCGGCGCCGCCCTCAGGACCGATCGTTTCGTTGGTCAATACGACGACGCGGAACCCTTCGGGGAGTTCATCTGCGCCCAGCGCCTGCGCGAGGAAGAAGAGGCTGAAGAAGCCCTGCTCTTCGCATCGGTGAAAGAAGCTTGAGCCCGGCCGGAAGCTCTCATCGCTGGTTAGTAGCCAAGCGTGGACGACGCCGACGACCCGCTGACCGCTCGCGGCGAGGTCTGCGAGCAAGGCGTCGTATCCCTCTCTTCCAAGCTCTGGGGCCAGCGCGTACCGGTTCTCGCCCAGCTTGGTGAACGCGTCGCCCAGGCGGACCTCGACGACGCTGGCGCCCGCAGCCCGCATCCGCTCCGCGACGCGCGGCGCGACGCCGACTTCGTCCGCGAAGACAATCCAAGTGCCCGCGAGCTCGGCGGAGGCGACAGCGGGCCGCGCGACCCACTCAGGTCGCCACAGCCACTTAGAGACGTCGTCGACGCGATCGGTAGAGGCCGCCTCCGCACCAGCAGGGACAGATGGGTCGGGGTCCACCCAGTAACGCTGGTGTCGAAACGCATAGGTCGGCAACGACAACCGGGCGCCGCCCTCGCGCACGATATCCGCCAAGGGCAAGTCCACGCCTGCTGCCCAGAGGCGTGCGCGCGCGCACGTGAAGTGGTCCGCGTCATCCACCAGCTCGTCGGGGTGGCGCAACGACGCGATCGAGCTGCGCTCTGCTGTCCACTTCGGGTTCACGCGCGCCAGCGAGCTCAACGCACGGCCGGGGCCAACCTCAAGGAAGACGTTCTGATCGTCGGAGAGCAACAGGTCTACGCCAGCGGCGAAGCGCACCGTGCTCCGGAGGTGCTGGACCCAGTACTCCGGATCCGTGGCCTGCTCATCTGTGATCCAAGTACCCGTGCGATTCGAGATGAAGCGCAGCTCAGGCGGCTTGAGCCGCAACGAACGTAAGAACGCGCGGAACTCATCGAGGATCGGGTCGAGCAACCGCGAGTGCGCTGCGATGGCGATCCGCACGCGCTGCACCTCGACCCCTCGCTCGACCAGCACGGCCGCGAACGCGTCCAGGTCAGACACGCGCCCAGAGACCACGCACAGCTCGGGCGCGTTGACGACCGCCAAGTCGAGGCGCTCCGGCAGCTGTTGGCGGCAGTCGTCCTCCGACAGCGGCACGCTCAACATGCCGCTGGGCTCGACCTGCTCGAAGAGCTTGCCGCGCAGCGTCACGAGCCGCAGCCCGTCCTCGAACGAGAACACCCCCGCGAGGCACGCGGCGGCGTTCTCACCGAGGCTGTGACCCAACAGGGCGGCGGGCTCGACCCCGCAGGCCTGCCAACACCGCGCCAGGGCATACTCGCAGATGAAGATGGCGGGCAGCTGCACCGAAGGCCGGTCGAACACCGCTTCGGCCGCTTCCTCATCGAGCGAATCGCCGAGCCAGACCTCGCGGAGATCGACGTCCAGGTGCCCGTGCATCAGCGCGAGGCCACGATCGACGTGCTGTCGGAAGACCGGGTCCGTGGCGTAGAGGCCCTTGCCCATGCGGCGGTATTGCGCGCCGCCGCCCGGCAGCAAGAAGACAACCTTGGCGCCTTCGGTCGCGACGTGGGTGTGGACCCGGCGCGGCTCATCGCCGTCGAGGGCCCGCAACACCTCGTCGTGGTCGCGCCCGATCGTCACCCGGCGACGTGGGAACGCCTGACGGCCGTGCGCGAGCGTGCCCGCGACGTCGGCGAGATCCAAAGAGGGGTTCTGGCGCAGGTGTGACGCGAGCTTACCAGCGTAGTCGTCGAGCGAGCGCGTGTTGCGCGCGGACCACACGATTACGTGGGCGCGGTCCGCGTCGTCCGCGATAACGGCCGCAGCGGCGTGAGGCGCCTCGCCGACGACTACGTGGGCGTTGGTGCCTCCGACGCCTAGCGACTGCACCCCGGCATACCTAGGCCGGTCCGAACGCGGCCACGGACGCAACCTGTCGTTCACAAAGAACGGGCTGCGCGCGAAGTCGATCATCGGGTTGGGCGCTTCGTAGTTGACGGTCGGCGGGAGCTGCTCGTGTTTCAGCGACAAGCACACCTTGATCAAGCTCGCGACGCCGGCTGCCGTGTCGAGGTGACCGATGTTGGTCTTGACAGATCCGATCCCGCAGCCCTGCTTCTTCTCGACGCCTGCGAAGGCCTGCTCGAGAGCTGAAACCTCAATAGGGTCGCCGATCTCGGTGCCCGTCCCGTGGCACTCGATGTAGTCGACGTCGGCAGGGTCTACGTCGGCGATAGCCTGCGCCTCGGCGATCGCGGCGGCTTGACCGTCGACGCTCGGCGCGAGGTACCCGACCTTGCTGCGACCGTCGTTGTTGATCGCAGATCCCTTGATCACCGCGTAGATGTGGTCGCGGTCAGCGACTGCGTCCTCAAGCCTGCGCAGCGTCACGGCCGCGGCGCCGCTGCCAAAGACCGTGCCGCGAGAGCGATGGTCGAACGCGCGGCACCTGCCGTCCGGCGAGAGGATCTCGCCTTCGGTGAACGTGTAGCCGCGACCGTGCGGCACCTCGATCGTCGAGCCGCCCGCCAACGCCATGTCGATCTCACCGCTCAGCAAGCTTTGGCACGCGTAGTGGACAGCGACGAGCGACGTCGAGCACGCGGTCTGGACATTGATGCTCGGGCCCTTCAGGTCAAAGCAGTACGAGACGCGCGTCGCGAGGAAGTCCTTGTCATTCCCCGTATGCCGCAGGAGGAACAGCCCCACCTCTTCCATCAGCTGACGATTCCTCAGCACGTTCAAGGCGAAGTAGCTGCCCATCCCGCACCCGGCGAAGACGCCGACAGGACCGTCGAAGCGGTCCGGGACATGCGTCGAGTCCTCCAGCGCCTCCCAGGCGCACTCCAGGAACTGACGATGCTGCGGATCCATGATCGCAGCCTCTCGCGGGCTCAGACCGAAGAACTCCGCATCAAACTGGTCGAAGCCGTCGAGAATCACGCCGGACTTCACGTATCGCGGATCCCTGATGCGCTGCGCCTTCTCGCCCGCTGCTAGCAGCTGCTCTTCTGTTAGATCACGCACAGAGCAGTGACCCGACGCGAGGTTACGCCAGAACTCGGACACGGTGTGCGCATCCGGGAGGCGGGCTCCCATGCCGATTACTGCGATGTCGTTTTCCAATGCGATCGCCTCGTGGCTCCTACTTCCGGACACCGGCATACGTGAACGACGACGCCTGACAAGCCAGAATCCGCCCCTGGAACATTCTACCCCGTCCGCTGTTCACCACACGGAGTTGCCATCTGCGCGGCGAAGCGATACGCCTCAGGCGGCTGTGCGCGTCTCTATCATCATCGTGAACTACTGCTCGGCGCCGCTGACGCTGGCATGCCTTGAGAGCCTCGCCGCTGAACGCGATGGCGACGCGGACTTTGACGTCGTCGTGGTCGAGAACGACAGCCCCGACGACAGCTACGGAGCGCTATCGGAGGGGATCGCAGCGCAGTCATGGGGCGAATGGGTGAGCCTCGAGAGGTCGAGCAAGAACGGCGGGTTCGCTTACGGCGTCAACACCGGCGTCCGAGCTGGCTTGTCGAGAAATCGGCGACCAGACGCCTTCTTGCTCCTGAATCCGGACACATATCTGCGTCCACGAGCGCTCGACGTCCTCACGGACACGTTGCGATCTGACCCTGATCTCGGGATCGTCGGCAGCAGGCTCGAAGACCCCGACGGCACCCAGCAGCACTCACGGTTTCGGTTCCCCAACATCGGCAACCAGTTCGCTGACGGCCTTCGGGTCGGCTTCGTGCATCAGATGCTGGGCGACCTCGCCACCTGTCCACCTCTAGTCGACAAGGCGCACGACATCGACTGGCTCGCAGGCGCGAGCATGCTGATTAGAAGGGAGGTGTTCGAACGGGTCGGCCTGTTCGACGAGGACTTCTTCCTCTACTTCGAAGAGCTGGACTTCACACGTCGCGCCGCCGCCGCCGGGTGGCGAACGCGTTACGCACCCGACAGCAAGGTGGTTCACCTCGTCGGACAATCCACCGGCGTGACGGCGCGCCACGCGCGCCCCGGCCGAACGCCGTCCTACTGGTTCGAATCGCGCAATCGCTACTTCCGGAAACACCACTCGCCTGCCTACAAGCTGGCGGCTGACGCCGCCTTCATGCTCGGCAGGTCCGCCCATCACGTCCTACGGGTCCTGCGCGGCCGACGTAACGAGGACCCGCCACGATACCTGTGGGACTTTCTTCGTCACTCGTGGCTCCCTGGTCATCGCGGCGCGCGACCGGCTTCAGAGCCATGACGACAAGCAGGCCTGAGAGCGCCCTGACGCTCAGGCCTGCATCATGATCGCGAGCATCTCAGCGCCAGCCTCTTCGACGCTCTGCTTGGCTTCGCGGACAGCGCTCCGCGGCGTCTGCTTGGCGCGCACGGCCAACAAGACGGCGTCAAGCGCGCGTAGCGTCGTCGGGACCTCAGGCTTCGCCAGCATGTTCGGCAGTTCAACGACGACAAAGTCCCGGTCCGCCTTGAGCTTGTCGATCAGGTTCAACAGTCCAGATCCGGCGAGCGAAGGCTCGGGCTGACCCTCACCACCCATCGCCAGGTAATCGAGCCCTTCGACCGATGTTTTGCGCACCACATCGCCGAGCGCATGGTTGCCGTTGACGACGTCAGCCCAACCCAGCGGGTTCGATTCGCCAACGACTTCGGAGAGCCAACCAGCGCCGTTGCTACAGGAGACGTAGGCGACCTTCTTGCCCCCCAAGATGCTCAATCCGGCGGCTAGTTGGGCCGCGGCACGGCTGGCGTCTGCTCGATCGCCGCAAGGCACGACGCCGAAGCAGAGCGGATCACCCGCGCGAGGGTCGTAATGAACGCACGCGAAAACTTCGGCGATCGAAGCCCGCATCAAATCGAGCGGGAGCGGCAGGCGCGCGTCACGCCATTGGCTTCCGGAGGCGTCTACGAGCGGCGGATCCTGCAGGACCGGCTCGGCGTCGACCCCGATCAGCGCGAGATCGTGCCGATCTCGCACGTTGCCGTGACGCAGACCCATGATCAGCGCGAGGAGCGTGCCGAGCGCGATGCCGCCCACGGCGCTGGCCAAGAACAAGCTGAAGCGCCTCGGCCCGACCGCGTCGCGCTCAAAAGTCGCGCGGTGCATGATCTGCAAGTTGCTCATCTTCAGCTGCTCCAAACGACGCAGCGCCTTCATGCTGTTCAGGGTGTTGGACAGCCGATCGGCGGTCGCCCGCTTCTCCGTCGCGTCCAGCTCTAGACCCTGCTTAACGGGGTTCATCGCGGCGAACTCTGCGAGGCGCTTCTCGGTCGTCGCCTTCGTCGCCTCGAGTCGTTCCCGCTCGCGCTCTAGGCCCTTCATCGTGACCTCGCGCAGCCTCAAGTCGGCGACCACAGACGTGTAGTCCGGGTTGACCTCGACGGCGCCGGGGATCTGCAGCTGCAGATCTGTCGCGGCGATGCGCGCCCGAATGTCCGCGGCGAGGTCATCCAGCAGCTTCAGACGTTTGAGGTAGTCCTCGACGGCGAGGTTGGATCGCTGGACCTCCAGGTCAAACTTGCGCACCCGGACCTGCTCTAGCGTGTTTGTGAGCGCGGTGATATCCGGGTTCATGACGAAGCTGGTCTGACCCGTCGCCGGTCGCGTCGGCTCGATCTGCTGCTTCAGCGTAGTGAGGACCTCGATCTCAGCTTGGGTCCGCAGCTTCGTCACCTCGGAGGTATCGAGCGCTTTGATGATCTCGTCGAGATACGCGACCAGCATGCCCTGCTGATTCTCAAAGTCGTAGATCTGCCGCTCGCTCAGGAACGTTCTGAGGTCGCGCTCAGCGTTACGCGAGTCCTCAGCCGCCTGCTCTACCTCTCGCTCGATCGCGCCGATCGAGTCCATCGAGTCCATCGTCTCCCCGTGCACCTCAACGGCGGCGTCGAGGAGCGCGTCGACGATCTTCTGCGCCTTATCGGGCGTGTCAGAGCTGTAGCGAATCGTGATGACGTTCGCGCCCAGCTCCGGCCGAATCTCTGCGACGTCCGCGAGGATGTCGCTGGCTACCGAGAGCCGCATCTGCTCGGTGACCTCTTCCTCCGACTCGGGCGGTCCCTGCAAAAGCGACCGCAAACTCAGGGCGTAGCCGCGCAGGACGGCCCGCCAGCCATCTTCTGGGTCAGGCTCTGCGGGCGCGAGCACCGTATCCAGGCCCACCCGGAGCGCGGCCTTCTCATAGATGTCTGGCGTCGAGAGCAGCTGCAGTTCGTTGAGCACGATCTCACGGGTCGAGACCTGGCCCTGCGCCGTCTCCGCGAACGCCGACTCCGGCGTGAGCTTCTGACGCACGCCCGGACGAATGTGGAGCTTGCCGCTAGACTCGTAGACGTTGGGCCTCAACAAGACGATGTAGAGACCTACGCCGCTGCATACGACCGTCGTGACGAAGATCATCGGCAGGTAGCGAACGGCGCACGCTAAGGCGAAGCGCGTCAGACGTGCTGCCGTCGCGGAGATGTCCGCCGAGGCTAGCTCGTTATCCTGTGGTTCGCTCACGGGGTCGTAGGCGAGATCGGGAAGATCGGGAAGGGGAGCATCTGCCGGATCCACTGATCGACAAAGATATTGACGTCGTCGATGGCCGTGTTCGGGACGAACACGACGTCCCGCTCCTGGAGGTAGATCGGCGGGTGCTCACCCCACTCGTAGACGTCGGCGTCCAAACGCCAAGACCGCATCTCGTTGGAGCCGCGGATGCGCCGGACGAGGATGGTGTTGCCGAGGTTCGCCGTGAGCTTCAAGTGACCCCCGGCGGCGCTGATAGCCTCGACTAGGGTGATGCGCTTGCCGTTGACGCGAATCGGGCCCGGGGTCCGCACTTCACCGATGACGAACAAGCTGTTGTTGGCGTCGACTTCGCCGTCACCGGTCGCCGTGATGCTCGCATTGAGATCGACGCGCTGACCGTTTCGGGCGCGGTCATAGGCTTTGGTGAGCTCGTCGTTCAGGCGCTGCATCGACATGCCGAGCACGCGCAGCTCCCCGACGAGGGAGAAGCTGGCGGTGCCGTCCTCCATCACCTGCGCCACGTGGTCCCACTCACTTTGAAAGGGGAAGCTCACGGTGATGATGTCGCCGACCTTCACCTCACGCGACGAACTGCTCAGCGTGGCGTTGATCTCCTCGGCGAGCGAGGTCATCGAGTACCCCGTCGACGAACAGCTGCAGAGGATCATGCAGCCGGTCAGTGCGAGCAGATGGCGCCAGAGGTGCTGCGAGAGAGGCATCATCAATTCTGTCGAGTCAGGCGTGGGCGGCCGGCGGCCGTAGCATGCCGTTGCTGCATGACTATCGACCCTCTCTTCCGACCCGATTGAGGGTCATTTCGAGCGACCGGCTAGATCGTGGACACGGCCTCGACGGAATGCAATCAGGTGGCCGTTTTTGCGCGTTCGTGTTCGCCCTAACGACGAAGCCATCGACGAAACAGGCGCCGCAACCAAGGCTGGCGAGCAGGCGGGAAGATCCGGTCGAGCTCGCTGCAGATGTCGTCGTCGATGAGAAAGCTCGCAGCGGCGAGGTTGTGCTCAAGCTGGCGCAGCGTGCTCGCACCGAGGATCGCAGATGTCACACCGGGTCGCTGAGCCGTCCATGCCAGCGCCGTCATAGCCGGGTCCAGCGCACGCCGATCGCAAAACGCAACGAACAGCCGCACCGCACGCTCTGCCTCAGGCTGCAGGTAGCGATCGACCCACTCGGTCGTGGCCCCCCTGCTGCCATACGGACGCCCCTCGAGATATTTCCCTGTCAGCGCGCCCTGAGCGAGCGGACTGAACACGACCAACGCCATCCCGAGCTCCTCGCAGCACGGCGCGACCCCAGCCTCGATCCACCGCTCAAGCAGGTTGTACGGGGACTGCTCGACGGACGGCGGCACCAAGCCTCCTTCCCGCGCAATCGCGTGTGCGGCGCGCAAGGTGCGAGGCTGCCAACAGCTCGTTCCCCAAGACGCGATCTTGCCCGCACGCACGAGCTCGCTCATGGCCTCAACGGTCTCAGAGAGCGGGACCGACGGGTCCTCTCGGTGGCAGTAATAGAGGTCCAACCGCTCGACCTGCAAGCGCGCCAACGCGCGGTCGATCGACGCATGGATGTGCCGACGAGAGAGCCCGCGGTCGTCCGGATCATCGCTCGTCGGCCAGAACACCTTGCTGCTCAGGACGAGTCGATCTCGATCGGTGTCCGCAAGGAAGCGACCCACGAGCCGCTCCGCTGCGCCCGCCGCATAGACATCGGCGAGGTCGATCATGTTGACCCCTGCGTCGCAGGCCGCGCGCAGCATCTTCAGGGCCTCTCCGTCGTCGACGCCGTCGCCGAGGGTCAGCCACCCGCCGAGCGCGAGCTGCGACACCGCCACGTCGAGGCCTGGGATCGAGCGATAGTGCATGTCCGCCGTTGCCGCAGCGACGCAAACGGCCGTCAGTAGAGCTTGAAGTAGCTGGACGGAGCGCGCTCGCCGCGCCTCTCGTGCCAATAGCTCGTCATGCCCGGGTCGAGCCGCTTGCCCAGCACGTCGCGGCCGGTCAGACGGAACACCAGCGCGATCGGGGTGACGACGAGGTAGTAGACCAGCGCGATGAGCACGTGCGAGACCACGAACCCAATGGGAACAGCGACCAAGGACAGGGTGATGAACAGCGCCCGCGCGAGCACGTCGAAGCCGATCTCGAGCGCGACCAGCGCGACCGCTGCGACCGCCAGCACCGCGAGCACCGCGACATCGGTCCACAAGTCGACGTCGCCCCAACTCTGACCGCGCGCTGTCTTGACGACGAAGGCGGTGAGAACCGGCAACCCGACCAGACCAAACCACGCGAACTGACGCAGCACGCGCGGCTCCGGAGACAGGTTAATCTTGATCATCGTCGGCTAGTCGAGGGCGAAGGCGGACAGGTATTGCTCACGGTCGACCTCTGGGAGGTCTTTCTGGTCGACGCGGCGGATCACGAAGTTCTCCAGCACGAGCACGTCCATCTCTGTGCCGGTGAAGCAGCGTAGCGCGTCCTGCAGCGTGCAGACGATCGGCTCACCGCGCACGTTGAAGCTGGTGTTGATGAGCACCGGGCTGCCGGTGCGCTCGTGGAACCTCCTCATCATCGACGCGAGGCGCGGGTTGCGAACGCCGTCGACGGTCTGGAGGCGGGCCGAGTAGTCGACGTGCGTGACCGCCGGGATCACCGAGCGCACCTGCTTGAGCTGGTCGAGCCCGAACAATCCCTGGTCGACGTCCTTGCGCTTGTCCTCACGCACCGGCGCAACAATCAGCATGTACGGGCTGTCGTGGCGCTCCTCGATGTCGAAGTACTCCGACGCGTGCTCGCGTAAGACAATGGGCGCGAACGGTCGGAAGGACTCGCGGAACTTAATCTTGAGGTTCATCACCGACTGCATCTTCGGTGAGCGGGCGTCGCCGATGATGCTCCGCGACCCTAGCGCGCGCGGTCCGAACTCCATCGGACCCTGGAACCAACCGATCACGTTCTCCTGCTCGATCAACTCCGCGACGCGGTCCGCGAGCCGGTCATCGTCACACTCTTCGTAGACGACGTCCTGCTCGTCGAGGAACGCCTTGACGTCTTCTGACCTGTATTCTGGACCGAGCAAGCTGCCGCGCTGCGCGTCGCCGTCTCGAGGGACGCGGGGCTTGTCGAGCAACTTGTGCCAGACCAGCTGCGCTGCGCCGAGCGCGCCGCCGGCGTCGCCCGCAGCCGGCTGGATCCAGATCTTGTCGAAGGGTCCTTCGCGCAAGATGACGCCGTTGCCGACGCAATTGAGCGCGACGCCGCCGGCGAGGCACAGGTTGTCCTTGCCGGTGACCTCTTTTGCGTAGCGGGCCGTCTTGAGCATGACGTCCTCGGTCACCGCCTGGATCGACGCCGCGACATCCATCTGGAACTGCGTGAGCTCCGTCTCGGGCGAGCGCGCAGGCTGCCCGAACAGCGCGGCGAACCGACCGTTTGTCATCGTCAGCCCCTGGCAGTAGCTGAAGTACCGGAGGTCGAGCCGGTAGCTGCCGTCGTCACGTAGGTCGATCAGCTTGTCGCGGATGAGATCTGCGTACTTGGGGTCGCCGTAAGGCGCGAGTCCCATCAGCTTGTATTCACCGCTGTTGACCTTGAAGCCGCAGTAATAGGTAAACGCCGAGTACAGCAAGCCCAGCGAGTGCGGGAACCGGATCTCCCGAAGCAGCCGCAGCTTGTTGCCTTCGCCAACGCCGATGGACGTCGTCGCCCACTCACCGACCCCGTCCATCGTGACGACGGCGGCCTCCTCGAACGGTGACGGATAAAACGCCGAGGCGGCGTGGCTCTCGTGGTGCTCGGGAAAGACGTAGCGGTTCTTCGGCTTGCAGCCGAGGGCGCGCGTCATCTTGCTCTTCATATGGAGCTTCTCGCCGAGCCACGTCGGGATGGCTTTTCGG
This sequence comes from Planctomycetota bacterium, assembly GCA_002684655.1. Taxonomy (GTDB): domain Bacteria; phylum Planctomycetota; class UBA1135; order UBA1135; family UBA2386. The sequence continues at coordinate 9,849 of NYVR01000022.1, read as the reverse complement.
AACGACTTGAGGCCGACCGGCGCGAAGGCGAGGTAGGTCTCCAACAGCCGGTGGAACTTCAAGACCGGTTTGTCGTAGAAGGCGACGAAGTCGACCTCGTCGGCGCCAACGCCTGCCTGAGCGAGGCAGAACTTTACGGCCTCGTGAGGGAAGTCCGGGTCGTGCTTCTTGCGGGTGAACCGCTCCTCCTGCGCGGCCGCGACGATCTCTCCATCCCTCAACAACGCCGCTGCGGAGTCGTGATAGAAGGCGGAGATCCCTAGGACGTACTGCGGCATGGGAGAGGCTGAGCGCGGACCGTGTGCATCCTGCCCGACGTTCTCCATGGTACCACGTGAAAATCGACGTCGAGCGCTACATCTACCAGTACGCTCGTTCTCATGGAGACGACGCCGCGCAGAGGACGCTTCGCGCTCAAGCTGCTCGCGGGTTGCGTCGCGACAGCTGCAGCGCTGGGCCTCGCCGAGGTGAGCGTGCGCCTGCTCGCCGGCCCGCCTGCCGTGCTCGGCAAGCTCGGCTTCGAGAAGGTCGACGGCACGCCCGTTAGGGACTTCGTCGAGGGCGTGAAGCAGGGCCTGATCGTGCCGTTACAGGTCGATCCGCCGCCGCCACGCCAACGGGCCATGTTCAAGCCGGGGCTCAGCTTCTACATCACCTACACCGACAACGACGTCCTTGGCAGGAGCTGGCTGGACGAAGAGGGGCGTTGCCTCAACCGGATCAACTCGGCGGGTATCCGTGACCGCGAGGAGCTCGTCGCGGCGAAGCCAGCGGGTCAAAAGAGGATCGTCTGCGTCGGCGACTCGTTCACGTTCGGCTGGGGGATCAACGAGGAACAAAACTGGGTCAGGATGCTCGAGGACGCGCTGCGCGCCGACGGCGACGACGTGCGCACCGTCAACTGCGGCGCTGCCGGCACCGTCTGTGTAGATGAATACGTGCACGGGCTCATCCACCGGTTTGAACGCTTCGACCCCGACGCCGTCGTGCTCACCCTGTGCCTCAACGACCTGATCGGCAGCGACGGGTTGCTCGTCCTAGGGCCCCCTGTCGACACCGGCTCCAAGCTGCTCGACAGGATCCTGAGCGCGGCTGGCAGCGGTCCGCTCGCGCTCTCGCCGCAGCGAGACTGGGTCGGAGAGCTGATGGCAATGCCCCAGAACTACCCGGACGGAACGCCCAACCCGCGGTTCGGTCCGGACAAACCATACGACGCGATGTGGGCGACGGGCGTCCCGCAGAAGTCGCTCCGAAAAGCCAAGGCCTGGTGCGAGCAACGGCAGATCCCCTTCGTGGTCGTTATGTGGCCCTTCCTCCAAGGCTTAGGCCCGGGTCGGCGCTACCCTTTCCAGAAAATCCACAATCTGGTCGCGTCGGATATGGCGCAGGCAGGCATCCCATTTCTGGACCTGACCGACGCCCTGAGCCCGCTCCGCCATGAAGATCTCTGGGTGACGCCTGCCGACACGCACCCTAACCCTATTGCACAGAAGGCAGTTACGCCACTTATCGCGGATTTCGTGAGATCTCAGACCGGATGGTAGAGCAGCGGCGCGTCAATTTGGCCTACATCGTTTCTGCTGAAAGGTTTAACGCATTTCAGAGGGAATCTCCCAAGTCTGAAATTGACCCCACGGCAGCGATCTTCTAAGCATGTTGGCCGTTTGTGCCATTCGTTTGTCATCGGCACGCGCCTCTCTCGCCCGCTTCGGGGTGACCAACCGGTTTCAGGTCACTCAGATTCGACGAGATCAGGCGGCCCCGCGTGCTTTCCACATGGATGTGAAGACATCCCAACGACCGTAGAACCTCGCTGCTCCTTCATCCGGGAGCGGAAGATAACGTGACCGACCTGTTCCCAAAGTGGACCAACAAGGTGCCTGCCTTCCTGGCGCTCGGCGCAGGGGGCGCAGGGTTGTTTGTGGTTTGCGTCGTCTACTTCTGGTTCTCGCCCAAGCATACGGACGTCGGATACCAGCCCTACCAGCCGATCCCCTACAGCCACAAGCTGCACGCGGGCACGCTGGGCATGGACTGTCGTTACTGTCACCGCACCGTCGAGGAGAGCTACTCCGCGTCCGTGCCCGACGCCGCCACCTGCTACGGCTGTCACCAACACGTCAAGACCGAGAGCGTCGCCTTGCAGCCGCTGCGTGACGTCTTCAGCGAAGACAACTGGCAGCGTGACCAAGGCACGCCGCTCGAGTGGGTGAAGGTGCACATGCTGCCGCAGTTCGCCTACTTCAACCACGCGGTCCACATGCGCGCCAACGTCGGCTGCAAGAGCTGCCACGGCCGCATCGACCAGATGGAGATCGTCCGCCAGGTAGAGCCGCTGAGCATGGGATGGTGCCTTGAGTGCCACCGCGACGCGTCGCCGCACATCCGCCCTGAAGGCGTCGCGGTCACCAACATGGACTGGGAGCCCACCGAAGCTTCCATCGCTGCCGCGCAAGCGCTGCTCGGCTGGGACGGCGACACCCCGCCGCAGCTGAATCCGCCGACCCACTGCTCTGCGTGCCACCGATGAGCCTGCAAGAAGACAACGAGAAGATGACCCAGCCTGCGAGCGGCCCAGCCGAGCGGAAGTACTGGCGCAGCCTCGAGCAGATCGAGAACCCCGAGGCCTTCGAGGAGGTGCTCGGTCGCGAGTTCCCCGAAGGCATCACCGAGGCTCCGGACGAGGTGTCGCGGCGCGGGTTCTTGAGCGCCGTTGCGGCGTCCGTGGCGCTCGCTGGTATGACGAGCTGCCGGAAGCCCGTCACCAAGATCCTCCCGTTCACCAAGCGGCCGGAGGGCTTCAAGCCGGGCATCGCGCAGCACTACGCGTCCACCATCACGCGCGGTGGCTTCGGGATCGGCGTACTCGTCAAGAGCAACGGCGGCCGCCCGACCAAGGTAGACGGCAACCCGCAGCACCCGAGCACCGCCGGCGGCTCCGACGGCCAGCTGCAGGCCGAGCTGCTACAGATCTACGACCCGAACCGCAGCAGGGCGCCGCGCAACCCGCACTCTGCCCAGCACGCGCACGACGACCACGACGACCACGGCAGCCACGGCGGCGGCCACGAGGTCAACGTATGGGACGAGCTGGCGGACTGGCTCGACAGCGACGCCTACGCCGACCTGCTCGACGAGCAGGGCGAGGGCGTGCACGTCGTCATGCAGCCGACCACGTCGCCCACGACGCTCGCCGCGATCGAGCGCTTTAAGGAAGGCAGCTTCCCGATGGCGCGCTTCCACACCTGGACGCCGCTCAACATGGACAGCGAGCTGCAGGGCGCCGAGATGGCGTTCGGCAAGCCGATGCTGACGCACTACGAGTTCGGCGAAGCCGACGTCGTCGTCACCCTAGACAACGACTTCCTCGGCTCCGACGGCGACAGCATCCGCAGCTCTATCCAGTGGGGCAACCGCCGCGCCGAGGCCAAGGACCTCAACCGCCTCTACGCGATCGAGTCGACCTACACCGGCACCGGGGTCGCCGCCGATCACCGCTTCCGTACAAAGAGCAGCGAGATCCCGGCCGTCGCCTTTGCGCTGGCCAAAGAGCTCGGCGTCGGCGTCGGCAGCGAGCTTGAGGCCGCGCTCGCCCCACACTCCGCTGCGGCCTTCGTGAAGAAGGGTGAGAAGTGGCTCGAGGTCATCGCCAAGGACCTGCAGTCGGCGAAGGGCAAGAGCATCGTCGTCGCCGGCGCGACGCAGCCGCCGGTCGTGCACGCGATCGCGCACGCGATCAACGCCAAGCTCGACAGCTTCGGCAAGACAGTGACGCTCACGGAGGTGCCGCCCGGCATCCCGAGCGACTGCGCCGCGCAGCTGAAGGGTCTCGCTAGCGCCATCGAGACGGGCAGCTGCCAGACGTTGATCTTCATCGGCACCAACCCGGTCTACAACGGCCCGGCAGATCTCCGCTTCGCTGAGCTGCTCAGCAAGGAGAACCCCAACCGTCCGAAGATGACGATGCACGTCGGCGTCTACGAGGACGAGACCGCGAAGCTCTGCGACTGGCACTTCCCGATGACCCACGACCTCGAAGCGTGGGGTGACGCAAGGTCCGTGGACGGAACGGTGTCGATGCAGCAGCCGCTCGTCGCGCCGCTGTTCGGCGGCGTCTCGGCGCTTGAGTTCCTAGCGCTCCTCAACCAAGAGGAGGCCGGCAACGCCAGTTGGGAGCAGCTGCCGCTCAGGCGCGATACAACGTTCGGCTACGAGCTGGTCAAGCAGCACTGGCAAGACGTGACCGGTGACCCGGACTTCGAGGCCCGCTGGTGGCCCGAGGCCCTCCACGCCGGCTTTGTCGCCGACACCAAGTATCAGGCCGAACAGGTCGACGTCGTCGCGGCGTCAATCGCGCCAGCCGTCTCTAGCTGGAAGCAGACCACGGGCATGGAGATCGTGCTCCGCGGCTGCCCCAAGATGGGCGACGGCACATACGCCAACAACTCCTGGATGGCCGAGTGCCCGGACTCGCTGACGAAGCTCAGCTGGGACAACGCCGCGCTGGTGAGCATGGCGACCGCGCGCGAGCTGCAAGTCGAGAACGGCGACATGCTCAGCCTCAAAGCCGGTGACCACAGCATCGAGGTGCCTGCTTGGATCCTGCCTGGCCACGCCGATGAAAGCGTCACGGTCTTCCTCGGCTGGGGACGCAAGCTCGAGCACTTGAAGGTGGCCTACGGCGCGGGCTTCGACGCCTACCCGCTGCGCACGACATACCAGCCGTCCGTCCTGACAGACGTCAGCGTCAGCAAGGGCAGCGGCTCCTACACCCTGGTGTGCACGCAGGAGCACGGCACGATGGCGGGCCGCGCGCTGGTGCGCGAAGCCACGGCCGCGCAGAACAAGGCAGACCCCAGGTGGGCGCCGAAGATGTCGCCGCTTGACCAAGCCGCCGCGCTCAAGGGCAAGGTCGAGAAAGACATCAACAACTCGCTCTGGGAAGAGCGTGGCTACGACAAGGGCGTCAAGAGCCAAGACGAAGAGGTGCGCAAGTCGCCCTACCAGTGGGGGATGGTCGTCGACCTCAACGCCTGCCACGGGTGCAACGCCTGTCTGATCGCCTGCGTCGCGGAGAACAACATCCCGATGGTCGGCAAGATCCAGGTCGCCCGGAACCGCGAGATGTTCTGGATGCGGTGTGACCGCTACTTCACGTCGACCAGCGAAGACAACCTCGAGATGGCCGAGGACCCGCAGGTCGCGACCATGCCGGTGTCCTGCGTGCAGTGTGAGAACGCGCCCTGCGAGTCGGTCTGCCCGGTCGGCGCGACCATGCACAGCCCGGAGGGCCTCAACGACATGGTCTACAACCGCTGCATCGGCACGCGCTACTGCAGCAACAACTGCCCCTACAAGGTCCGCCGCTACAACTACCTCGACTACGTCGGCAACTCGCCCGACACCAGGAAGATGGCCTTCAACCCGGACGTCACCGTGCGCAGCCGCGGCGTCATGGAGAAGTGCACCTACTGCGTGCAGCGGATCAACGGCGCGCGCATCGAAGCGAAGCTCAAGGGCACCAAGATCGGCGACGGCGAGAACCAGATCTCGATCGCCGCGGCTTGCGGCCAGGCGTGCCCGTCCAAGGCGATCACCTTCGGCAACATCATCGAGCAGGGCAGCGAGGTCGCGAGGCTCCGCAACAGCGACCTCAACTACGGCCTGCTCTCCGAGCTGAACACCAAGCCGCGAACCACATACCTGGGCCGGGTCCGCAACCCGAACCCCGCTCTCTCCTAACGGCGACTCACGATGACTGCTATCCCCGTAGAACCCCAGGTCGTAGACGAGCCGGACAACGCGCTCGTCCGCGCCCCGCTGGTCGAGGGCGGCCGCGACTTTGCGAGCGTGACCGCGCTAGTCGCGGCGCCGGCCGAGGGCTCCACGCCGCGCGGATGGTACCTGATGTTCGGCATCGCGATCGCGCTGCTCGCCAACCTCGGCGCGATGATCGGTTACCTGATCTTCACGGGCATCGGCGTCTGGGGGAACAACGTGCCCGTCGGCTGGGGTTGGCCGATCGTCAACTTCGTCTTCTGGATCGGCATCGGCCACGCCGGCACGCTGATCTCAGCGGTGCTGTTCCTGTTCCGCCAGAAATGGCGCACGTCGATCAACCGCGCGGCTGAGGCGATGACGATCTTCGCGGTGATGTCCGCGGGCATCTTCCCGGCGATCCACGTCGGCCGGATCTGGGTGATCTACTGGGTCTTCCCGCTGCCCAACCAGATGGCGATGTGGCCGAACTTCAAGTCGCCCCTGCTCTGGGACGTCTTCGCGGTCTCGACCTACTTCACGATCTCGGCGCTGTTCTGGTTTGTCGGCCTGATCCCCGACCTCGCGACGTTCCGCGACCGCTCCGTAAAGGCCGGCCGCAAGATCGCCGCCAAGATCTACGGGATCTTCAGCTTCGGCTGGCACGGCAGCAACCGCCACTGGATGCACTACGAGAAGGCCTACCTGATCCTGGCGGGCCTGAGCGCGCCGCTGGTGTTCTCGGTGCACTCGATCGTGTCGTTCGACTTCGCCGTCTCGCTGCTGCCCGGCTGGCACACGACNATCTTCCCGCCNTACTTCGTCGCGGGCGCCATCTTCTCNGGCTTCGGCATGGTGCTGACGCTGATGATCCCGGCGCGCAAGTGGCTCGGTCTNCACGACCTGATCACGCTCAACCACCTCGACTGCATCGCCAAGGTGCTGCTGCTCACCGGCACGATGGTCGGCTACGCCTACGCGATGGAGTTCTTCATCGCGTGGTACTCGGGCGTCCAATACGAACAGTTCGCGTTCGTGAACCGCGCGTTCGGGCCCTACGCCTGGGCCTACTGGATCATGGTCTCGTGCAACGTGATCAGCCCCCAGTTCTTCTGGTTCCGGTCGCTGCGCCGCAACCCGACGGTGCTGTTCATCCTGTCGATCTTCGTGAACATCGGCATGTGGTTCGAGCGCTTCGTGATCACCGTCACGTCGCTCCACCGCGACTTCCTGCCGTCCAGCTGGGCCTACTTCAGCCCGACGCTCATCGACATCCTGACCTACGCAGGATCGTTCGGCATGTTCTTCACGATCTTCCTGCTGTTCTGCAGGTTCATGCCGGTCATCGCCATCAGCGAAGTCAAAGGCGTGATGCCTGAAGCGGACCCGCACCACGGTCACAGCGACCACGGCCACCACGAGACCCACTGATCGGAGCCTGCTGATGACCAACACCAACAAGTGGGGCGCGGTGGCTGAGTTTGACTCGGCGCAGTCGATCTACCACGCGGCAGAGAAGTTGACCGCGGAGGGCTACACGCGCACGGACGCACACACCCCGTTCCCGATCCACGGCATCGACAAGGTGCTCCACCACAAGGAGAGCGGCCTTGGATGGATCGTCGTGTGCGGCGGCTTCACCGGCATCATCGTCGCGCAGACGATGATGTATTGGATGAACGCGGTCGACTATCCGTTCTGGGTGTCGGGCAAGGAGCCTTACGCGTGGCAGGCGACGATCCCCATCACGTTCGAGCTGATGGTCTTGCTCTCAGGGCTCAGCGCCGTGTTCGGCATGTTCGGCCTGAACAGGCTGCCGCGTTTGCATCACCCGATCTTCAAACACAGCACCATGTATCGCGTCACCGACGACAGGTTCTTCCTGTCGGTCGAGGCGACCGATCCCAAGTTCGACAGCGAGCAGACGCCGCTGTTCTTGCAAAGCATCGGCGGCGCCAACGTCGAGATCATCGAGGACTGAACCAGCCATGTTCTCCAAGAAGACAGTGACCCTGCTGACGATGCTGGCAACGGCGTTCGCGCTGGCCGGCTGCGAGGACTTCCGCGGCTATCCGACAGACAAGCCGCCGATTCACCCTGTCCTGGACATGGACTTCCAGCCTAAGGTCCGCGCTCAGACCGAGCTGGAGTTCGACGGCTGGAAGGACGGCCGCGGGTCACGGCGCCCGGTCGCCGACGCAGAGGGCAACACGCTCGTCGTCGCGCGGGGCAGCCTCCCAGACGCCGCGCTCGCCCATAAGGACGCCAACGGCGAATACGTGACCACCAACCCGCTGCCGCTCGACCACAGGTTCATGATCCGCGGCAAAGCCATGACCGCGATCGACCGCGGCCGAGAGCAGTTCGAGATCTACTGCTCGATCTGCCACGGACACAGCGGCCTCGGCGGTAACGGCCCCAAGGGCCACGGCGCAGTCGGCCGTCGCTGGCCAGTGCTCGTGCCGAACTTCCACCTCAACAGGAGCGAAAACGCAGACAACCGGGTCGCCAAGCTCCCCGACGGAGACATCTTCCAGACCATCACAGGCGGCAAGGGAACCATGCCTGCTTACGGCGCCCGCATCAGCGTCGAAGACCGCTGGGCGATCATCCACTACGTGCGCGCGCTGCAGGAGCTGAGCAACTGATGACCGTTACAGCTACCCCCGAGATGGCGCAGAGCCTCCACGAGATCGCGCCCGAGATCACCACCCAGGTGCGGGACGGCCACCTCGCGAAAGCACAGACCGGCCTGCTCGCCGTAGGCGGGCTGCTGGCAGGGCTCGGCTACGTCCTCGGTGAACACGGATCGCTCTCCTACCTGGTCGGCTACATGGGCACCCTCGGCATCTGCCTGGGGACGCTGTTCTTCACGATGATCCAGCACATCACGAGCGCTGGATGGAGCGTCACCTTACGGCGCCTCACGGAGAACACAGCCGCGACGCTGCCCTTCATGCTGCTGTTGTTCCTCCCGATCGTGATCGGGTTCCACGACATCTACCACCACTGGACTGACGAGAGCCTGAACATCACGGACCCCAACGGCGCGAACTATGACGCTGTCTTGGCCGGCAAGTCGGGGTATTTGAACCCGACCTTCTTCTTCATCCGGGTGGTCCTCTACTTCGCCGTCTGGATCGTGCTCGCGACCTACTTCCGCAACCAGTCGATCAAGCAAGATCAGAGCGGCGATCCGGAGATCAGCCTACACCTCCGCAGGGTCGCGGCGCCGGGCTTGTTGCTCTTCGCGCTGACCACAACGTTCGCGTCGTTCGACTGGATCATGTCGATCGACCCGCACTGGTTCTCGACGATCTTCGGCGTCGCCTTCTTCGCGGGCTCGGTGATGGCCTCGATGGCCTTCGTCATCCTCATGTCCCTCTGGCTGATGAGGAAGGGCTACTACCACGGCGCCATCACGGTCGAGCACTTCCACGACGTCGGCAAGCTGATGTGGGCGTTCATGCTGTTCTGGACCTACACCAGCTTCAGCCAATACATGCTGATCTGGTACGCCAACCTGCCCGAAGAGACCGTCTGGTACGAGCTCCGCGCAGAGAGCGGTTGGGGCGCGATCGGCACGGTCCTCATCGTTGGACACTTCGCCTTCCCGTTCGTCTTCCTGATGTCGCGCAACATGAAGCGCAACACCAAGATCCTGCCGATCGGCGCCGTGCTGCTGATGATGATCCACTGCGTCGACATGCAGTATCTCATCTTGCCGTCGGGCATGAGCGGTCACGATCACGGCCACGGCCACGGGCACGGCGGCGACGGAGGACTCCTCTCAGCCGCCGCAGGCGGCGACCACGGCCACGGCCACGCTCACGGCTTCGGCGCCCAGATCGGGGAATACTTGCACACCATCAGCTGGGCTGACTTCGGCTGCTTCATCGGGCTCGCCTGCCTGATCGCGGGCTTCACGCTGCGGAACATCCGAAGCTCGAACCTCGTCCCGCTGCGCGATCCGCGCCTGCGAGAAGCCATCACCTTCCACAACATCTAGAACCATGGACCACGCTTCCGGACCGACGAAAGATCCGCGACCGCTCGATCCCGAGAACGACATCGACGCCAAGTCGGCGGCGA
>NYVR01000021.1 GCA_002684655.1 Planctomycetota bacterium | reverse complement strand
GGATCGCTCTCGCGATCGCTTCATCGAGGTCGGCGATCAAGTCGTCGGCGTCCTCGATCCCGACCGACAGGCGGATGAGCCCGTCCTGCAGCCCGGTCGCGCGCCGCTCCTCTGCCGGGATCGACGCGTGCGTCATCGACGCCGGGTGGTCGACGAGGCTCTCGACGCCGCCGAGGCTCTCAGCCAGCGAGAACACCTCGAACGAGCTCATCATTTTGCGTGCTTGTTCGAGGCTGGCTTTGAGCTCTACGGAGACCATGCCGCCGAATCGCGTCATCTGCTTGGCGGCGATGGCGTGCTGCGGGTGCTCTTTCATGCCCGGGTAGATCACCCGCTCGACCTTCTCGTGACGTGAGAGGTGGTCGACGACGCGCTCGGCGTTGTCGCAGTGTCGGTCCATGCGCACGTGCAGGGTCTTCGTGCCGCGCAAGGTCAGGAACGAGTCCATAGGGCCGGGCGTGCCGCCGCAGCTGTTTTGGAAGTGCATCAGCTGTTGCTGCAGCTCGTCGTCGTTGCAGATGGTCGCGCCGCCGACGACGTCGCTGTGACCACCCAAATACTTGGTCGTCGAGTGGATCACGATGTCGCACCCCAGCTTCAGCGGCTGCTGGAGGTAGGACGTGGCGAACGTGTTGTCCGCCATGGTGACGGCGCCGTGCTTCTTGCTGAGCGCGGCGATCGCCTCAAGGTCGCAGCACCGCAGCAGCGGGTTGGTGGGCGTCTCCAGCATCACCAGCTTGGTGTTTGGGCGGAAGGCCGCTTCCAGCTGGGCGAGGTCGGTCATGTCGACCAGCGTCGACTCCACGCCGAACTTGGCGTAGACGGTCTTCAGCAGGCGGTATGTCCCGCCGTAGAGGTCGTTGCCCGCGATGACGTGGTCGCCCGACTTGAGGAGGTTCATCACGCACGTGATCGCGGCCATGCCGCTGGCGAAGCCGAGGCCGTGCTTGCCGCCTTCAAGGCCGGCGAGGTTGCCCTCGAGCGCGGTGCGCGTTGGGTTGCCTGAGCGGCTGTAGTCGTAGCCTTTGGTGACGGCCGGCTCCTCTTGGACATAGGTGCTGGTCATGTAGACCGGCGTCATGATGGCGCCGGTGCTGGGGTCGGGAGATTGGCCGGCGTGGATCGCCTTGGTGCCGAAACCGGTGTTGCGCTCGCTCTTCATTTGACGCACGAGTTTACAAGCACAACCGAGACGGCAACATGTTCTGCCGGATGTCCGAGATGAGTGATTCGTTCGACGTAGACGCCCTGGAGTTCCAGGCTGTGCGCGCCCTGCTGATCAGCAAATTGGCTACGCCGCTGGGGCGGACCGCCGTCGAGGCGCTCGGGCCGGCAGCTACCGCTGACGAGGCGCAAGCGCGCCTCAATGCCGTCGGGGCGCTGCGCGCGAGGGTCGAAGGCGGCGTCGGCATGCCTCTCAGCGGCGCCGTCGAGGTGCGCTCCTGGCTGCATCGGTTCTTCGACGGAGAGCACTCGTTTCAGGCCCAGGATGCGGCCGACCTGAAGCGGGTGTTACGCACCGCCGAGCGGTGCCGCCGCTGGTGCTTTGCTGCTGCGGCGCCGCTCGCCTCGTTCGCCCAGGAGGTCCCTGCGCTACAGGACCTAGTCGACGAACTCGAGCAGCTCGTCGACGACCGCGGCGAGGTCTTGGATACGGCCTCGGGTAAGCTGCGCGAGCTCCGCCGGGAGATCGAGCGCCACAAGCGCGCCGTAGATAGCGCCATGTCGGGGGTGCTCGCCATCGGCGACGTGCGGCGCTGCTTGCAGGCGCCAGAGCCGTCTTGGCGCAACGGTCGGCCCGTGCTGCAGGTCAAAGCGGACTATCGCCAACGGGTGCGCGGGGTCCTGCACGACCGCAGCGCCTCGGGCGCGACGCTGTTTGTCGAGCCAGAGGCTGTGGTCGAAGTCGCCAATCGTCTCGGTGACGCACGCGCGGCGGAGAACCGCGAGATCAACGTGGTCTTGGCGGGGGCCGCGCGCGGGCTGCGGCGCTATGGGCCGCAGGTCCGCGCGGGCGTCGAGTTCGTCGCGGCAGCCGACCTGTTGCAGGCGTGCGCCAAGCTCTGCAGCGAAGACGGCTACGTCGTCCCGGAGGTCTCGGCTGGCGGCGCGCTGCGGCTGCGCGGCGCGCGGCACCCGCTGTTGCTGCGTGGGACGGCCGAACAGGACATCGTTCCGCTCGACATCGCGCTGGGTGACCCTCACCACTTGTTGGTGGTCACGGGGCCGAACACCGGCGGCAAGACCGTTGTGCTGAAGACGATCGGCTTGTTGTCGCTGATGGCGGTCAGCGGCGTGCCGATCCCGGCCGACGAGGGCGCGCAGGTGCCGTTTTTGACCGCGGTCCAGGCGGACATCGGCGACGAGCAGGCGATCGCGCAGAACCTCTCCACGTTCAGCTCTCACGTCCAGCGCATCGCTCGCTGCGTGCAGCATGCAGCGCCGGACGCGCTGGTGCTGCTCGACGAACTCGGCGCCGGGACCGACCCCGAAGAGGGCGCCGTGCTCGGCTATGCGGTGCTCGAGGCGCTTGTGGAGGCGCGCGTCTTCGCCGTGGTCACGACCCACCTCGGGCGCTTGAAGGACTTCGCCTACCAGCACCAGGGGGCGGAGAACGGTTCGATGGCGTTCGACGGCGAGACCCTGCAGCCGCTTTATCGACTCGACCTAGGGATCCCGGGCAACAGCCACGCCCTGGACATATCGGCGCGAGTCGGCATGCCGCCCGCGATCGTCGACCGCGCGCGAACGCTGCTGGGCAAGCGCGATCAGACGCTCGACAACTTGATCCAGCGGGTGCAGGTGGCGCGTCGCGACGCGGAGCAGGACCGGCAGCGCACCGCGGACCGGTCGCGTGTCGTCGAGCGGCGGGAGGGCGAGCTCGAGGCCAAGCTCGCGGAAGCCCAGAAGAAAGAGCACTGGCTGCAAGAGGAGGCCGACGGCGTCGTCGAGTCCGAACTCCGCAAGGCGCACGCGGCGATGGCCGACGACCTCGCTAGCCTGACCCAAGCGCCGGGCGCGCACGGCGAGCGCGCCCGGGGGTTGAAGAAGGTGGCCGACGGCCTGCTGAAGAGCGCGGCGCTGCACCGCCGCCGCATGACCTTTTGCCACCAGCTGAAGAAGGGGGACGAAGTCTTCCTGCCGCGGTGGGGGAGGCTCTGCGCGGTCCGCAAGATCGACAAGGTGCGCGAGCAGATCACGGTCGACTACGGCAAAGTGCGTATGGAGGTGCCGTTTGAAGACGTCTCCTGGCTGCAGCCGATCGACCCTCACGCCTGACGGCGGAGCCGGCAGGGCGGTCGCTGGTTGCGCGACGGTCACGGCTCTCAGGGGCGGGCCTTTGGCCCTGGAGGCCGGCGTAGTGGGGAAAGAATCCGTTGCGGCCCGTGCGCGATCGCCGCTACTTTGAATCGATGTCCGTGCTTATCGCAGACAATGACCGCGCCGTCAGCGGGTTGCTGACCGAGGTCCTGGGGCAGGCTGGCATCAAGCCGGCGCATGCTTATGACGGCGAGGAGGCGCGGCGCATGGCGATGGAGCCTGGCGTCGAGGTGCTGGTCTGCGACCTCGATATGCCCGGAGCGACCGGGCTCGAGGTCCTCGAATCCCTGCGAGGCCTCGACCGGCAGCCGCTGGTCGTCGTGATCTCGGGCTACCTGGACGCGAAAATCGAGGCCGAGCTGCGCACGATGAGGTTCGTAAAGGAGGTGCTCCGAAAGCCGTTCGACCTGCTTGGCTTCGCGGCGGTGGTGCGGCGGCTCCTGGCGCTCGCTCGGCAGGCGGACGGAGGCCGCGTCGGCGACGGCGCCGAGCAGGAGCAGGCCGCCGACGGCTAGCCCGGCGCCCATCGCGACGCGAGCGCGGGGTGTGCGGGGGAGGGGACGCTTCGGATCAGGCTCGCTCCCCGGGCGACGCCGGCGGCGTCTGGTCGTCCGCGCCTCGGCTTGCTCCGGTCGCCGCGGTGCAAAAAATGCGCCCGGCTACGCTTGAACTGCCCTAAGGCGTCGTTATCGTCCTCCGTCCAATCCGCCGCAGCTACCTGCTAGCGTAGCTCAACTGGTAGAGCACCTGATTTGTAATCTGGAGGTTACGGGTTCAAGTCCCGTCGCTAGCTCCAGATTCGCCGGGCCTGCTTGTTGGCACGCCGGCACGCTGTGGGGGAGAGGCGCGTGAGCGTAGCCCGGGCGAATACCAAAGCGGTCAACTGGGTCAGACTGTAAATCTGATGGCTCTGCCTTCGCAGGTTCGAATCCTGCTTCGCCCACCAGCACCCCTCTCCTATCGAGGCGAGGGGCCTCGTTCACGTGGAATGACAAGTCGGATCTCGTACCCCGGTGGGCTCCAAGCTCCATCGCGGCGCGCGGTCACCCGTGCTTGCGGGTGTAGCTCAACGGTAGAGTCCCAGACTTCCAATCTGGTTGTGAGGGTTCGATTCCCTTCACCCGCTCCAGTCCTGCGTGCTACGCACTCAGGACGGGGGCTGCGCTAGCGTGCTGCTCCGACACGTTTTTTCTAGTTCGCGTTCTTTTCTCAACAGGCTGCTATAGCTCAGTGGTAGAGCACCTCCTTGGTAAGGAGGAGGTCGTGGGTTCAAGTCCCACTAGCAGCTCCACCTCAGCAGGAGACCAGGCTCGGTAGCGCTGGCTCCACACGTTTGATATCTCATCGAGTCCAGACTCATGGCCAAGGAAACTTTCAACAGGACCAAGCCCCACGTCAACGTGGGGACGATCGGGCACGTTGCCCACGGCAAGACCACGACGACGGCCGCGATCACCTACACGCTCGCTGCCGAAGGAATGGCCACCTACAAGGAATATGCATCCGTCGCGAAGGGGGGCACCGTTCGTGCCCCGAGCCGCGTCGTGACGATCTCGTCGGCGCACGTCGAGTACGAGACGCAGAACCGCCACTACGCGCACGTCGACTGCCCCGGCCACGCCGACTACGTCAAGAACATGATCACCGGCGCCGCCCAGATGGACGGCGCGATCCTGGTCGTGGCGGCGGACGACGGCCCGATGCCGCAGACCAAGGAGCACGTGCTGCTCGCGCGTCAGGTCGGCGTCCCGGCGATCGTCGTCTACCTGAACAAGGTCGACAACGTCGACGACGATGAGCTGCTCGACCTGGTCGAGATGGAGGTTCGCGAGCTGCTCGACAAGTACGAGTACCCGGGCGACGACGCCAAGGTCGTCCGCGGCGCGTCGTTCCCGGCGCTGCAGACCGAGAACCCCGGTCGCGACAACCCGGCGAGCAAGTGCATCTTCGACCTGATGGACGCGATCGACGAGGCGATCCCCGCTCCCGAGCGTGAGATCGACAAGCCCTTCCTGATGCCGGTCGAGGACGTGTTCTCGATCGAAGGCCGGGGCACGGTGGCCACGGGCCGCTGCGAGCGCGGCATCATCAAGGTCGGCGACGCCATCGACATCGTCGGCATCGGTGAGACCCGCCAGAGCACGGTCACCGGCGTCGAGATGTTCCAGAAGACGCTCGACGAGGGCCAAGCCGGCGACAACGTCGGCCTGCTGCTCCGCGGCGTCAAGAAGGAAGAGATCGAGCGCGGCATGTGCCTCGCCGCCCCGAACACGTGCACCCCGCACACCAAGTTCGAGGCGTCGGTCTACTGCCTCAGCAAGGACGAGGGCGGCCGTCACACGCCGTTCATGAGCGGCTACCGTCCGCAGTTCTACTTCCGCACCACGGACGTGACCGGGACGGCGAACCTCAAGGGCGCCGAAATGTGCATGCCTGGCGACAACGTCGAGATCGAGGTTGAGCTGATCACCCCGATCGCGATGGACGAGCACATGCGCTTCGCCATCCGCGAAGGTGGTCGCACGGTCGCTTCTGGCCGCGTGACCAAGATCGTCGAGTAAGACGACCTCATAGAGGGCGTCGTCCCGGCCTTTGGGTGGGGCGGCGGCGTCTACATCGGCCTCTGGCCCTGCGCGCGCGCAGGGCCGCGGCTCCTGCAGGGCAATAGCACAATTGGTAGTGCAGTTGATTCCAAATCAACAGGTTCTGGGTTCGAGTCCTAGTTGCCCTGCCATTTCTGGCTGATCGAACGCCTCGGCTGCGGGGGGCGCGCGGGGTCCCTGCCCCGGACTCGCTCCACGAGGGGCGCAGCGTCTCGGGCAACCTCGCGGTCAACCGCGTCCGCGGCAGCCTTTCGATCGCGGCGAGGCGTCAACATCTCATCTTCTGGCATGGTGGATGTTGGCTTCGCGGCACCGGGCCGCTACTCTCTTTCGCCCTCCTGGTTCCCGCTCGTCGCGTGCCGCGCTCCGCGGACGCCGACAGTATCGCCGCTTTGAACAATACTTGTCCGCAGGTTCGCCCCGCCAACAGCGGCGGCCTGCAGCAAGGAATGCAAGATCCGTGAGTTATCGCAAAGACGACGGTCGCTACGCTCG
The DNA here is from genome assembly GCA_002684655.1 of Planctomycetota bacterium. Lineage (GTDB taxonomy): Bacteria > Planctomycetota > UBA1135 > UBA1135 > UBA2386. The sequence goes on along the minus strand of NYVR01000021.1, from coordinate 41,156 downwards.
GATGTTCGCCTTTTGGGCGATCTTCCTGCTGCTGGGCTACGGCTACTTCCACGGTGGTGGACTGACCGACCTCCTGAGCTTCTACCTGGGCGATGCGAACACCGTCCTCGTGGAGCCTTTCCCGCTGCTCAAGAAGCTGGACATCGCGGCGACCATCTCTGTCGCGCTGTGGGCCGTGAGCGGGCTGCTTCTGCGGGCAGTGCTGAACGGACGGCGGATCGCGGACGCGCTGATCGACACCGAGTCCGAGATGCAAAAGGTCACGTGGCCTACGTGGAACGAGACATGGCAGGGCACGCTGGCCGTGGCCCTCATGGTCGTGGTGCTGCTCATCGTCTTGTTCGCGTATGACGCGGGCTTGGTGTCGGTGATGCAGATCCTACTGGGCAGCAGCGGCGGAGGTGCGTGATGGCCTTGGAGTGGTACTTTCTTCGCGTGCAGGTGGGTCGTGAGGACACCATCCGCCAAGCCATGATTCGCAGGCTGAAGCAGGCCGGGATCGAGGACCGCGTGCCCCAGCTGGTCGTCCCGACCGAGACCGTGCAAGACCACCGCGGCGGCAAGAAGGTCGTCAAGCGCAAGAAGCTCTATCCGGGCTACCTGATGGTTGAGATGGATCTCAACGACGACGTCTGGTTTGTCCTGCGCGAGACCCCTGGCTTCGGCGACTTCGTCGGCGGCCAAGCGACCCCGACGCCGGCGGACCCCGTCGACGTCGAGAAGGTCCTGGGCACGATGAACGCCAGCCAAGAGCAGCCGACGGTCGCGGTCCAGTTCAAGAAGGGCGATCGCGTCAAGATCAAGACGGGCGCCTTCGAGAACACCGACGCGGTGGTCGAGGACGTGCACTCCGACAAGGGGATGCTCGACGTCTCGGTCAACTTTTTCGGTCGTCCGACCCCAATGTCCCTGGGATATTGGGAAGTGGAGTTGATTTAGCAGGCCTCGTCTGTTTCATTCTTCGCCCCCTTTCGCGCTCGTCGCGGAGCGGGCTCCTCACTGGGCCGCGCGCCCGGTGCGGAGATCTGGGCTGCCCGCGGCCTAGAACGTCACTTCGGCGTGCTCTGCGGGACTCTACGAGCGGGAGGCCGTGCCCAGCACAGCCGCCAGGACCGCGGGAGATCAGACAATGGCCAAAGAAGTCACCGCTACGATCAAGCTGCAATGCCCGGCTGGCCAAGCCACGCCGGCGCCGCCTGTCGGCCCAGCCCTGGGTCAACACGGCATCAACATCGGGCAGTTCGTCAAGCAGTTCAACGACGAGACCCGTGCGCAGCAGGGCCTGATCATCCCGGTCGTGATCTCGGTCTACAAAGACCGCAGCTTCTCGCTCGAGTTTAAGTCGCCTCCGGCCGCGGTCCTGCTCAAGAAGGCCGCCAAGCTAGAGTCTGCTGCCAACAACCCGGGAAGTGAGGTGGCCGGCACGGTCACGCGCGACCAGGTCAAGGAGATCGCCGAGATGAAGATGAAGGATCTCAACGCGGTCGATATCGAAGGGGCGATGCGCATGGTCGAAGGCACGGCGCGCGCCTGCGGGATCCAGGTCGCCGAGTAACCGAGACCAACGACATTCACAGGCTGGCTGCGCCCTGAAACACGCGCAGGCGGCCAAGGCCAAACAAGGACAGGAACACTCATGGCTCGCTATCGCAGCCGTCGTTACCAGCAGGGTGAGACCCAGGTCGAGCGCGGCAAGCGCTACGCCGTCGCCGACGGCATCGCGCTGATCAAGTCGCTGAACGGCCCGAAGTTCGACGAGTCCGTCGACGTGGCGATCCGCATCGGCATCGACCCTAAGAAGACCGACCAGCTCGTGCGCGGCTCCGTCAGCCTGCCTAAGGGCACCGGCAAGTCGATCAAGATCGCGGTCTTCGCCGACGGCGAAAAGGCCAAGGAGGCCGAGGCGGCGGGCGCGGATTACGTCGGCGCGGCGGACCTAGCTGAGAAGATCGAGAAAGGCTTCACGGACTTCGACATGACGATTGCGTCGCCTGACATGATGCGCTTCGTCGGCAAGCTCGGTAAGGTCCTCGGCCCCCAGGGCAAGATGCCCTCGCCGAAGGCTGGCACCGTCACGCCGAACGTCGCGCAAGCCGTCACGGAGTTTAAGGCGGGCAAGATCGAGTTCCGCACGGACTCCGGCGCCAACGTCCACGTCGCGATCGGCAAGAAGTCGTTCGACGGCGGCGACCTCGCCGAGAACCTCACCGCCTTCGTTGAGCACCTCCGCACCCTGCGCCCGGCGCAGGCCAAGGGGGAGTTCATCAAGAAAGTCGTCGTCTCCACCTCCATGGGCCCGGGCGTCGCGCTCGCCGTCGACTAACCCAGAGCCAGCACAGGAGTCATCCAATGCCCAGCCTAGTCAACCAGATCCTGCTCAACGAACTCGAGCACGCGTTCGAGAACATGGGCTCCTGCGTCGTCCTCGACGTGGGCCCGGTTCAGCCCGATCAGGACATCGAGATCCGCGGCAAGCTCAGGGACGCTGGCGTCGATTATCGTGTCGTCCGCAACCGCCTGGCTTCTAAGGCGTTCGCGAAGATGGGCCTCGATATGTCGGTGGCCCTGAAGGGGCGAACCGGCATCGCGCTCGCCGAAAAAGAGGGGGCCATCGCTGCGGCCAAGGTCCTCAAGGCCTACATCACGGCCAATAAGGAGTGCCCGATCGCCATCAAGGGCGGTGTGGTCGAGGGCGAGGCATATGTCGGCGACCAAGCCGGCGTGATCGCCGAGCTCCCGGACCGCGATACGATCAACACCAAGATCGTCACAGCGATCAGCGGGCCCGCCCGCTCGATCGCCGTCATCTTCAACGCAGTCGCCGGTGGAATGGCGCGCTGCATCCAAGCCAAGGTCGACAAAGGCGAGTGAGCCTTCGGTCGATCAGATCCCCTTACTCACTGCAACCTGCACTTAATTCCCCAAAGGTTATCCGATGTCGGACAATGAAACCGTGACCCTCGACGCAGACCTCGAGGACATCTTCACCAAGATTGACGCCCTCAGCCTGGGCCAGGCCGCACAGCTCGTGAAGGCCATGGAAGATCGCTGGGGTGTCTCCGCGGCCGCTCCTGTCGCTGTCGCCGCCGCTGGCGGTGGTGGTGGAGGTGGCGAAGGCGGCGGCGCCGAAGAGAAGACCGAGTTCGACGTCGTCCTCAAGGACCCGGGCGGCTCTAAGATCAACGTGATCAAGGCTGTGCGCGAGATCACCGGCCTGGGCCTCAAGGAGGCCAAGGGTCTGGTGGACAGCGCGCCGAAGCCGGTCAAGGAAGGCGCCTCGAAGGACGAGGCCGAAGAGGTCAAGAAGAAGCTCGAGGAAGCCGGCGCGACCGTCGAGCTCTCCTAGTGCTCTCTTCTGGGTGGTCCCTTGGGGATCCTCGGAAGCCGCGGGCGTCTTTTCGCGTCCGCAGCGTTCTGAGGATCGAAAGAGCCGACACCTCGGAGCCGAGCCGCAGTTTTCCGTTGCGGCGGGCTAGCGGTGGTGTCTACACTTTCTCACCCTGTTCGGACCACTTTTTGCTGATGTATCGTCGGCTCAACTGCGTGAGCCACACGTCTTGATGCGCCTAGGCCCGCCTTCCTGCTCCCGATCGCGGAGTGGTTGTGGTGGGCCGCTTCGTCAAGACGCTGTGGCACAGAGCGTTAGCTGTTGCCCGTAAGACGAACCGTCGGTGCGGTCTCTGCAGGACGGAAGCTGGTCGTCGCGTTACCCGCGCGCGGCCGGAGTCCGATGGCCGGTCTAGTTGGTTCGTCCTTGGTTGCTTCGTTCAGGTCCCTTCAAACTCGTCTCGGAATGCTGCTTGCCGCGTTTGGCTCTAAGCAGCACCCGGGAACTCTAGCCCCTCGTCCGGGGCTGTCAGGTGGAACAGCATGGAGACTGTAGTCTACGGTCGCTTCCGGTCCGTNGCCCAGATCCCANACCTCGTCGAGATGCAGACGAAGTCNTACGACTTCTTCCTNCANCCGGAGGTGCATCCCAANCGGCGAAAGGAAGACGGNCTNGAGGCGCTGCTGCGNGAGATCTTCCCGATCNACTCNTACGACAAGACNCTNTGTCTGGAGTATGTGAGCTACGAGCTCGGCCGNCCNCGATACACGGTNGAAGAGTGCCGCAANCTGCGNGTGACCTACGGNTACCCGTTCAAGATCCGGGTGCGCCTCGTGAAGCCCGAGCCCGTCGAGGAAGACATCTACCTCGGCGAGATCCCGATCATGATCGGCGGCGGCGAGTTCATCGTGAACGGCTCCGAGCGCGTGACGGTCAGCCAGCTGCACCGCTCGCCCGGCGTCGACTTCTCGGTCGAGCTGCACACCGGCGAGAAGAAGCTGCACAGCTGCTGGATCATCCCGGAGCGCGGCAGCTGGATCGAGCTGAACGTCACCAAGAAGGACGCCGTCGCGATCCGCATCGACCAGTCGGGCAAGTTCTCTTGCACGACCCTGTTGCGGGCGATGGACGCCAAATACTCGACCGATGCGGCGATCCTGCACGAGTTCTACGACGTCGAGAAGGTTGTCCGTAAGAAGAGCGACCCAGAGGCCAAGTTCGCTAAGGCGCTGGTGGGGACCTATGCCGTCGGCGACATCGTCGACGCCGCGAGCGGGGACCCGTTCGTGCGCTCGGGCGAGGAGATCACCGAAGAGGCCGCCCGCGCGATCAGCGAGGGGGACCTGCGCGAGGTCGAAGTCTTGCGTGATCCGGAGGATTTCCTGCTCCTCAACACCCTGCGTGAAGACACGACCAACAGCCACGAGGAAGCGCTGCTCAAGATTTACCAGCGCCTGCGTCCCGGCAACCCGCCGCAGCTAGAGAAGGCCCGCGAGCTCTTCCACGAGAAGTTCTTCGACGAGACTCGCTACCGCCTCGGCCGGGTCGGTCGCTTCCGCCTCAACCGCAAGTTCGAGGGGGACCCCAAGAACAACCAACAGACCCTCTCGGCGAACGACTTCGTTCAAGCAGTCAATTACATCCTCGGTCTGCGCATGGGCGAGGGCGAGATTGACGACATCGACCACCTCGGCAACCGCCGCGTGCGCACCATCCAAGAGCTGGCAGGTGACGAGTTCCGCAAAGGCTTCCTGAAGCTCCGCCGCACGGCTCAAGAGCGGATGAACCTCGAGAACGTCGACACGGTCACGCCGCGCAACCTGATCAACTCGAAGACCTTCAGCTCCGCGATCGAATACTTCTTCGCGCGTGGTGAGCTGAGCCAAGTCGTCGACCAGACCAACCCGCTGTCGCAGCTGACGCACGAGCGTCGCCTGTCAGCGCTCGGCCCGGGCGGCCTCAACCGAAAGCGCGCCGGCTTCGAGGTGCGCGACGTGCACACCTCGCACTACGGCCGCCTGTGTCCGATCGAGACGCCGGAAGGCACCAACATCGGCCTGATCAGCTCGCTGTCGATCTACAGCTCGCTCGACGACTACGGCTTCTTGACGGCTCCCTACGTGGTGATCAAGAACGGCAAGGTCACCGACGAGGTCGTGCGTCTGCGCGCCGACGAGGAGAGCAACGCGACGCTCGCCCCCGCGGACACAGCCACGGACAAGAACGGCAAGCTCATCGCCGACGACCAGGGCTTCGTCATCGCTCGCGTCAACGGCGACCCCGCGCTCGTCCCGCCCAAAGAGGTCGACTACATGGACGTCTCGACCAAGCAGGTCGTCGGCGTCTCGGCTTCGTTGATCCCGTTCCTTGAGCACGACGACGCCAACCGCGCGTTGATGGGCTCCAACATGCAGCGGCAGGCAGTGCCGCTGCTGATCACGGACGCGCCCGTGGTCGGCACTGGTATGGAGGAGGTCGTCGCAGGTAACTCGTCGATGGTGGTCCGCGCCAAGAAGGCCGGCACCGTCACGGCGGTCGACGCGACCCGTATCGTCGTCGATGAAGACGTCTACAAGCTGCGCAAGTATGAAGCGCTCAACGAGCGCACCTGCCAGAACCAGACCCCGATCATCAAGCTCGGCGACAAGGTCAAGGCCGGCCAGGTGATGGCTGACGGCGCGGCCACGGATAACGGCGTGCTCGCGCTCGGCAAGAACGTGACCGTCGCCTTCATGCCGTGGGACGGCTACAACTACGAGGACGCCATCCTGCTGAGCGAGGACTTGGTGCGAAACGACGTCTACACGTCGATCCACATCGACGAGTTCGAGGTGGAGATCCGCGAGACCAAGCTCGGCAAGGAAGAGTTCTCCCGCGACATCCCCAACGTCAGCGAGAAGGCGCTCCGTCACCTCGACGAGGGCGGCATCGTGCGCGTCGGAACGCGGGTGCGTAAGGGCGACATCCTGGTCGGCAAGGTCGCGCCGAAGAGCAAGAGCGAGCTGACTCCGGAAGAGAAGCTGCTGCACGCGATCTTCGGGCGGGCCGGCGAAGACGTGAAGAACGCCTCGCTCGAGGTCCCGACGGGCGTCGAGGGCATCGTGATCGGCGCGGAGAAGTACTCCAGGAAGGTCAACCTGACCGAGCAGGAGCGCACCCGCAACCTCGAGGAGATCAAGAACGCAGAGATCGAGTTCCTCAAGCAATTCCGGAGCAGCACCAAGCGCCTCCTGGAGAACGCTAAGAAGCTGCTGGGCGCGGCCGTCAAGTCCGCCGAAGGCAAGGTGCTCGCGATCAACGACGAGATGCTCATCTTGGACCTGCGCACGATCCGTGATCGGGTGCGCCAAGTGACCGAGGAGCACAAGGACACCAAGGTCAAGTCCGAGCTCGTGCAGATCCTGCAGGAGTTTGGCGAGCGCGTCGAGGAGTCGGAGGCCGAGAAGAACAAGCTCGTGAACCGACTCTCCCGCGGCGACGAACTGCCCCAGGGCGTGCTGGAGATGGTCAAGGTGTACGTCGCGACGAAGCGGCGCATCTCGGTGGGCGACAAGATGGCCGGCCGTCACGGCAACAAGGGTGTCATCTCGAAGATCCTGCCCGTGGAGGACATGCCGTTCCTCGCGGACGGCACCCCGGTAGACATCGTGCTCAACCCCCTGGGCGTGCCGAGCCGCATGAACGTCGGCCAGATCCTTGAGACGCACCTCGGCTGGGCCGCGCGTAAGCTCGGCTTCCGCGTCAACACCCCGGTGTTCGATGGCGCCAGCGAGGCGGACATCGAGGCGGCGCTGACCAAGGCGGGCTTCGACACGGACGGCAAGTCCCAGCTCTTTGACGGGCGGACCGGCGAGGCGTTCACGCAGCGCACGACGGTCGGCACGCTCTACATGCTCAAGCTACACCACCTCGTCGACGACAAGGTCCACGCGCGCGCGACCGGGCCCTACTCGCTGATCACGCAGCAGCCCCTCGGCGGCAAGGCGCGCTTTGGCGGCCAACGCTTCGGGGAGATGGAGGTCTGGGCGCTTGAGGCATACGGCGCCGCCAACGTCCTCCAAGAGCTGCTCACCGTGAAGTCCGACGACGTCGACGGCCGCACCAAGATCTACGAGGCCATGGTCAAGAACGAAAACATCCTCGAGCCCGGCACCCCGGTCTCGTTCGGTGTGCTCTGTAACGAGATCAAGGGCCTCGGCCTCAACATCGAACTGCACAAACGAGGGGCGGCCGAAGAGGTCCTGCCGGGCTGATCCCGGGCGACGCTGACTCCACCCCAACCCAAACAACCTTCTCCGTAACCCCCTGTTCGCGTCGTGACGACGGCGCGGGCAACCAGCACCCACAAGGCGCACGATGGTCGAACCCATCTACGACAAGATCAACGACTACGCTTCGGTGACCATCCGACTGGCCTCTCCCGAGGACATCCGGGACTGGTCGTTCGGAGAGGTCAAGAAGCCGGAGACGATCAACTACCGCACGTACCGGCCGGAGCGAGACGGCCTGTTCTGCGAGCGGATCTTTGGCCCCGAGAAGGACTGGGAGTGCTCCTGCGGCAAGTACAAAGGGATCAAGCACAAGAACATCACCTGCGACAAGTGCGGCGTGATGATCACCCACAGCCGCGTGCGCCGAAAGCGCATGGGCCACATCAACCTCGCCGCGCCAGTCGCGCACATCTGGTTCTTTAAGGCGATGCCGTCGCGCCTGGGCACGTTGCTCGGGTTGAAGACCGCCAGCCTGGAGAAGGTCATCTACTTCCAGGACTACATCGTCATCGACGCCGGCGACACGCCGCTTAAAGAGCTGCAGCTGCTCAGCGAGGACGAGTTCCGCCAGTCGCGCCAAAAGTATGGGATGTCCTTCCAGGCGGGCATGGGCGCGGAGGCTGTGCGCGAGCTGCTGCGCCGCCTCGACCTTAACCTGCTCAGCGAGACGCTGCGCGAGGACCTTAAGCGCACCGAGTCCAAGCAGAAGATCAAGGACATCATCAAGCGGCTGAAGACCGTCGAGATGCTGCGAGACTCGGGCAACAAGTCTGAGTGGATGATCCTCGACGCCGTGCCGGTGATCCCGCCGGACCTGCGTCCGCTGGTGCCGCTAGACAGCGGCAACTTCGCGACGTCAGACCTCAACGATCTCTACCGACGTCTGATCAACCGCAACAACCGCTTGAAGAAGCTGCTCGACCTCAACGCCCCCGAGGTCATCATCCGCAACGAGAAGCGGATGCTGCAGCAGTCGGTCGACGCGTTGTTCGACAACAACCGCTGTCGTCGCCCGGTGCTCGGCTCGTCCAACCGCCCGCTCAAGTCCCTGACGGACATGATCAAGGGCAAGCAAGGCCGCTTCCGCGAGAACCTGCTCGGCAAGCGCGTCGACTACTCGGCGCGATCGGTGATCGTCGTCGGGCCGGACCTGCGCCTGCACCAGTGCGGACTGCCCAAGATCATCGCGCTGGAGCTGTTCCAGCCGTTCATCATCCGCCGCCTCAAGGAGCTCGGGCACGCTGACACCATCAAGTCGGCGAAGAAGATGCTGGAGCGCAAGGACGAGGAGGTCTGGGACATCCTCGAAGAGGTGATTCAGAATCACCCGGTGCTGCTGAACCGCGCGCCGACGCTTCACCGCGTCGGCATCCAGGCGTTCGAGCCGGTGCTCGTCGAAGGTAACGCCATCCGCGTGCACCCGCTGGTGTGCTCGGGATACAACGCCGACTTCGACGGCGACCAGATGGCGGTCCACCTGCCGCTGTCCTTCGAGGCGCAGATCGAGGCGTGCACGTTGATGCTCTCGATCAACAACATCTTCTCGCCGGCGCACGGCGGGCCGATCATCGCGCCGAACCAAGACATCGTGCTCGGCTGCTACTGGACGAGCCTGCAGCGCCCCGGTGAGCTCGGCGAGGGCAAGACGTTCGCTAGTCGCGACGAGGTCTGGATGGCCCACTCCTCAAAGAAGGTGCACATCCACGCCCGCATCAAGGTTCAGTTCCCCGCGGGCGTTGAGATCCGCAACCAGGGCGACACCATCGTGACCGACGGTCACACGCTCGTCGAGACGACGCCCGGCAGGATCATCTTCAACGAGATCCTCGAAGAGGGGATGCCGTTCTATAACCACGATCTCGACAAGAAGGCGCTCGCGAACATCATCGCAGACTGCCACTTGTTGCTGGACCGTGACGCGACGCTGCGCCTGCTCGACCGCATGAAGCAGGCGGGCTTCAAGGCTGCGACGGCGGCCGGCATCTCCTTTGGTAAGGACGACATGGTCGTCCCGCCGACCAAGGAGGAGATCATCGGGAAGACCGCCAAGGAGGTCGAGAAGATCCACATGGCGCACGCGCGCGGCATCATCACCGAGGGCGAGCGTTACCTGAAGGTNATCGACTCGTGGACCCACGCCCGNGAGCAGATCGGNGACGACATGCTCAACGAGCTGCGCAACGACACGCGCGACGGCCGNCTCTACGTCAACCCGATCTTCTGCATGGTGATGTCGAAGGCGCGGGGCTCGGTCGAGCAGATCCGGCAGCTNGCCGGCATGCGAGGGCTGATGGCCAAGCCGAGCGGCAAGATCATCGAGCAGCCGATCAAGGCCAACTTCCGCGAAGGGCTCCGCGTGCTCGAGTACTTCTCGTCGACGCACGGCGCGCGTAAGGGCCTCGCCGACACGGCGCTCAAGACGGCGGACTCAGGGTACCTGACGCGCAAGCTCGCCGACGTCGCGCAGAACGTCGTGGTCTCTATCCACGACTGCGGCACGGAGAACGGCGTCGACAAGGGCACCGTCTACCAGGGCGACAAGGTCGCGGTGACGTTCGTGGACGCCGTGCGCGGGCGCGTCGCGCTCTACTCGGTGGTCGACCCGATGACCGACGAGGTCATCGTCGAGAAGGCTCAGCTGATCACGATCGACATCGCGAAGAAGATCGAGGCGGTCGTCTCCAGCGAGACCATCCGGGTGCGTTCGCCGCTGACGTGTGAGGCGCCGCACGGCGTCTGCGCCCTCTGCTACGGCATGGACCTCTCGCGAAGCGCCCTCGCTGAACCTGGCCTCGCGGCGGGCATCATCGGCGCGCAGTCGATCGGTGAGCCCGGGACGCAGCTGACGATGCGGACCTTCCACATCGGCGGCACGGCCAGCAAGAAGGTCGAGGACTCCGAGGTGCGCAACAAGCGTGCGGGCCGCGTCCAGTTCGCCAACCTGGAGACCGTCGAAGTCGACGTCGAGGCCGGGTCGCAAAACATCGCGCTGAAGCGCCGCGGCGAGATCCTCGTCGTCGACCAGAAGGAGCGCGAGCTGGAGCGTCACGAGGTCCCGCTCGGCGCGGTGGTGCACGTCAAAGAGGGTGACGAGATCAAGGAATCGACGCCGCTTTGCGCGTGGGACCCGCACCACAACCCGATCCTCGCAGAGGTCGCCGGTGTCGTGCGCTTCGAGGACATCATCGAGGGCAAGACCTACCGCATCGAGCGCGACGCTGACACGAAGGTGCAGCGCAAGGTCATGATCGAGCACAAGGGCGACCTGCACCCGCACCTCATCATCGAGGACGCGGGCGGCAACCGCCTCGCGATCACGCCGGTGCCCGAGAAGGCCTACATCGAAGTTGAGACCGGCCAACAGGTCGTCGCAGGCATGATGCTGGCGAAGACGCCGCGCGAGATCCTGGGCACGCAGGACATCACCGGTGGTCTGCCTCGCGTTACGGAACTATTCGAGGCGCGTCGTCCTAAGGATCCTGCGGTGCTCTCCGAGATTGACGGCATCGTCGAACTCGGCGACAAGCGCCGCGGTAAGCGCACGATCCTCGTCAAGGGCGAGGGTGGCATCGAGCGTGAGCACCTCGTGCCCCAGGGTAAGAACCTGCGCGTGCACCGCGGTGATCACGTCAAGGCTGGCGAAGCGCTGGTCGACGGTCCGCTGGTGCCGCACGACATGCTCGCCATCCAAGGCGAGAAGTCGGTGCAGAACTACCTGCTCCGCGAGGTGCAGACGGTCTACCGCGCCCAGGGCGTCGGCATCGACGACAAGCACATCGAGATCATCCTCGCGCAGATGATGCGTAAGGTTCAGGTCGAAGACCCGGGCGACAGCGAGTTCCTGCCGGGAGCCGTGGTGGACAAGTTCCGCTTCCGCGAGTCCAACGACCTGCTCCGCCAGCAGCGCAAGAAGCCCGCGACGGCGTCGCCGTTGCTGCTGGGTATCACCAAGGCGTCGCTGCAGTCGGACTCGTTTATCTCGGCCGCTTCGTTCCAGGAGACCACCAAGGTCCTCACGGAGGCGGCGCTCGCCGGCAAGCAGGACGGCCTCGTCGGCTTGAAGGAGAACGTGATCCTCGGTCACCTGGTGCCGACCGGCACCGGGTTCCGGAACTACCAGAAGACCCGCGTCATGAAGAACGTCGACCTCCAGGCAGCAGCTGAGGAGATCGGTCGCCTGAGCAAGCAGGGCTTCCTCGACGAGGGTGGTCCGGTGATCCGCCTCGAGGGCATCGACGATGAGCCGGGTGGTCCGGCCTCCGGTGATGGCTCGCCGACCGATCCCTCCAGCGATCCTCAGCCGACGGGCGACGCCCCGGCAGGGGACTCGCCGACAGGCGCTGGTCACAGCGCCGACTAGGCCGCCGCCGCCAATCTTCTAGGCGGCGGTGCCCTGCTTGGTCGCGTCCCCGAGGCCGGGGACGCTCAAGCAGGCGGCCTCCGGCCCCTCGGTGGGGGGCTGTTTTCAGCGCCGGGGCATCGCCGGCTTGTTTTCGCCGGCTGTTTCCGTATCTTTCCTCGCCCCCTTTCGCGGCCGCCTGTTCGGTAGCCGTAGGGCCTGCTGGCTTCCACAGGCCCGAAAATGGACTGAAGATCTCACCTAATGCCCACGATCAACCAACTCATCCGCAAAGGCCGCAAGGCGATGAAGGAGAAGAGCAAGTCTCCGATCCTCGACCGTTGTCCTCACAAGCGAGGCGTTTGCCTCCAGGTGAAGACGATGACGCCGAAGAAGCCAAACTCCGCGCTCCGGAAAATTGCGCGCGTGCGCTTGAGCAACGGCAAGGAGACAACGGTCTACATCGGCGGCGAAGGGCACAACCTGCAAGAGCACTCGATCGTGCTGATCCGTGGCGGCCGCGTCCGCGACCTTCCCGGTGTCCGCTACCACGTACTCCGCGGCTGCTTGGACGCGTCTGGCGTTGAAGCGCGCCGGCGTGGCCGCAGCAAGTACGGCGCCAAGCGCCCGAAGAGCAAGTGACGCGAGCGACCGTCACCCCGCAGACCGTTCGCAGCCAAACGACCTAACCCTGAACCGAGATGCCTCGTTCCTACAAGTCCACCGAGATCTACCTGAAGGGCGATCCTCGCTACAACAACAAGCTCGCTAGCAAGATCATCAACAAGATCATGCTCGACGGGAAGAAGACCACAGCACAGTCGCTGTTCTACGAGGCCGTAGACATCGTCTGCAACAAGGTCGAAGGCGCCGAAGCCGTCGACGTCTTCACCAAGGCTATCGAGAACATCAAGCCGCGCGTCGAGGTCCGCTCCAAGCGCGTCGGCGGAGCGACCTATCAGGTCCCGCGCGAAGTCAACAAGCGCCGCCAACAGAGCCTCGCCATCCGATGGATGGTAGACGCGGCCCGCAGCAAGCGCGGCAAGCCCATGGCGAAGTGCCTCGCCGAAGAGCTCTTCGACGCCTACAACAACCAGGGCGCCGCGGTCACGAAGAAAGAGAACGTGCACAAGATGGCAGAGGCGAACAGCGCCTACAGCCACTTCGCTTGGTAGCGCTTTCCTTCAGTTGGTAGCGCAGCGCTTGGTATCACAGCGCTTGGTATCACAGCGCTTGGTCGCGACGTCATATGGCAGCGGCTCCACTTGGTAGCCGCTCCGGTAGCTAGGTGCGTGACGCCCTAGCAGGTCTCTCGACCGGTCTTTTGCGTAGGTGGCTGGCGCGACGCTAGGTATCTCGGGCGACGTCTCAGCGTATCGGCCACTCAGCCCCGCGCTCGGCCAGAGCGATGGCTCCTCTCCGCAGCCGTCCTCGCCTTCGGTCCCGACGATCGCGACCGGGGCCATAGGGTGCCGCGACGAGGTCGTGCTTTGAGCGTCTAGAGGAGCTTGAAGCGGAAGTTGTCCGGGCTTCGTGAGGCGACCTCCGCGCCGTTCTAGGGGCCGCAGGAGGCTGCGACTGCGCCATGCCAGCCGCCGCCTGCGCCTGCCTGGCTTCGTCGCGCCGCCTTTGCCTTCTCTGGGCAGCGGCAGCGGCGCATATCAGAAAAGCCTCGGCTCGCGCGGAAGAAACCGCCCTCGCGAACCGTCGAAATCGGGATACGTTGATAGCTGGCGAGCTATCTGCGCACTCAGTCATCCGCTACGCTCAGCAACCGCCGATGAGATTGCCACTTCCGTTTCTGTTGTACACCACGGCGCTCGGCTTGTTCTGCTGGGCAGGCTGGACGGTCTACGAGTCGCTGCCGCTGATGGACGACGACGCGCGTCAGGCGGCCTCCGAGGCGGGGAGCAAGCAGGCGCGCGGCCTCATCAAGCGCGGCCAGGGCAGCGGCAGCCAGTCGAGCGGGCCTGACTACGCCGCCTCAAGCTGGTGGTCGCAACTCAAGGAGGTCAACCTGATCGGCAAGCTGCCGCCCAAGGAGCCGACCGCCGCCGAGATCGAGGCGCAGCGGCTCAAGGAAGAGACGCCAAAGATCGACACGACCCCGCTCGAGGACATCTTCGAACTCGTGTCGCTCGTCTACGACCCAAAGGAATCCGGCCGCGGCGGCGAGGCGCACGTGATCATCCGCTACAAGCCCACGGCGAGCGTCGAGCCGCCGGATTGGTGGCTGAAGGAGAACCAGCCGCCGGGCACCCCAATGGGTCCACGGGATCTTTCGGCGGCTCCTTCGACGGCGAAGACGCGCAGCGCGCGCGGCCGGGGCCGACGTGGCCAGCAGGGGGGGCAGGAGCGCAACAAGAGCAGCGCGCGCATGCCGACCTCGATGCCGACCGCGTCCATCACGGGGCGTGAGATCTTGCAGAAGATCTGGGTCGACGACGGCGGTGACCCGCGCCGTTCGTCCGCTCTCTGGCCGACCTACGGCCACATCCGGCTGGTGCGCGTCGCGCCGAACGCGCAGTCGGCGTTCTTCGTCCGCGACGTCCCGCCGCCCGCAGAGGGGGAGCCAAAGGCCGAGCCGAAAGAGGAAGAGCTGCTGAAGACCGCGGCGGCGATCCCGCAGAGCATCCTGCTCGCGTTGCGCAGCCGCGGCGAGCAAGCTGACGCGCGCGCCGCGCGCCCAGAGCAGCAGCAACAGCCGAAGGCAGGCACCTGGCGCGAGGTGGAGGAGACGACCCGCGTCGGCAACCAGTTCCACATCGGGCGGAAGGACGAGCAGCGCTTCCGGTCGTCGGGTGACTTCTTCAACGACGTCTACGTCGACACCTACGTCAGCAAGACGAGCAGCTTACGCGGCGTGTCGGTTCGCAGCGTTCAGCCCAAGCTCGCGCAGGCCTACGGGATCGAGACCGGCGACGTGTTGCTTGAGGTCAACAGTCGAAAGATCACCTCCAAAGCCCAGGCCACCAACATGGTCAAGAAGGACTACCAGCGCGGTGTGCGGACCTTCTCCACGAAGTGGCTGTCAAACGGGCAGGTTGTCGAGCGCGTCTACCAGGCGCCTGACAAGTAGCGCCCGAGGGCAGGAGCGCGCGTGATGCTCACCGTCGATTGCGGCAACAGCACCATCCGGTGCGTCGACGACGCCGGGAGGTCGTGGTCAACGCCGTCCTCCGCGCCAGCCTTCGCGTCGCTCGCGGAGTTCGTCGGCGCCGCGTCGCCGCGCGTGGTGGCTGTGAGCGTAGTGCCTGACGCGCTGGCCGCCGCGCGCGGCGCCTTCCAGGCTCTGGGGCTCCGCGTCGAGGTCGCGGGCGTAGACCTGCCGTGTCCGCTGCGGCTTGAGTATGTGACGCTCGAGACCCTCGGCGCCGACCGGTGGTTGGGCGCCTTCGCCGCCTTCCGGCGTTTCGGCGCAGCGGTCACCGTCGACTGCGGCACGGCGACGACCGTCAACGTGGTGACGGCAGACGGGGTCTTTCGTGGCGGTGCCATCGCGCCGGGGCTCGCAGCGTTCGTCGCAGGGATGCAAGCGACGGCGCCGGCGTTGCCGAGCGCCGACTTGGACGCGTCCGCTTCTTTGCCTGCCGACTCGACGCAGACAAGCGTCGACGCCGGCGTGCTGATCGGGTGGGCTGGGCTGGTCGAGCGGCTGGTCGCGGAGGCGCGCCTAGCGGTCCCTGGCGCGGCGCTCGTCGTCACTGGCGGGAACGCTGGGCGGCTAGAGCGGCGCCTCGCGCAGCCCGCCGAGCTCTGCCCAGACCTTTTGCATGACGGCCTCCGCGCCCTCGCGGCGCCGCCGACGTGAAGCTGCTGACCGCACCTGGGCTGGCAGGCGTCGCGGTGCTGCGCGTCGAGCCGGCGCAGCGCGACGCCGTCCTCGCGTGCCTGCGCGCTTCGCGCGGCGCAGCGGTCGCGCCGCCTGCTGGCGGGTCGTCGCTGCGGGCGACGCTGTGTCTTCAAGGCGAGCAGGTCGACGACGTCTTGGTCGTCGCGAGAGCCGACGGCAGCCTAGAGCTGCACACCCACGGCGCGCCAGCGGTGCTCGACGCCCTGGACGCGCGGTTCGGCGTCGAGGTCTCACAGCCGCAGGGACCCGCCGAGCGCCTGCTCCGCGACGCCATGTCGCGAGCGCAGTTGGCGCTCGCCGCCGAGCAGCTGGCGTTCAATTTCGAGGCGGAGCTGGGCGCGCTGCGTCGCTTGTCGCCTGGGCTGCGGAGGTCGATGAAGACCGCCGCGCTGGCGCGCAGCCGCCTCGCGATGGCTTTGACGTGCCCGCAGCGGGTCGTCTTTGTTGGCCGGCAGAACGCCGGTAAGTCGACCCTGTTCAACCTGCTGTTGTTTCGGGAGCGCGCGCTGACGGGGGATACGCCGGGCCTGACGCGGGACCCGATCGCCGAGTTGACGACCTTGGCTGGCTATCCCTACGAACTGGTCGACACAGCGGGTGAGGGAACGGCGCCGACGGCGCTCGACGCGGCGGCGATCGAGCGAGGGCGCGCGGAACGCGCCGGCTCCTTGGAACTCGGCGTGGTAGACGGCGCCGCCGGCGCCCGCGCCACAGACGCGGCCCTGTTCGCCGGCTGCGCGCTGGTGGTCAGCACGAAGCGCGACCTCGTCGCTGGCCCGTGGCCTTCCGAGCTGCGTCGGGACGCGTCGTTTTCGTCGTCTCAACGCCCCGAGCACGTGCGCGAACATCTCGGCGCGCTGCTCGCCGCGGCGCGCGAGCTGCCGCCGGCGTCGGCGGTGGGCGGCTTCGCCGCGATGGATCCAAGCCAGCTTGAGGCGCTGAACGCCGTCGATGTCGATGGACCCGCGGCTACGCAGTAGGCATGATGGCGGCGCCGATGGCCGAACCCGTCAAGCGTGACCTCGTCTCCATCGAGGACCTGAGCACCGCTGAAATCCTCGAGCTGTTTCAGCATGCCGACGAATTCCGCTCGAACCTTCACGGTTGGTCGGACGTGTGTCGCGGCACGATCATGGCGACGCTGTTTTTCGAGCCGTCGACGCGCACCCGCCTGAGCTTTGAGTCCGCGATGTTGCGGCTCGGTGGTGGGGTGATCACGGCTGCCGACGCTGAGAGCACCAGCCGCGCCAAGGGTGAGTCGCTCGCCGACACTGTGCGGGTGGTAGGCGGCAGCTACGCAGACATCCTCGTGGTCAGGCACCCTGAGGACGGCGCGGCGCGCGTCGCTGCTCGCTACGCGACCGTCCCGGTGGTGAACGGCGGCGACGGCGCGCACGAGCATCCGACCCAAACGCTCTGCGACCTCTACACGCTCTGGAAGGAGAAAGGGCGGCTGGAGGGACTGGAGGTCGTGCTTTGTGGAGACCTCCGCTACTCACGTACGATCCACTCCTTCTGCTACGCGCTCGCCAGGTTCGGGGCCAACATCGTCACCATGCCCTACCCGGGCTTCGAGCTGCCGGACTATGTGCTGCAGCGTCTGCGTCGAGACTATGGCGTGCAGGCCGCGACGGCTTCTGTCGGCGATCTGCCAGGGTTGGCTGGTAGCAGCAACACGGCTGCATACCTGACGGCGAGCAGGCCGCACCAGCTGGCGCTCTTCACCAAGCTGGGCAACGTCGAGGTGTCGCGCATCGACGCGATCTACATGACGCGAGCGCAGCGAGAGCGTCACGACGGGGAGGACACCAAGGACTATCCTCGCCTGACTCGCTCGACGATGGGGGCTGCCGCCGCCAAGGACGCGCGGGTGATGCACCCGCTGCCGCGGGTCGATGAGATCAGCTATGAGCTGGACGACGACCCGCGCTCGGTCTACTTCCGGCAGGCGGAGCTAGGCGTGCCGATGCGCATGGCGCTGATGGCATATCAGCTCGGCAAGATTCAGCTGGAGGCGCCGCCGCCGCCGCTGTTCTCTGTGGCGCCTGGCGACGCGAGCGGGGTGCTCGGTCTGCGCTGCCGCAACGAGCGCTGCATCACCAACAACGAAGGGGTGCGCTACCTTGTGCGTGACTTTCGCGTCCGCCCCGACACCACGCCGATGGTGCTCGCCTGCGCCTACTGCGAACGTGAGGTCGAAGCGCGCTTCATCGGGGACACCGCCAGTCGGTCGGTGTACGAACACAACGCGCGGCAGGTTCGGGAGATCCGGAAGGAGTGCCGCGCCTATTTCGCCACCGAGGACCAGGCGCGCGCCGCGGGCTTTACGTTCCCAAGCGCTTGAGCGCAGCGGGGTTCGAGGGACCCAGCGAGCGAAATCGCACCCGGGGGTGCGTCGATGCACTCACCCGCGCCGCCCCAGAGGTCGGCGATCAGGTCGCAAACTACTACTGAAACGCATGTTGTGGATGCTTGCAGCGCAGTGCCCCGACGGCATGATGTTTGTTGTGCCCCTCTGAGACATCGGCTTCGTACGGGAGCTTACCCCGGAACCCAACGACGCCCGATGTAGCATCTTGCGGGTCTCTCTCTGCCCCACGCCTCGTGCGGCTGGCTGGACCCCACTTGAGTAACTCGTCCAGAATCTAGACACCGCGCGGATCGACGCGGTGTCTGCAACCAACAGATGTCGCCTCATCTCCAAGCTTTGCATCCCATGATGGCAGACAACGCCCAGGCTACCGGTGGTCGCCGTAGCACTCTCGGCCCCAAGCTCGGTTTCGCAGTCGCGCTGAGCCTCTTCACGTTGTCAGGCTGCGGCGGCGGCGGCGGCGGATCGGCCGCGGGCGCGGCGCCGGGTTCGACGGTGCAGCCTGAGCTGCTGGCCGTCGAATACGGCCGGCTGGTCGACGTCTACGGCTTGCAGGTGACCCCTGAGGGCGCGTCGATCGCGCTGTATCGCAACGACGTCGTGATCGGCGGCAACATCCAGGACCAGCGGCCGTCGAACTCGAACCTGTCAGACAACGAGGTCACCTTCGACTTCATCGGCACGGATCCTGACACGCTCCAGGCGCGCTTGTTCATCCCGCGAGACATCTCGGGAGATGACTTCGCGACCGCCTTCGACGCGCTGGACGACGAGCTTCGTACGGTCGCGCCGATGCTCTTCGGCCAGAACGGCAACGGGGTGCCGTTCTCCGTCGTGCCGCGAAACGCCGGCGTTCGTCTGCGGTTCTCCGCGCCGCTAGGCATCGACGACTCGTTCTTCGTCGGTCGGGACGCAAACGGCCAGGTCAGCGAACTCCGCAACACCGAGGCTGTGCAGCTGCTGCGTATCGTCGACGATCCGACGCAGCCCAACGGCTTTGTTCCGATGCCCGTGCGCATCGTCGTCAGGGACTCGTCGCTCGTGCTCGATCCGGTGCTTCTTGGCACCGAGGGCCTGCAATACCAGACCGCGAACAACGCCGCAGGGCTGCCTGCTTCGCCTGATCAGTTCGGCGCGAACATCCGCGTCGCCCTCGCGCTCGAAGGCCCGCTCGCGATCCCGGGCTTGCGCGCTAAGACCTCGGGTGGCCTGACGGGGCTCAACAACAGCCAGCGAAACTCCATCTCGCGCGACTTCCGTTCGGGGAACCAGGACGACGACTCCGCCGACATCGCGCGCGGCTTTGTCCGCGACCCGCTGCCGCTGCGCGTGATCGGCGAGATCCCGATGTATCTCGAGCGCGTCGAGAACATCAACCAGTTCACGCAAGAGGTCACGGTCTACAAGAACGGCCTCTCTCACGAGATCGACCGCGGCGACGTCATCCGCTTCATCAACGACTCGTCGGGCGTGCCCTTCGGCAGCGCGGAGGTCGTCGTCGACCCTGACGATGACCGCGACAACCCGGGCGCACAGCACGTCCGCGTGCGGATCCGGCGGATCGAAGGGCTGGAGACGATCGACCCGCGCGGCCTGCCTGGCTACCCGTCCGCGCTGTCGGAGCGCGAGCCGTGGCTGGTGCAGAACGCCCCGCGTTCGGTGGTCGTCGCCGAGTTCACCGCTGGGGACGAGGACGGCCGCGACGACGCGCGCAACTTCCTGCAGTTCACGCCGGCGCCGCTGGAGCTCAACGGCTATCGCCCGCAACAGAACGAGTTCGTCTCGCCCTACGCCGGGGCGGTCGTGCGGTTCACCAAGCCGGTCGATCTCGCGACGGTGAAGTGGGCGGACACGTTCTTCTTCGCGATGCGCGACTTGTCGACGGAGGACAGCATCGCGGACTTCATCGCGAGCCGTCCGTTCAACAACGGCGGCGTAACCGGCGTGGGCATGAACCCCGCGACCTTCGACCTCGCCAAGTATCGTACGCCGTACCTCATCACGGCGCGGGTCTTCGACGAAGACGGCTCGCAGACCTCGCTGCGGTTGCAGCCCTCAACCGGGTTCTACCTCGACGAGACGATGCGGAACGCTCCGTCCGGCGCAGACTACCGCTACTTCCTCCACCTGATCTCCGATTCGGACGACGGCGGCATCAAGGACCTCGCGGGAAACCCGCTTGATCTTCAGGGCACGACGGCAGACCGCAGCAACAGCGTCGTCATCCCGTTCACCGTCGACACGCGCAGCTCGGGCTCCGAGCCGGTGTTCTCGGACAACCTGTCGATCAACATCGTGCGCCGCTTCGCCAGCCGCGACGAGGACGCAAGGCCGAGCTACTTCCTGCCCGAGGAGGTGCAGGGCGATGGCCAGCCTCAGATCGCCAAGGCCTACCCGCTCGAGGACATGTTCGGCGCGTTCCTATACTTGGACAACAAGCTGCAAGCGCGACCGACGACGAGGACGCGCGTGGTCGCCGACAACTTGAACCAGTCGCCGATCGAGCAGCAGCAGGCCGCGCCGCAGCCGCAGAACCCGCTGGGCTGGTGCCCGCAGTTCTTCTCCGGCGAGACCATGGTTGGCTCGAACAGCGCCAACAACCTCGTGCCCGCAGGGATCCAGAACCCGCTCAACCCGTACGGCTGCCGCCTGCAGACGCTCTGGCGAGAGGTCGACCTGAGCCTGTCGCGCACGGACCCGTTCGACTTCAACCTCGACATCGAGCAGATGTATTGGGCGCCCTACACGGGCACCAACCTGACCTTCGACGAGTTTGACCGCGTCTCGATGTGGCTCGGCCACTCCGAATACCGCCCGATCCCGTGCGTCGGTGACTTCAGCTCGCTGCCCTCGTTTACCCAGTCGGGCCTGCGCCGCGCGTTCGAGAAGAACTTCGCGTGGAACCCGGTCCCGAGCGGCAACGGCTCCATCATCGAGAGCCAAGCGCCGCGGAACGCGGCTTACGTCGACACGCCGATGCAGATCGACCCGGCCGACGTCGTGCTCGAGGTCAACCAAGTCAATCGCTTCCTGCCGCTGCCCGAGTTCCAGGAGCCCTACTTCATCTACCGAGACGAGACGGTGATCGAGCAGGGCGGCCGCTCCGCGGACTCCCTCGCTGACGGCTCGGACATCAACGGCGCAGACTACGCACCCTACATCCTGACTCCGTTCAGCATGGGGCAGGGATCGCGGTGGATCGACGACGACGGCGCGCCCGGCGCGGTGCGGTTCGTCAACAGCTACTGGAACGATGCCCGCAGCCACTCGCTGGCGAGCCCGTCCTCTGGAGATGAGTACACCGGGGGGCTCACCGGCAACATCGCGCTGCCGTTGCTCGCCGACTTCTGGACGTATTGTGACTCGTCAGAGCTGCCTGCTGGTGGCGGCTACATCGCTTTGGGCACCAACGGTTGGCAGACCGCGGTGACCGTTCAGTCCGACCCGAAGCCGAACTTCCGGGTGGTCAGCGCAGGGCGCGCGGCGCTGGCGAACAGCGCCGCGATTTGCCGCGGCCCGGGCGACAGCCAGTGGAACACGGCCTCTGGCGGCTACACCCCGACGGGCGCTGTGACCCCGGCTGGCGGCGGCGACAACACGTTCTACTGGATCATGATGGATGTCGCGAAGCGACAGACCGTGATCACCAACGGGTTCATTGACCTCTACAACCCGCACCGAGTGCCCGCGGGCTTCGAGGACCCGCGCCTCGGTCCGTTCTACCTCGCCAACGGCGCGCCGAACCCGCCTGTCGGGGTGCTGCCTTCGTTCGCTTACGAGTTCGACCCGCCGCTGGCGCTGCTGCCGCCCGGGACATCTGTCGTGCCGCAGTTCCGCGGCGCGAGCGTCGTCGACGACCGGCCGTTCTACTACGAAGCTTGGATCGAGAACGCCTCGTCCTTGTTCAACAACACCACGTTCTCGGCCAACGACCGCGGTCAGCTGCGGCCCACGGACGACAACTTCCCGCTGGACCCGTTCAAGGCTGGCGACGCGCACATGCGCAAGTGGGACAACCGCCCGCTGTCCGGGACCTCCCAAGCCAGGAACTGGTGGACCTACATGTACAACAAGACGGTCACCAGCTACGTCGAGGACCCCAACATCCTGATGGATCCGGCCTACACGCTCGGGTTCGCGGGCCCGAACGAGACCTTCAACCCGAAGGACATCCGCTTCGTGAACTGGCGTTTCATCGCGGCCAACAACGCGCAGGCCAACCCCCCGGTCTCCCCGGCGATCGAGACGTTCGCGCTGTCCTACCGCTGGCAACAATAGCCAGAACGACTGCCCCGGCCGCTACAGCCGTCGGGGCGCCCCAACACGACCCCTCCAAACCTTCCTCCCCCCGACCTCCTTCGCCGGCGAGCGGCGCGGCCTCCCCATTTTCCTGATTCCCCTGGCGCTGCGCTCCCATGTCGCGGCGCGACCCCTCCACCCCATGGCAGCGAAACGACGTGATCAGCACCAGGCGCCGGGCGCCCCGTGCCCGCGGTTCGTGGGGGCGAAGGGCGGGGGCCCGCTCTCGGACATCCTCTCCCACTCTGACTCCAACGCCCAAGCGGCGCACATGCCGCTTGGCACGCAATAACGCCATGACCCGAGTGTCCTTCACCCGACTGTTCTCGTTGGCTGCTCTCGTAGCGCTCGCCTCCTGCGGAGGGGGCGGCAGCGCGCCAGGCGGAACCGGCGGGGACTTCATCGTCCTCAGCACCGAGCCAGTCGACAACGGTCAACTTTTCTTGAACGACCCGATCCGGATCGACTTTAGCACCGAGGTCGACCTGGGCTCGGTAGACCTGACTACGTTCTCGTTCCAGGTCTTTGACCAGATCGGTCAGCCCATCGCCGAGCCTGTCGCTGGGGATTTCTCGATCGGCACGAGCCCGGGCGACGACCTGCCTGGTCGGCGGCTGCTGTTCTCCCCGGTGCTTCCGACCAACAACCTCTACACCAACGGCGGCTTCCGCCCTGGGCGGACCTACGAAGTTCAGCTGGTCGGCGGCAACGTCAACAACAACACCGTCATCCGCGACCAGAGCGGGCAAGGTCTCACCCTGCCGCGCACGTTCCGGTTCGAGACGGCTGACGGGACGACGCCGTCGGCGCTGTTCCGCAACACCGCCCCGGGCGGTCCCAAGCGCTCCGCGTTCGAGATCTCCCCGGCGCCGGATACGAGCGGGGTGGTCCTCAACAAGCTGGGGGCGGCGCCCGTCGAGCTGCGCTTGCGCTTTGACCAGCCGCTCAACCCCTCCAGCAACAACATCCCGACCGAGGTCGAGACGGACCCGTTGACCCGCAACAGCAACAGCCGCGGGCGCGTCTACCTGGAGTACGACGACCCCGAATACGGCAACAACTGGTGGATCCCCGCCGACGTGGAACTCGAGGCCAACGCCTCCAGCGGCGCGACCTTGCTGATGCGCCCGCTAGGTGTGCTGCCGAACAACGCCACGATCCGCGTCGTCGTAGAGCGCACCCTGGAAGACATCTCCGGGGAGTCAAACGTCGCCAACGTTGCCTATGAGCGGGTTTTCGCGACCTTCCAAACTCGCAGGGACTACGAGCAGCAGTTCGACGGGCTCATCGATGATTTCCTGGCCACCTCGAACGTCGACCTGACGGCCGCGTTCTCCGAGCCTGTTGGCGAAGTAGGGCCCGGCTACCTCAAGGCCGGCTTCGACTTCGAAGGCAACATCACCGGCGCTGAGTTCGAGCCGACCGCGCCGCTCACAGTGCTCAACACCGACTTCACGGTCGTCGAGCCGAAGAACGGGTCGCCCTACAACGTCTCCGGCGGCGTCTTCAACTTCCGCCGCGTGAACATCCCTGCGGGTCGGGTGGTGCAAGGCACTGGCACGAACCCGATGGTCTGGTTGGTCTCCGAGACCTTTGAGGTCGCGGGCACGCTGTCGGTTCGAGGCGGCGACGGACAACGCGTCAACACGTCTGGCAACGCCAATATCGCGAAGGCTGGCGGGGCTGGCGTCTGCGGCGGCGGTGACGGCGGCGCTGGCTCGCCCAGCGCGACCGACCGTGACATCGCAGGCGCCGCCGGCAACGGGCCGCTGCAGGCACCCAATCAGGGCGGCCGCGGCGGTTCGCTCTCGTGCACGGCAGGCTGTGGCCGCGGCTCTGGCGGCGGCGGCGGCTCGCTGTCGACGCAAGGTGACCCTGGCTACAAGCAGCTGATCCGTCCGGCGGGCACGGTGCCAATCGGCACCGGCAACCCCCCGCCTCTGAATCCGTTTGCGATCTTCCAGCAGCAGACCGGCACAGGCGGGCAAGGCTGCTCCGGGCCGGCCGGGACTGTCACGCGCAGCCTCGAAGGCGCTGTGCCGGGTCCGACGGTCTTCGTCGACGCCCGCACCGATAACAACTTCTGGGGTGTCGGAGTGCGCTACGACACCAACCTCCGCATCACCGGTGAGCTGACCGTCCCGATCGGCGGCGGCGGCGGTGGCGGCGGCGGCGACCTGTCCTACAACGCGGACTGCAGCGTCAACGACCCGAACTTCGAGAATGACAGCTCGGGCGGGGGCGGCGGCGGCGGCGGCGGCGTACTGATCGTCAAGGCGCTCGATGAGATCATCATCAACGACGGCGGCGTCATCACCGCGGATGGCGGCTCAGGCGGCGGCGGCGAGCCTTCGTCGACTTCCACCCGCGGCGGCGGCGGCGGCGGCGGCGCCGGCGGCATGGTCATCCTGATGTCGGCTAAGGGCATCGTGATCAACGCCAAGTCAGGCAGCGGCTTGAACTACACCTACGAGGACAACGACTACGAGTTCTCGATCTCCGCCGACGGCGGCTCTTGTGTCACAGGGTCTGCGCCCCCGATCGTTCAGGGCAAATACCCCGCGAGCGGCACCGCGGTCTCGGAACTCTACATCGAGAACTACGACTCGACGCCGCTGGGCGGTTTCGGGGGCATGGGCATCGTGCAGTTGATGGTGCCGCCCGGCACCACGAACAGCGACAACACCAACACGATTCTCGACGACAACATCCGGGTGCTGACCGGCGGTCTAGAGGTCACGGGCGCGGAGAAGATCGGCCTGCTGGCTTGGCGCGGATACCCCGACACGTTCGGCGTCGGCGTCGACGACCAAGGCAACCCCGTCAACCCGCTCGGCGTCGACGAGGGGGACATCCGCCCTGCCCCGTATCTCCTCCCGTCTCCGTTCGCCGGCAGCTCTCGCCTTCGCTCGAAGTGGATCGACACAGGCGCGACGGCGCGTCGCGCGCTGATCGCCGACGACAACCTGCCGCGGGGCGTCGTCGAGCAGGGTGGGGCGCAAGCAGGCCCGCTGTACGAGTGGAGCGGTGTCGAGCTGGACCCTGCCAGCGTCGCGCTCGGCTACGCGAACTACGAGGTCGATCAAGGTCTCGGTCGCTTGGTCTATCCCGAAGCCGTAGCCCCTGCAGGCATCCTGAACCGCAACGCCAACTCCACCTATCTCGGCCAGCCCGCATACCGGGTCACGCTGTCGTCGTCGGCGTTGGGGGCTGTTGAAGACCGCT
This sequence comes from Planctomycetota bacterium, assembly GCA_002684655.1. Classification (GTDB taxonomy): domain Bacteria; phylum Planctomycetota; class UBA1135; order UBA1135; family UBA2386. Next base: position 15,470 of record NYVR01000021.1, on the reverse strand, counting down.
TCGTTCAATACGAAGCGGAACTGCTCGACGCCAGCGACACGCTGCTGCGCAGCTACCGGATCCTCTCGCACACGTCCAACGAGGTGGTTCTCTCTCCGGAGTCGGGCGCCCTCGAAACCGCCGCTACCCAGCTGCGGGTGGTCGGGAAGTTCTTCAAAGTCGTCACCGACGGCCTGGAGGGCTTGGGCCCGACCTACGCGGGGAGTCAGTCCAATCGCGTCCCGATCGCCAACATCCGCTTCGGTTGGGCGTTCCACCAGGACCCGCAGGACCCCTCGGCGACGCGGTTCCCCGCCACCGAGGGCACCTTCGTCTACGACCTCGCTGATCCAGCGGTTCAGCAGCAGGTCCGTCAACTGGGCGCGAACTTCGTCCAGTGGGACCTGCTGTTCGACACGCGCTTCCGCGCCAACGCCGGCGACTCTCCGCCGGACCTGACGCCGGAGACCCCGAGGCCGGAGCTGCACTACCTGAGGTTGCCGTTCCGATTCTGATCACCACGCGGAGCTTAGCGTCACGGCCCAGAGTGGGCCGCGGCGGCAAGCGACCTCGACGACCCAACGAACCAACCCACACGAATCTCAACTTGTCAGGGGCCCCGCGAGGTTCCCTGACGACCGCGCCGGCCGCCACGTGCCGGCCACACCAAGAAGTCACTGACATGATGCAAGCGAAGAACCGGTTCCGAGCATGGCCACTGGCGCTCGTTCTCACGGCCCTGTGGGCTTGTGACGGGAGATCATCTGACGCTGAACAAACCGGCGGCAGCACGACGCTCGCCTCCGTCGAGATCGGTCGCGTCGTGGATGTCTACGCGTTCCGCCGTATCGACCCGAGTCTCGGAGACCGTCGCTTGCGCGCCAACCGATCGCTCGAGTTGATCGCCCGCGACGTCGTCGTCAATCCCGGCATCGCCTCCGAGTCGCTGTTCGACGCAGCCGGCAACGAGGTCGCCAGCGCGCGCTACGAGTTCCTGCCGTTCAACAAGGAGGTCGGCCACGAACAGCTCGTCGTCCTCTGGGACGACCGTCCCGGGCCGGAGAAGCTCGCCTTCGACGCGGCGCTCGCCGACGCCCAAAGCGGGCTTCCGGCTTTGCCTGATTCGTATCGCGGGCAGAACACGCAGACGCGTCCGATCCCGATCGTGCCGCGCAACGCCGCGATCAAGTTGAACTTCAGCGGCCCGATCGGCGCGACGAAGGACTTCTTCGATGCCAACCCGGCCGCGATCCAGCTCCTAGAGTTTCAGGGTGACCCGAACTTCGTCGATCCTGTCGACGCCTTCCGGATCCTGCCCTACCGCATGGTCGTCGGTGAGCGATCCCTGGTGCTTGACACGACCATCCTCGGCGGAGAAGCGGCAGGCGGCATCACGTCAGCGGGCATCCCGACCTCGGCCGACAACGTCACCGCCAACATCCGCATCGCGATCCCGAACCGCGGTCAGCTCGTGTCCGCTTTCTTCGTGGATCAGGACAGCGTTCAGGAACTCAACGGTGTCGACAGCGCCGGTCGTGAGTCGGTTATCCGGGACTTCCGCTCGGGGAACCTGCAGGACGGGCTCGCGGGTCGCTTGCTCGAGCCAGAGGCGCCGAAGTTGATCGGTTCTCTCGACATGGGCATCGTCGCGGTCGACGCCGTGACCAACACCCTGACCGTGAACAAGCGGCTGAACTTCGTGCCGATCCGCGCGCGGTATCCGTTCGTCGACGGACCGCTCAACCTCCAGAACGTCCCGCTTGGCCCGCTCGCGGCGCCGATGCAGCGCCCGCTCGACGCCGGTGACCTGATCGAGCAAGACGTCATCGTTCAGCTGTCCACGGGCGCCTTTGAGACGGTGACCGTGCGAGCCGAGATCTTGGAGAACCTTTCGATTGCCGCGGACGCGGGCAACGCGCAGCTCGGTCGTGGGATCAACGCGCCGCCCGGCGACTCCGGTCAGGGCGAGACAGTCCCTGTCGTCGGTCTGCGCCTCGCGACCGTCTCCCCGGGTCGTGACTCGGAGGGGCGAGAGGTGTCGTTCCGCGCGAACAACACAGCGAACGGTGAGGACTGCACGCTGCGCGCTGTCTACGTCGAAGAGGTCCCGTACTCGGTCGGGAGCGGCGCGCTCTCTGACGTCGCGTGGCGCAATCTGTTTGTGCGCATTGAGCCGTCTCCGGGACCCGCGGCCGTCGACATCGACCCCAACGCGTCGGTCGCGTTCGAGTTCAACAAGCCCATGGACCTCGACCAGGTCGACGTTACGGCGAACCTCCTGCTGACCAAGCCGGATCAGGCAGCCCAGTCCTACGCCGACCAAATGACGGATCCCAAGCAGGCGACGCTGCACGTGGTGCCCGCCCGTCTGACGGACCTCGCCGGTGACGGCACCGTGCTGCGCCTGCAACCGCAGCTCGGGTTCGCGCACCAAGCTGGCGTCGCGGAGATCTACAGCGCCCACATCCTGCTTGAGGGCGCGGGGATCACCGACCTCGCGGGCAACAACCTCGAGATCTTTGATGATATCGGCAACCCGCAGCAGGCTTGGTCGGTCGACTTCCAGTTGGACGCCGCCGCCAACTCGAACCTAATCGGATGGCACAGCTACCTATTCAACGCTGAGGACGAAGACGGCACGCTGCCAGGTTCGGTAGACCTCTTCGGTCAATATCGCCTGGAGAACGGTCGCCTGACGGGGGCCTCCGGGGTCCGCTTCCAGCGCTCCGCGAACAACAACAACCTAGCGGCGATCAGCCGCATCAACCGCGGCGAGTGCTGGGACTCGGGTGAGCCCGAAGGTCCGAACAACCCGGCCGGTATCTCGACCAACAACAACATCGCCCCGGCGTTCACCTATCCCGGCTCCGAGGCGACGCAGAACACGCTCGTCCCGCCTGCGCCTGGCTTCGGGTGTGTCCCGCTCGACACCCAGGGAGCGCCGCACCCCGGATTGCTCTACTGGGAGCCTCGGATGAGCGATGAAGTACCGATCCAGGCGTTGCCGCAGGTCTATCCCGGCACGCAGCCTGAGCCGTCGGGCCGCGTCATCGAGCCGATGAAGCCGCAGGGATCGCGCATGCAGATGCGCTACATCGAGGACGATTTCACGTTGAGCTACACGCAGCCCTCGGACTTCGGCCTCGACGTCGAGCAGCTCTACTGGAGCCCCTTCAACGACGAGACTGTGCTCTACGATGAGTTCGATCGGTTCTCGATGTCGCTCGGCCACGCCCGCAAGCGCGCCGACGAGAACTGGTTCGGCACCCTCGACGACGCAGACCCGCCGGCGTTCGTCTGCATCCTCGACCCGCGCTCGCTGAACTCTGGTTTGTCCAACGTCTTCGCGGACAACGTGCTCGAAGGCTCCGAGATGGTGCCGGTGTTCGAGGACCGGATCTACGTGATCAACCCGAATGAGGTCCGGCGTGATGACTTCGGTGTGGCATACGTTCCATTCCCGCGCTTTGACCGGAGCTACACGTGGCGCGATTCGCGCCTCGTCACGGTCGACGGCAGCGGCAACGTCATCGGACTGGGGGGCGCGCAGAACCCTGGCGGCCAAGCGCCGAGCGACGACATCACCGCAAACGTCGACTCTCCCTGGATCACCAGCATCCCCGACGCTGAGTTCCAGCAGTTCGGCTCCGGCACTTGGGCGATGGACCCCGAGGACTTCGACGGCCTGAACCAACGGGACCACGACCCGATCGCGCTGCCGCTGTTGGTCGACATGAAGATGTTCCCGGACGACGCCGCGAACGGCATCGCCCTGGCGACCAACGGCTTCCAGGTCGCGATGCTCGGTCCGCCGAGCGTCGGGAATTCGATCGGCGGCTACTACGACACGTTCCCGAGCGGCTGTCCGGGCGGCTACCCCGCTTGGCCTCGCATCCGCGTCCAGGCTTCGGGCGGCTTCGACCTGGTCACGGGCGGCGAAATCCTGGTCGATCCGGCCAACGTGTTGCAGGCCAACGCGGTCAACATCGTCAAGGACCCGGCGCTCGGCGCGGCGGAGACCGGGCTGTTCGGCGCCCCGGCAGGCGACGGCATGCTCTACTGGGCGCGCGCAGACTTCGTTCGTCGCGTCTCGACTGTGACGTTCGGCTTCTTCGACACCCTGCAGCCGCAGCGCGCCGAGCTCGTCGACCCCAACCAGCAGAGCTTCTCTGTCAACGGCTACCCTGACTGGGCCTCGGTCAACCCGAACCTCCGGATGTCGGACGTGCTGGTCCAGCTGGATCCGCCGCAGGGCCGTCAACCGGCCGGCACCGGCGTGCTCGTGGAGCTGCGCGGCTGCGAAGTCTTCCAGAACAGTGAGACGCTCTACAACCCAGGCTTTGGTCTGGACGCCGACGACCGACTCAGCCGCGGCAACTTGCTCAACGTCAACTACGCCTGTGAGGCGTACCGCTACTCGACGCCGAACTACCGCTTCACCGGCCAGACGCCGCGCGTGGCTGCAGACGGCCTGACGCGCTACGTCACCGAGGACTCGGTCAGCCAGATCCGCGATCCGGCGTCGGGACTGCTCCCGCGCTTCCTCAACATGCGTCTGGTGATGACCAACAACGTCGACGTGTCGCCGGCGCTCTCGCCTACGCTGAGGAGCGTCAGCGTGGTCTATCGTCTGAGCACAGGGCAGTAGGCGCGTCGTCGTGACGTTGTCGAGCAGGGGCGCTTTGAGCGTCGCCTGCCGCACATACGGGTCGCTCGGTGGGCGGCCCGTTGCCCTTTTGGGAGCATTGGCGTGCCCGGTTCGTTTCCTCGTCTACCCTGGCGCAGCTAGGTGCTTTTGCGATGATGATCTCGGTGACCATGCGACCTCAGCGACGGACAATCGCGACGGCCTTGTTGACGCCGCTGCTGGCAGTCGTCGCAGGTTGCTGGCAAGGTGCCCAGGGGCCCGCTCCGCTCGTGGTCGCGCGCACGTCGCCAGTCCTGGGTGACGCTAGCGCGCCGGTACTGCTCAATGACGCGCTGACGGTCTATTTCTCGGCGGCGCTGCGCAGCCTCTCGATCACCGAGGATTCCGTGACCCTGCTCGACGATCAGGGATATCAGGTGCCAGGCAGGCTGGAGACTGGCGACAACTGGATCTCGTTCGTGCCCCATCCGCCGTTGTCCCCGGGCCTCGAAGACGGCTCGTATCTGCCGGGAGCGCACTACCGTCTCCAGCTCGCCGGTCATCCGCGTCCGGACTCGATCCGGTCTTCGGACGGTCGCTGGCTCGAAGCGGCGGTCACCTTGGACGTCTACGTGGCCGAGCGTGACGACGCACCCGCTGGGTTGCCTTCCATCCTGCGGCCGCCAGCCAGCGAGTTGCCGTTTCTGTTGCGACGCCCAGAGGTGCCGCTCCCGATCCCGTCTGACGATCCGCGGCTCGTCGTGCACTTCACGCAACCGGTCCTGCCGCTCTCGGTGCGCCCGGCGGCTTTTCAGGTCCAGGTATTGGGTCAGTCCACGGAGCTCGTCCCGCGCGGGGTCGAGGTCGTGACCACCCCGCTTGACGCCTTGCCAGGATGCAGCGTCGCGCTCGATCTAGGCGCCGTGCCTAGGACGTCCGAAGGTCATGAGCGACCGCTGAAGCGCGGGGATTGGATCAGCGTTTCGGTTCGGCAGGGCGGCGGGCTGAGCGACTACCGCGGGCGTCGGCCGCTGCCGGGAGCGCCCGCGATATGGAGCGTCATCGCAGGGGACACGGTGCCGGTTTGTGTTTGGCCTGAGGAAGAGCGCGGCTACGACGGCGCGCGAGCGTTGGCGCCGGGCTTCGAGGTGCGCGGTGAGCGCGTGCTGCCGCGCGTGCGCGTGGAGGCAGGTAACGGCAGGCTCGGCGCCTTCCGCCCGCTTCGCGATACGACCTTGCGGCCCGGGCAGCCTTTTGATCGCGGCGACGGCGAGCTGTGCGTGAGCGATGGGGCCACGTTCGCGTTTTCGTCGATCGACGTCCCGCGCGACGTCACGGTGACGGTCGACGCTCAGTCAGGTCCGCTGCAGCTCTGTGCTACGGGCGGCGTCCGAATCGCTGGGGTCCTCAAGCTCGTCGCGCCCTGCATAGACCCGCCGGGCGATCGCTTTGCGCCGCAGCCTGCCGCAGATCTGATCGAGATCGCGCCGGTGAGCGTCGTCGCTGCTGGCGCCGTCGTCGTCGAAGGCGCGATTCAGCGCGAGGGAGGCAGCGACAGCGATGGGCCAGCGCTGTTGCTCGCAGGTATCGCGGGCGTCGCCCTTCAAGGGCCGTTGCCGCCCAGGACCATGCTCGTTGTCGAGACGCGGATCTCTGGCGCGGGCGCAGAGATCCAGGGAGCTCGCGGCGCGTCCCGCGTCTATCCGGCGACCTTCACCGACGGGTTGGCGCCAGGTGGTGCGTTTGAGGTCTCGGCGCGCCTGCCTTGGCGACAGTTCCCTCCTCACATCGACGCAGGCGTTTTGCAGCTGGAGCACGTCGCTCCTGGCGTGCGTGTCGATTGGCAGTCGACCTCCGCAGAGCCTATCTCGGGCGCCTCGCCGGACCTCCGCGAGGGTCGCATGGGGCGTTGGCGGCCGATTCGGCGCGGCGGCGTCGCGGTCTCCGGCGCGGGCGACTTCGTGCGGCTCAGGCTGCGCGCTGCGGTGCGATCGGACGCGCCGCTGCCCGAGATTCGGCGCCTCCGGCTCGTCCGGCCGCGCTGACGGACGGCTCCGCCGACTCGCGCAAGGTTGGCTGGATTCGTATTCGGCATGACCGTATACTGCCGAAAGCCATTCGGGCGGTCAGACATGGCGCAGGTCAGTGCGCCGTGGCGGTCGTAGGGATCGCAACCCGACGAGGCATCGGTCAAAAGCGGGGTCGCGCATGCGCGACAGTACCAGGAGTACAGGTGGATACGGCAGCGTTCGCAGCAGGTGCGGCGGTGTTCGGAGCGTGCATTGGCTCGTTCCTCAACGTCCTCATCTGGCGGCTGCCCCAGGAAGACGCGAGCAAGCGCTCCGTCATGGGGCGCTCGTACTGCCCGCGCTGCGGTCGTCAGATCCGCTGGTTCGACAATGTCCCCGTGTTCGGCTGGCTCGCGCTGCGCGGCACGGCGCGCTGCTGCGGGGCCAAGATCTCGTTTCGCTATCCGTTCGTCGAGCTGCTAACCGCTGGCGCTTTCTGGTCGCTGGCTTTCTGGCCGCCTTCCGGTCCAGTGTGCGACGCGTCAGGGACACTGCTGGCTCCTGCAGCCGCGGCGTTTGCTTGGCAGTGTGTCTTCGTCTCGATGCTGATCGCGCTGACGTTTATCGACTTCGACACACAGCTCTTGCCCGACGCTCTGACCAAGCCAGGTATGGCGGTCGGTGTCGTCGCGGGCCTTTACCCAGGCCTCGCTGGATCCATTTCGGACGACGCGGCGGTCTCGCCGGCGCTGCGTTCGCTGTTGGCAAGCCTGTGCGGTCTGGCCGTCGGCGGAGGAGTGACCTGGGGTGTCCGCGCGCTCGGCTCGGCTGTGTTTCGCAAAGAAGCTATGGGCTTTGGCGACGTGAAGTTGATGGCGATGGTCGGCGCCTTCCTCGGCTGGCAGAGCGCGCTGTTGACGCTGTTCCTCGGCTGCCTGTTCGGCGCCGTGGTCGGCGTCGCCCTGTCGCTGCGTGGCGGGCTGCTAGCCCGCATCCCCTTCGGTCCATATCTGGCCATGGGCGCGGTCGTTTCGCTGTTTTGCGGCGATCGCGCAATTCATCTTCTGTTCGTCGAATGGCCCGATTGGCAGCGACGCAACCCTTCTTCGGTCTACCTCGTGCTGACGATCGGCGTCAGCGCGCTGCTAGGAATGCTCTGGCTGCTACGGCGGGCTCGCCGTTGACCGATTTCGTTCTCACCTAGATCCACCCTCGACCCGAACCCGTCGTCTACTTCAGGAACTCATCATGAACGTCCGCAAGGCCATCCTCTTCTCTTCGCTCCTCATCGCTTTGTTGGGGACGAGCTGCACAGCTCGGTACCAAGACATGCTGCGGGACCGCGATGACCGGATCCAAGCTCTCAACGGCGACGTCAGTCGCCTCCGCGGAGAGAACGAGGAGCTGAGGAACCGCGTCTCGGCTCGTCCCGAGGTGGTCGAGGCGAGCGCGGGCAGCGCTGAGGGAGACCTCCTGGACCAACTCCAGGACGACCTCGGCAACCAAGCCAACGTGCGCTACAACCGCGGCCGCCTCAGCATCGGGGTCAACAACAGCGTGACCTTCGATTCGGGCAGCATCGCGCTGAAGAGCTCTTCGCACCGAGTCCTGAAGAACGTGGCCGAGGTGCTGCGCGCGCAGTTCGCCGGCCATCGCTTCTTCGTTGAGGGGCACACGGACACGGATCCGATCCGCAAGACCAAGAACCGCTTCAAGAGCAACCGTGACTTGTCCGCGAAGCGCGCGGACGCCGTCGCTGCCTACCTCGTCAAGCAGGGCGTGCCAGAGAGTTCGATCGTGATCGTCGGGTGGGGGCCGTTCGACCCGGTCAGCAGCGGCGACAAGGCCTCGAACCGCCGCGTCGAGATCGTCGTCGGCGACAGCATGTAGACGACCGCCTCCAGCGCCTCAGCTCGCTTGCGGAGAGCCCGTCTGCCGAGCCTGGGGCGCGTCTGCGACGCTGCTTGATCCGGAGCTTTCGAGGGATCGCCGGCGCCTCGCCGCCGCGAACGCGCCCATGCGACCGCGCCGAGCGCGCCTGAGTCGCTGGGTCCGGCTGGGTCCAGCCGGGTATTTGGATCTCCTGCAGCTCCCGCTCAATCCGGGCGGGCTTGCGCGCCGATACATAGAGCGAGCTGCCTGGTGGGCGGGTCGACGAAGGAGCGCGCAGAATGGTCTCGATGGAAGAGCTGCTGAACCTGATGGTTCAGCGGGGTGGCTCGGACCTCCACATCTCGGTGGGGTCGCCGCCTCGGATCCGTGTCGACGGCCGCCTCGTGGACACCGAGCACGAGCCGCTGATGCCCGAGGCAACCAAGAAGTTGGTCTACTCGGTCCTCGGCGCTGATCAGGTCGCCAAGTTTGAGAAGAACCTGGAGCTCGACTTCTCCTTCGGAGTCGCCAACCTCGGTCGCTTCCGCACCAACGCGTTCGTGCAGCGCGGGACCGTCGCGGCCGTGCTCCGCGTCATCCCGTTCGAGGTCTTCGACTTCGAGACCATCGGGCTGCCTACGAAGGTCGGAGAGTGGATCTGTAAGCTCCCGCGCGGGCTGGTGTTGTGCACCGGCGCCACGGGGTCCGGGAAGTCCACGACGTTGGCCTCGATGGTCAACTACATCAACGAGCACCGGCAAGGTCACATCGTCACGATCGAAGATCCGATCGAGTTCCTGCACCAGAACAAAGGGTGCCTGATCAACCAGCGTGAGGTCGGTGGCGACACCCACGCCTTCGGTAAGGCGCTCAAGTCGGTGCTCAGGCAGGACCCCGACGTCGTCCTCGTCGGTGAGATGCGCGACCTGGAGACCATCGAGGCGGCGTTGACGCTCGCCGAGACGGGTCACCTGACCTTCGCGACCCTGCACACCTCCGACGTGACCCAGACCGTCAACCGGATCGTCGACGTGTTCCCTGCTCACCAGCAGCAGCAAATCCGCACGATGCTGTCCTTCACGCTGCAGGCGATCGTCTGCCAACAGCTGGTGCCGCATCAGCACGGCAAGGGACGGGCGCTCGCGGCCGAGGTGATGATCGCAAACCCCGCGATCCGCGCCCTCATCAGGGACAACAAGTCGCACCAGATCATGTCGGCGATCCAGACCAGCGCGCAGGTCGGGATGCGCACGATGAACCAGTCGCTGTTCGAGCTCTACCGGCAAGGGAAGATCACCGCCCAAGACGCGCGGGAGCACTCTTCTGACGTGGCGGACCTCGAGCGGTTGATGGAGCGGCACGGCTCCTCCGCTGGTGCCTACAGCAGCGCGAGGCGGGCCCGCTGAGTGATGTCGCAGTTCGGCAGAAAATTACGGACCATCCTCGAGAAGGCTGGCAAGCTCGAAGCGGGCGCGGGCGGGACGCTCCTCGCTGAGGCGCAGTCGTCGCAGCGACCGTTCACGGAGGTGTTGGTTAAGAAGGGGATCGCGAGCGAGCAGGAGCTCGTCGCGTTGATCGCGAAGGCGGCGAACATCCCACCGATCGACCTCTCAAAGCTAACCCTCAACAAAGAGGTGCTTGAGTCGGTCCCTGAAGACGTGGCGCGTGACTACGGGGTCTTCCCGATCGACAAGATCGGCTCGATGTTGACGATCGCCGTCGCCAACCCGTTCGACGTGCTCAAACTCGACGACATCCGCATCGTCACGGGCTGCCAACTACGGCTCGTCGTCTCCACTCAAGAAGAGATCGAGCGGACGCGCGCGAAGAGCTATCAACAGGAGACCGAGTCGGTAGACGGCATCCTCGACTCATTCGACGAAGGCGATGTCTCGCTGAAGGAGGAGGCCTTCGACGACGAGTCCACAGATCTCAGCGAGATCAGCGACGAGGATTCGCCCGTCGTCAAGTTGGTCAACAAGATGATCCTCGACGCCTGCAACCAAGGCGCGTCGGACATCCACATTGAGCCCTTCGAGAAGAAGGTGATCGTGCGCTATCGCAAGGACGGGTCCATGGTCGAGGCGATGACCCTGCCGAAGCGGATGCAGAACAACATCACGTCGCGCATCAAGATCATGTCCAAGCTGGACATCGCCGAGAAGCGCAAGCCACAGGACGGCAAGTTCCAGATGAAGATCGGTCGCAAGGCGGTCGACTTCCGCGTCTCGATCCTGCCGGTTGTTTGGGGCGAGAAGACGGTGTTCCGGATCTTGGACTCGACCAACCTCGCGCTTGATATCCAGTCGCTCGGCTTCGAGAAGCGATGCATGGAGGACTACCTCTGGGCTTGCTCGCAGCCCTACGGGATGATCCTCGTGACCGGGCCGACAGGCTCGGGTAAGTCGACGACGCTTTATTCGGCCGTTCGTCACATCGCGTCACCGGAAATCAACCTCGTGACGGTCGAGGACCCGGTCGAATACCAGCTCGAGGGGATCAACCAGGTCCCGGTTAACCCCAAGGCCGGCCTCACCTTCAGCGGCGCGCTCCGCTCGATCCTGCGTCAGGACCCTGACGTGGTGCTGCTCGGCGAGATCCGAGATCAGGAGACGCTCGAGATCGCCATCAAGGCGGCGTTAACCGGGCACCTCGTGCTGAGCACGCTGCACACTAACGACGCGCCGTCGACGATCACTCGAATGATCGACATGGGCGTTGACCCGTTCATGGTCGCTAGCTCCGCGCTGTTGATCTGCGCGCAGCGGCTCAGCAAAAAGCTCTGCCCGAACTGCAAGAAGCGCGTCGACGTCTCCGAGCAGGCGCTGCTCGACCTGGGCTTCCATGAGGCTGACCTAGAGGACCCAGAGACCCCGATGGAGTTCTTCGAGCCAGTCGGGTGTCCCAGGTGCAGCGACGGCTACAAGGGACGATTTGCGCTATTGGAGACGATGCGGATGTCCGATGAGGTCCGGCGCATGGTCGTAGATCGCGCCAACATCGCGGACGTCAAGCAGAAGGCCCTCAGCGAGGGGATGTTGACGCTGCGTCGATGCGCCCTTTTGAACGCCGCGCGCGGCAAGACGAGCCTGCAAGAGGTCGAGGCGCGAACCATGGCGGACCGGTGCTAGCGCCTGAATTTCGCGGCGGTGGGGGGTTCTACTAATGGCAACTAAGTTTCAATACGAAGCCCGTGATCAAGTCGGCAAGGTCGTCAAGGGGACCGTCGCGGCAGCTTCAGAGTCTGAAGCTGCCGCTGCTGTGCGGCGTCGAAACCTCACGCCGTTAGACGTGCGTAAGTCCGCTGGCCTGGTCGCGATGTTCTCGCAGCCGATCGGCGGTGGGCGCGGAAAGGTGAAGAAGGCGTCGTGTAAGAAGGGCGAGGTTGAGCTCTTCACTCGACAGCTCGCCACCATGCTCGGCGCTGGCATCCCGATGCTAGAGGCGTTGGAGATTTTGGCTGAGCAAGCCGAGAGCCCGGGCTTCGGGTTTTGCCTGGACAAGGTCGTTGATGACATTCGCAACGGCTCAGACTTATCCAAGGCGCTAGAGCCACACTCGCGGGTGTTTAGTCACATCTACGTGAGCATGATCCGCGCCGGCGAAGTGTCGGGTCAGATTGACATCATCCTGACCCGCCTCGCCGAATATCTAGAGGCCGCCGCGCACCTGCGCAACGAGATCAAGTCGGCGATGACCTATCCCGTCATCTCTTTGGTCCTCGTGATCGGCATCGCGTCTTTTTTGATGATCGGCATCGTGCCCTCGTTCAAGCCGGTCTTCGAGTCGCTTGATGTAGAACTGCCGCCGCTGACCGTGGTTACGATGGACGTGGCCTTCTTCATGAAGGACCACTGGTATGTAATCTTCGGCGCCGCGGCGGCGCTGTTCTTCGCGGTTGGTGCTGCGTCTAGGACCGAGCGCGGCGCCTACATCAAGGACGCGATCACGCTGCGCGTGCCTGTGTTCGGCGTGCTGTTCAAGAAGGTCGCGCTGTCACGCTTCGCGCGGACGTTCTCCACCTTGGTGAAGTCTGGCGTACCGATCCTCGGCGCGATGGAGATCGTCTCGGACACCGCTGGTAACAAGGTCATCTCCGGCATCGTCGACAGGGCCAAGGAGAGCGTCAGGAACGGCGACAGCCTCTCAGAGCCGTTTATGGACGCGGCGGTGTTCCCGCCTATGGTCGTAAAAATGATGGCGATCGGTGAGCGCTCCGGCGCGCTCGACGCGCTGCTTGAGAAGATCGCCGAGTTCTACGACCAGCAGGTCGAAGCCGAGGTCAAGGGGCTGACTGCGATGATCGAGCCGATCATGATCGCGGTCATGGGTTTCGTCGTAGGCGGCATCGTGCTCGCGGTGTTCCTGCCGATCTTCAAGCTGCAAGAGAAGATGTCCGGCGGCTAGCCGCTGCGACTTGATGGAGAGGAGACCCATGAAGGAATCTACCAGCCGCTGGATGCTCTATGGCAGCGCCGCCGCGTTGATCGGCGTCAGCGCGGTCGCTTGGGCGAACACCGACACCGAGGCTGACGTGATGGTGTTGCTGAGCAGCGCCGAGGTCCAGCTGCAGGCCGCCTATATGACGCCCGCTGAGGACCTCGATGGCGCTGAGCTGTCCGCTCGCCGCGCGCTGATCTGCAGCGTGGTTGAGCACCTCGAGAGCGTCGAGCGACGACGCCCCGGTATGGCGGTGACCGCCGAATTCCGGGGGTTCGCGCACATGCTGCAAGGCGAGCACCTGGAGGCCGCGTCCTGCTACGCCCGCGCGCGATGTTGCGACGACTGCGGCGATGAGCAGCGCGACGTCCTGACCTTTAATGAGGCGCGGATGCTGGCAGCAGGTGGTCGCAGGGAGCAGGCGCTCGCGGTCTTCGACGCCCGCAAGGCGGCCCTGGATGATCGCTACGGCGCGCGCCGTCGCCTCGAAGAGGCCAAGATTCTCGTCGACCTAGGCCGCCCCGACGAAGCGGTCCAGCGGTTGCGGATCGTGACCGCGGACGCCGCCGCGACGCCCATGGCAAGGCTCGATGCGGGCTTAATCTACCGCGATTTAGGCCTCCTTCAGGACGCCCGTGACGCCTGGGAGAGCGCGTCCAGCGAGGAGCCGATTGCAGACTACTACTTGGCGCGGCTCAAGCTTGGCCAGGGCGATGTCGATAGCAGTTTCGCACTGTTGGAGCGCGCTTATGAGGCGCGGCCGGCCGAGGTGAGGCAGAGGCTTCTAAATGACGCCGACGCCTGGTCAGCCGTCAATCATGACGACCGTTACCAGCTGTTCGTCGGCTCGCAGCCAGCGTCCCCTGGGCGTTGATCGAGTCGGCATCAAGTGTGTTAGGGATCTGAACAGCAGCCCATTCGGGTTGCGTCCAACAAATCGGTTGTCATGGAGAACCATATGTCGAAGCGGGAACAGGGCTTTACGCTCATCGAACTGATGATCGTGGTTGCGATCATCGCCATCATCGCGTCTATCGCGATTCCGAACCTCCTCAGCGCGCGTCTGAACGCGAACGAGTCGGCGGCCATCGCCACGCTGAAGAACATCTCGTCTGCTCAATCGCAGTGCCAGGCGTCGGGCGTGATCGATACCAACGCTAACGGCCAGGGCGAATACGGCTACTTCGGCGAGCTCGCCGGCCGCGTGGGTGTCCGTGACAACACGGGCAACGCGTCCACGGCGCTGATCAGCCCGCCGGTGCTGTCGTCGGCTTTCGGCAACATCGCCAACGACACGGCGACCACGACGGTCTCGCGCTCGGGCTATAACTTCCAGATGTTCCTTCCGGACAGCGCTGCTGCGGGCCTCGCTGAGGGCACCGGCGGTGGTGTCACGGGTGGCACGGCGCCCGACGCCTCGCAGGCCGAGGTCCTTTGGTGCTGCTACGCGTGGCCAAACGTCCGCGGCAACAGCGGCAACCGCACCTTCTTCGTCAACCAGTCGGGTGACGTGTTGGCCAGTAACTGCGCGGCCGACCAGTACACTGGTCTGACCGCTGGGGGCGCAACCCCTAACTGGAACGCGGCATACTTCGACTCGGACGGTGACGGCACCATCGAGATGAGTGACTCGACCGCTCCGGCGAACACCACGACGCCGGGCCTCGGCGAAGACACCAACACCTGGGTCGTCGTCCAGTAAGGACGAGCTCAGCGCGCGGTGTTCTGCCGCGCACCGCGCATGACGCTCGCTGGCAGCCTTCGCTGTCGGCGGGCGTTTTGCGTTTCTGGCTGAGGTGATCTACCCGAACAGCCGGACCGCGTTGTCAAAGGTCAACGCCGCCGCGTCTTCGAGCGATAGCTCACGCACCTCGGCGAGCTTCGCCAACGTTTCGACAACCAGCGCAGGCTCGTTGCGCTTACCCCTTCGAGATTGTGGGGGCAGGAAGGGCGCGTCGGTCTCAACGAGCACGCGATCTGCGGGCACGAGCGCGCACGCTTCGCGTAGGGCGTGGTTTTTCTTGTAGGTAAGCGGCCCTGCGAAGGACACGTAGAGACCCAGGTCGAGCGAGCGCCGCGCCTCGTCAACGCCGCCGGAGAAGCAGTGCATCACGCCGCGGACAGGCGGAGCGTCTTCGAGGACATCGAAGAGCGGAGCAAACGCCTCTCGACAGTGAAAGATCACCGGTTTGTCCAGCTCCCTGGCGAGGGCCAAGTGCGCCCGCATCGAGCGCACCTGCTGCTCGATCGGCGTGCGGTCCCAGTAGCAGTCGAGTCCGGTTTCGCCCACGGCGGCGCAGGCGTCGTCTCGCGCCAGCGCCTCAATCTGCGGCCACTGATCGTCGAACGTGTCGCTGTCGGTTGGGTGAAGCCCTGAGCTGCAGCGGACCCCTTCCAGCCGCGTGAGCTGTCGCGCCGCTGCGCTGGTCGCGGCGTCGATGCCGACGACGAGCAGCGCGGACACCCCTGCCTCTATAGCGCGCGCGTGGTCTTCTTCGGGGGACGCCTTGTCGTCGAGCCCGAGGTGGCAGTGGCTGTCGTAG
>NYVR01000020.1 GCA_002684655.1 Planctomycetota bacterium | reverse complement strand
GCCGGCGTTGCGGAGCGCCCGGAACGCCAGCAGGCGGAACGACGCGTCGCCGTGGTCGAGCAGCGCTCGCACTTCGCGCTGCTGCGCCTCGCCGAGCAACGCGCGCGCCCAGATCGCGCGCGCGCGCACGGGGCCGTCTCCGAATGACTGCTCGACGAGGTCAAGGATGCCGGCCGCGTCTTCGCCGAGCTCAAGGACCCGCTGCAGGCCGAGGAAGCGCACGTTGACGGCGGGGTTGATCATCGCCCATGCGGGCCAGCGCGGGTCGTCGACGTCGGGGACGGACGCGGGCGGCGCGTGCGAAGGCTCGGCGACTCGATAGATCGCGCCCGCGAGGCTGTCGTCGAGGGTCTGGTGGCCGCCGACGCGGCCGTCGAACCAGTCGGCGACGTAGACCGCGCCGTCGCTGCCGACGCAGACATCCGACGGTCGAAACTGGGTCGAAAGGCGGCCGTCCCAGCGACCCCCCGTGAAGTCGGATCCGACGAACTTGTGCTCGCTGTTGGTCGTGAGGAAGTCGAAGCGCTCAAGCTCGAAGCTCGCGCCAGCGCGCTTGGGGAAATACCCGAACACGGTGTTGCGCCCCGGCTCGCACGTCAGCAGGAGCCCGCGCCATTTGGGGCCGAGCGCGCCGTTCTCGTAGTAGGCCACGCCGGTGGGTGACCCGCCGCCGTAGACGTCGCCCGCGGGCATCGTGCCGGGGTCTTCTTGTCGCCACTCGGCGATCTGCGTGCTCTGACCTCGTCGCTGATCGGCGCGCCACGATCGCTGGCCGTCGCGCGAAGAGAAGCCGGCGTTGCCGTACTCGAGCACGTGCGACACCCGGCACGCAGGCGGGTCGTCGTTGTCGCTTTGGAAGACGTCGCCGAACGACGTCACCACCTGCTCGTAGCTGTTGCGGTAGTTGTGGCCGATGATCTCGACGTCGCTGCCGTCCGGTCGCATGCGCGCCGTGAAGCCGCCGACGTAGACGTGGCCGTCGTCGCTCGCCGTCCCCGCGACGCGCTTTGGGTCCATGTATGAGCTGGTGATCCGGAACGTGTAGCCCGATCGGTCGGTGAACACGGCGCCGCAGTTGCCGCTGTTCCAGTACCATCGTCCGTCGGGCCCCGCCGTCACGGAGTGCAGGCTGTGGTCGTGGTTGCGGCCCTGGAAGCCCGACAGTCGCACCTCGCGCGTGTCGACCTCTGGGTCGAACTTCAGGTCACGGTCGACGTCCGTGTAGACCAGCATCTCGGGCGGCTGTGAGACGACGACGACGTTGTCGAACACGGCGATGCCCAGCGGCGACACCAAGAACGGCTCCTGCACGAAGACCGTGCTGGTCTCAGCGGTGCCGTCGCGGTCGCGGTCCTCGATCACGACGACGCGGTCGCCTTCGGGCCGTCGGCGCGCCTTGCCGCGGTAGTTGACGCCCTCGGTCACCCAAACGCGCCCGAGGTGATCGATGTCCATATTGGTCGGGTTCTGCAGCAGCGGCGCCTGCGCCCAGACCTGGACCTCGAGACCGTCCGGCACGTCAAACGCTGCTGCGGGGACATGCGTCTGCGCCTGGCCGACCGCGGCGGTCGCCAGGAACACGTTCGCTGCAGCCAGACAGCGCGCTCGGGGTGCGGTCGTCATCCGGTCGGACAGCGTATCGGAACCCTCGATAAGGCGCGCCATTCTGGCCGGGCGTCGCGCTCCTCCGCATGGCCGGAAGGCGCCCTGACGCGCATCTCCGCGCGCGCGGACGTCGAACGTAGACCTATGACCACGGACGTGTTGACCCCCGCCGCGGGAGGCCTCGCGTGTCCTGCTGGAGACTTCGTGGTCGACCCGCTCACGGCCACTACGACGTCGGTCGTGACGCACGCGCACGCGGACCACGCCAGGGCGGTCGCGGACGTCGTGCACTGCTCCGCCGAGGGCGCGGCTGTCACCCGGCGCCGACTCGGCGACGCCGTGAAGATCATCGCCCACGAGTGGGGCGAGCGCTTCCAGTTGGGCGACGCCGCGGTGTCGTTGCACCCCGCGGGTCACATCCGTGGATCGGCGCAGGTGCGCGTCGAGGTCGACGGGGTGACCTGGGTTGTCTCCGGCGACTACAAGCGCGAGGAAGACCCTACGTGCACCCCGTTCGAGGTCGTGCCATGCGACGTGTTCGTCACCGAGGCGACCTTCGCGCTGCCGATCTATCGGTGGCCGAGCACGGCGCAGGTCGTGGAGGAGATCTGGTCGTGGTGGCAGGCGAACGCCGCGGCGGGCAAATGCTCGATGCTGTTCTGCTACGCGCTTGGAAAAGCGCAGCGCGTCCTCGCAGGGCTGCGCGCGCACACGGACCGTTCGGTGTTCGTCCACGGCGCGGTCTCGCCGTTGACTGAGGCCTATCGAGACGAGGGCATCCAGATGCTGCCGACAGCGCCTGTCGGCAAGGAGCGCAGGAGCTTCGCGGGCGAGCTGGTCGTCGCGCCGCCGTCGGCGAGCCGCAGCACCTGGATGCGCCGGTTCGGCGCGGTGCAGACGGGCTTCGCGAGCGGTTGGATGCGCGTCCGGGGGCGTCGTCGCGGGCGCGGCTGGGACCGCGGGTTCGTCTTGTCCGATCACGCCGACTGGCCTGGCATCGTCGAGACGGTCGCGGCGACAGGCGCGCGCCGCGTGCTCGCGTATCACGGTCGCGCCGATCTGCTGGTCGCCTACCTGCGCGACCGCGGGGTCGACGCCGCGCCGCTGGCAGGCAGCACGGGCAGCCGTTCGATGGAGGAGGATTAGCAGCGTGCGTCGCTTCGCAGCGCTCTACGACCGGCTCGACCGGACAAACTCGACCAACGACAAGGTCGCGGCGATCGTTGCATATCTAGCAGCGGCGCCCGCGGCGGATGCGGCCTGGGCGGTCTTCTTCTTGTCGGGAGAGCGGCTCCCGGCGCCGGTGAAGGTGCGGGAGATGACCGAGTGGGCTTGCGACGTGTGCGGGGTCGACGCCGCGACGTTCGAGGTCTGTTACGAAGAGGTCGGGGACCGCGCCGAGACCCTCGCGCTGCTGTTGGAGGCGGCGCCGGGCCGCCGCGATGAGGGCACCTGGGACCCGCCGCTTCGCGAGGTCGTTGAGCTCGTCGTCGGCTTGCGCTCGCAGGATCCAGCGGCCCAGCGAGCGGCGTTGACGGCGCGCTGGGCGCAGCTCGCGCTGCGTGAGCTGTTCGTGCTCAACAAGGTGATTACCGGCGGCTTCCGCGTCGGCGTCTCCAAGCGGCTGTTGGTGCGCGCGCTGTCGCAGTGGTCGGGCATCGACACGGCGGTGCTCTTCCACCGGATGATGGGCGCGCCGATCGACTCCGAAGCGCGGTTCCGCGGCCTCTTCGACGCGGACTCGACCGACGCCGACCGCGCGCGCCCGTATCCGTTTTTTCTCGCCTCGCCTGTCGAGGGCGAGGTCGCGACGCTCGGCGAGGTCGCGGACTGGCAAGCTGAGTGGAAGTGGGACGGCATCCGCGGCCAGCTGGTCGCGCGAGGCGGCGAGGTCTCGCTCTGGTCGCGCGGCGAAGAGCTGGTGACCGACTCGTTCCCGGACATCGCCGGCGCGGCGGTCGGGCTGCCGGACGGCGTCGTGCTGGACGGGGAGATCCTCGCGTGGCGCGACGGGGCGCCGCTGCCGTTCGCGTCGCTGCAGCGACGTCTCGGTCGCAAGCGAGTCGGGAAGAAGACGCTGGCCGACTACCCCTGCACCTTTCTCTGCTACGACCTGCTCGAGGAGGGCGGCGCAGACTTGCGCGCGGCGCCGCTGCGAGCGCGACGAGCGCGCCTTGAGGCAACAGCGGCTTTGGTCGGGTTTCCGGTGTCCGAGGTCGTCGTCGCCGAGTCCTGGGGCGCGCTGGCGCGCCTGCGCGAGCAGAGCCGGGGACGCGGCGTCGAGGGCATGATGCTGAAGCGGCTCGACAGCCCCTACCGGACCGGCCGGGTGCGCGGTGACTGGTGGAAGTGGAAGGTCGACCCGCTGGAACTCGACGCCGTGCTCGTCTACGCGCAGCCGGGTCACGGTCGGCGCGCGGGGCTGCACACGGACTACACGTTCGCGGTCTGGTCTGAGGGCGAGCTGGTCCCGGTCGCCAAGGCTTATACAGGGCTCGATAACGCCGAGATCCGCGAGCTCGACACGTGGATCCGCCGCAACACCACCGACAAGTTTGGCCCGGTCCGCCAGGTCGCGGCCGAGCACGTGTTCGAGCTGCACTTCGACAGCGCGCAGCGGTCGACCCGGCACAAGAGCGGCGTCGCGCTGCGCTTTCCCCGTATCGCGCGCTGGCGCCGGGAGCGGGAGCCGCAGAGCGCGAACCGTCTGGACGACGTGCTGGCCATGGTCGGGGAGCCCAGCGGTGACTGACGCAGCGCAGCACCTCGAGCGTCTGCGCGAGTGGATGCGCGCCCAGGGTTGGTGCCCGCAGCCGCATCAGGAAGAGACCTGGGCGGCGCGCGCGGCGGGCCGCGACGGCCTCGTCTGCGTGCCGACCGGAACCGGGAAGACCTACGCCGCCTACTTCGGCGCCTTGGCCGCGGCGCTGGCCGAAGGCGACGGGGCGCGCGCAGGTCTCCGCGTGCTGTGGGTGACGCCGCTGCGTGCCATGGCGCGCGACATCGAGGCGGCGCTGCTGCGGCCTGTCGAAGAGCTCGGCTTACCCGTCAGCGTCGCGTCGCGCATCGGGGACACGTCCTCCTACCGCAAGCGCAAGCTGCGTGAGCGGATGCCGACCGTGCTGCTGACGACGCCGGAGTCGCTCAGCATCTTGCTGAGCTATGAAGACGCCGCCGAGAAGTTCGCGCTGCTGCAGACGGTCGTCGTCGACGAGTGGCACGAGCTCGTCGGCAGCAAGCGCGGCTCGCAGACGGAGCTGGCGCTGGCGCGGATGCGCGGGTTCGCGCCAGGCGTTCGGACCTGGGCGCTGTCGGCGACGCTCGGCAACGTCCGCGAGCTGGCGGTCGCCGCAGCGGGCGTCGCGTCCGCGCCGCCCGCGCTGATACAGTCGGGCGGGCGCGCAGACGTGGTGATCCGCTCGCTGTTAGGCGACGAGGACGCGGCGTTGCCGTGGTTCGGGTTCTTGGGCGGCGCGATGTTTGACGCGGTCGTCGAGGCGCTCGACCCGCGCGTCTCGACGCTGTTGTTCACCAACACGCGGAACCAGGCAGAGCGCTGGTACCGCGCCCTGCTCGAGCGCCGCCCCGAGTGGTTCGAGCACCTCGCGCTGCACCACGGCAGCATCGACGCCGACGAGCGGGCGCGCATCGAGGCCGGGCTCAACAGCGGCCGGGTGACGCTGGTCGTCTGCACCAGCTCCTTAGACCTCGGCGTCGACTTCGCGCCGGTTGAGCGCGTGCTGCAGATCGGATCAGCCAGGGGGGTCTCGCAGCTGCTGCAGCGCGCCGGCCGGAGCGGCCATCGTCCGGGCGCGCGGAGCGAGGTCTGGATGGTGCCGACGCACGCGATGCAGCTGATGGAGATCGCGGCGCTGCGTCGCGCCGTCGCGGACGGCGCCGTCGAGGACCGGCAGCCGGTGACGCTGCCCCTGGACGTCTTGGCGCAGCACCTCGTGACCTGCGCAGTGGGCGGCGGCTTCGACCCCGACGCGCTCTACCGAGAGGTGCGCGCGACCGCGGCGTTCGCGTCGCTCGAGCGGGCGACGTTCGACCGCGTGCTGGCCTTCGTCGAGGCTGGCGGAGAAGCGCTCTCTGCCTATCCACGGTTCCACAAGGTCACGCGCGCAGCGGGCCGCGTCGTCGTCGACGACCAAGCCGCGTGTCGAGCGCACCGAATGGCGATCGGCACCATTACGCAGGACAGCTCGATGCGGGTTCGCTACGTCAACGGCGGCACGCTCGGGCAGATCGAAGAGCGCTTCGTCAGCCGGGTGCGCCCTGGCGAGCGCTTCGTCTTCGCAGGCCGCGTGCTTGAGCTCGTCTCGATCCGGGACATGGACGTCCGGGTCCGCGCGGCGCGCGGGCGTACGGATCACGTCCCCAAGTGGGTCGGAGGTCGGCTGCCGCTCTCCGACTCGTTGGCCGTCGCGACGGCGGCGCTGTTCTCTGAGGTGCGGCGCGCCGTCGAAGCGGGTGGAGCGCTCGCGGAGTTCGGCGACGAGGTCGGCAGGGCGTCTCCGCTGTTGCTTCGGCAGGCGCAGCTGTCGAAGCTCCCTGGCGAGCAAGTCCTCGCGGAGGTCACCGAGACGCGCGAGGGTTCGCACCTGTTCCTGTTCCCTTTCGGCGGGCAGTTGGCCAACGAAGGGCTCGCCGCCCTGATCGCTGCGCGCCTGGGCGCGGCTGACGAGGTGACGTTTGCGCTGTCTGCGAACGACTACGGCTTGGAGCTGATGGCCGCGGGCAGCTTTGACTTCGAGGCGCGCTTGCGTGACCCCGAGCTCTGGTCTACGGCGCGGCTCGACGATGACGCGATCGAAGCCGTGAACGGCGCAGAGCTCGGTCGGCGGCAGTTCCGAGAGATCGCGCGGGTCGCCGGTCTCGTGCAGGAGGGCTTCGGCCGCTTCCGCAAGGGCGCGCGGCAGCTGCAGACGTCGGCGGGCTTGCTCTATGACGTCTTCGCGGAGCACGAACCCGATCACTTGCTGCTCACCCAAGCTCGGCGGGAGGTCCTGCAGCGCCACTTCGACCGCGATCGTCTGGCGGTCGTCTTAGAGCGAATCCAGCGGGAGGGGCTGGAGGTCGTCCGGACCGCTCAGCCTTCGCCGCTGGCGTTCCCGTTGTTGTTGGATCGCGTCGAGGCGCGCATTTCGACCGAGAGCGAGCTCCGTCGCGTCGAGCGGATCAAGGCTCGTTGGCTCGAACAGGTGGGCGCGTGATCACCGAACTCCAGGGAGAACGCGTCGAGCTGCTCGCCGCGCGGGCGGTCTTCCTCCCGAGGCTGGGCGCGCTGCTCGTCGCGGACCTGCACGTCGGCAAGGCAGAGACGTTTCAGCGGATGGGCGTGCCGGTCCCGCGCGGGGTGGGCGGCGCGGACGTCGCGCGCCTCTCAGCGACGATCCGGGCGTGCGCGGCCCGCTCGCTGTGGGTCCTCGGTGACCTCGTACACGACCGGGACGCGCTCGACACCGACGAGATGTCGCGTCTGCGCCGTGACCACCCGGACGTCGCGTTGCACGTCGTCCGCGGCAACCACGACCGACATGTTCCGGCTCTGCCCGACGCCTGGGGCTTTGAGGAGCACGCCGCGCACGCAGCGCTCGGACCGTTTGACCTGCGTCACGAACCCGAAGGCGGCGACGCGGGGCCTTACACGCTGTGTGGCCACCTGCACCCGATGGCGAAGTTGCAGGGCGCAGGCGATGAGCTGCTGCTGCCGTGCTTTCAGTTCGGGCGACGCATCGGCTTACTGCCGGCGTTTACGACGTGGTCGAGCGGCGTACGCGTGGACCCAGCGGACGGTCGCACGTTCGTCGTGGCCGGCGACGAAGTCGTCGAGCTCTGAGCTGCGCGCCGGCGGTCTACGCCTGCTCAAGCGCGCGCCGTGGCCAGCGCTCGCTCTAGCTCTGCGAGCAGGCAGTCGGCGGCCGCGCGGTCGAAGGTCATCGGCGGGCGGATCTTGAGGATGTTGTCGTGCGGCCCGTCGGTGCCGATCAGGACGCGCCGCTCACGGAGCGCGTCTTTGATGTGCGCAGCCGCCGCGGTCGCGGGCGCCTGCGTCTCGCGGTCCTCCACGAGCTCGACGCCGACGAAGAGGCCGCGGCCGCGGACGTCCCCGATGAGCTCGAACGAGCCTTGGAGCGACCGAAGCCCTTCGAGCAGGTGGTCGCCCGTCGTCCGCGCGTTCGCGGCGAGGTCTTCGTCACGGAGCACGTCTAAGACCGCCAGCCCCGCCGCCATCGCCACGGTGCTGCCGCCGAAGGTGCTGAAGAACTCGGGCCCGCGCGCGAACGAGTCGGCGACGGCGCGGGTCGTGACGACGGCGCCGAGGGGGAAGCCGTTACCGAGCGGCTTCCCCAGCACCAGCACGTCTGGGACCACGTCGTGGCGCTCGAACCCGAACGCGTGCGTCCCGGTCCGCCAGAGGCCGGTCTGGACGTCGTCGGCGATGCAAAGCGCGCCCTCTGCGCGCGCCGCGTCGTAGACCGCGGGTAGGAAGCCTTCGGGGAGCTCGAGCTGTCCGCCGACGCTGGGTAGGCACTCACAGAGATACGCCGCCAGCCCGCGGCCGCTCGCGCCGACCTGTTGGAGTTGCGCGGCGACGTCGGCGCCGAAGCGCGCGCCGGCGTCGCCGCCGCGGTGTTCGCCGCGGTAGACGTCCGGTTGTTTGGTGACGTGGACCCATTCGGGCTGCGGCGGAGCACCTCGCTGGCGGAACTTATACGGGCTCAGCTCCATCGTCGCGGTGGTGTGGCCGTGGTAGCCGTGGTCCATGACGCACACGTCGTTCCGGCTGGTGTGCTGGCGCGCCAAGCGGAGCGCGAGCTCGTTGGCTTCGCTCCCAGACGGCGTAAAGAAGAATCCCTCCAGCGAAGCCGGCATCAGCTCGCGGAGCCGCTCCGCGTAGCGCTGCATGCAGGCGTGCAAATAGCGGGTGTTCGTCGCCAGCTTCGCCGTCTGCTCGGCGACGGCCGCGGCGACCCGCGGGTGGCAGTGGCCGACGTGAGGGACGTTGTTGTAGGCGTCGAGGTGCCGCCGGCCGTAGCTGTCGAAGAGCTGGTGTCGCCATCCGCGCACCAGCGTCAGCGGGCGTCGGTAGCTGGTCTTTAGGTTGGTCGCGAAGTGTTGCGTGCGCGTCGGCGCGAGGTCTGCGTGCGGGTCCTGCCAGACGGCGCGGGCGTCTCGCAGCCCGAGCAGGCATGAGGGGTCGGGGTAGACGAGGCGGTGTGCTGCGAGGTCGTCGGGGTCGGCCACGCCCCGGGGTACGTCGGGCAGGCCGCGGGGGTCGGCGGCGAGCAGCTGGAGGTGGAGGTGCGGCGGCCAGCCGCCGTTGACGGATTTGTCGCCGAGCTCGGCGAACGCGTCGCCGGGCTCTAGACGCTGACCGAGCGCCAGCTGCTCGATGCTAGCCGGATCGAGGTGGCCGTAGAGGGTCCCGAAGATGACGCCATCAGGCCCTTCGTGCCGCAGGACAACCAGCCCGCCGTAGTCCAGGTGGCCCTCGCAGACGTCGACGTCGTGCACGACGGCCGGCAGCGGGGTCGTCACCGCAGTGCCTGCTGGCGCGAACACGTCGATCCCTAAGTGGACCGTGCGGCGCGCGTCGTTCGGCCTTGGTCCGCCGAAGGCTGCGTCTGTGTAGATCGGGCGCGGCTCGGCGTAACGGCCGAGCGCGACGTCGACGCCGGCGTCGCGCAGCTGCGCCGCGATCCGGTCGGACGCCAGCGCTTCATCAAAGCACGTCGGGTCGTCTCCGCCGGTGACCGAGTCGAAGGACAGGTCCAGGACGGCCGCTTCTTCGAGAGGTGTCGGCGTCGCGAGGACCCGCGGCAATCCGTCTCGATGCGCCTCAAGGTGGGCCAGGATCTGCGTCGAGGTGTCCGACGGCGGCTCCCCGCACGCGGCGCGGAGGCGCTCGGTCGCGGTCCGGTGATCCCGCCCGTGCAGCGCGCAAAGCAGCCGCTGCGCGTCGCGTTGGCTCACCGTGACGTAGGGGTCGTCCGGACGGCGCTTCGCCTGCACCGCGGCGTTCGTCACGCTGACGGCGAGCCGCAGCTCGATGAGCGGCACGATCGCCGCGAGCTCCTGATCTTCGAGCGGCAGCTCTCGGTGGAAGCCACGAGTGACCGCGTCGATGGCCGCGAGCGGATCGTCGGCGTGCATCGCCGCGTAGCTCGCCGTGATGGCGAGCTCGGCCACGATCGCTGTTCGGCACATGTCGCCGAAGTCGACGATGCCCGTCACCGCTCGGTCTGGGCTGCCGCTGATCAGGACGTTGTGGTCGTTGACGTCGTTGTGGACCGTGCTCTGCCTGAGCGTCTTGAGCCATCGGTGGTTGGCCAAGAACCACTCGTGGACCGCCGTCACGACGTCGCGCACCGTCCGCGGCTCGACCTCGTCCACGTGGTCGCCGATCCAGTCGGACTGCAGCAGATCCCACTTGAGGTCTCGATCCGCGCGTTCGTCTTCGAACGTCGTCAACGCGCGCGCCATCGCTCCAACCTGCCGACCCAGCTGCTCGAGCACGTCGTCTGCGACGACGCCTTGTCGAGCCAGCAGATCTCCCGGAAGCCAGCGGCTGACCCATACGGCGCGTTGTTCGTCGTCGACCTCTAGCGCGCTGAGCGGGGCGCCGCTCTGGTTCGCGATGGTCCGGGTCAGCGGCAGCGTTGGGGCAGTCGTCGCGAGGTGCTCGACCGCCGCGGCCTGCAGCTGGAGGCTGCCCTGCGCGCCGCTTGCGCTGACCTTGACGAGGTAGTCGCCGTCATTCGTCGAGACCTTGAAGTTCGCGTCGGCTTCCCCGGGTAGCGCGTGCCACGCGCCTGTGATCTCATATTCGGCGCGCAGCAGCGCCCGGAGCGGCTCGCCTTGGGTGCGGAGGAAGTCGGCGCTGGTCACCCGCGGCATCTTTCGCACCGCGCGCTGGGACGCAAGCACGATCGCCTCGGCGGCGGGGTCGATGAGCGCTGACCGCGACCCGCAGGGACTTCTGCTGGGGCGTCGGGAACTGGGGCCGGGCGTCTGGGGCGGGCGCCGAAAACGTCGTATATGGATGACATGACCAAAGACGAGTTCGCGGCCTTGCGGATGGATTACGGCGACGTCGCGTTGCGGCGCCGAGACCTCCCCGGGGACCCTATCGAGCTGTTTCGCCGCTGGCTGGACGAGGCCAGGGACGCGGGCGTGCAGGAGCCCAACGGTATGGCCCTAGCGACTTGCGGGGCTGACGGTCAGCCGCGCTGCCGAGTGGTGTTGCTCAAGCAGCTCGACGAGCACGGCTTTGGCTTCTTTACGAACAAGCAGAGCGATAAGAGCAGCCAGCTGCGCGCCAACGTCAAGGCCGCCGTGACCTTCTGGTGGCCCGCGCCGCGCGCGCGCCAGGTGCGCGTCGAGGGGGTCATCTCGGAGTTGCCGGAGGCCGACTCGGACGCATACTTCGCCAGCCGGCCGCGGCGGGCGCAGCTCTGCAGCGCCGCCTCGCCGCAGAGCAAGGTCATCGAGAGCCGAGAGGCGCTCGAAGAACTGGTCGATCAGCTAGAGTCGTCCGCTCACGGCGGTGACGTCAGCAGGCCGCCGCACTGGGGCGGATACGCGATACGACCGACGACTATCGAGTTCTGGCAGGGACGCGACGGGCGCCTGCACGACCGCTTCCGCTTTCGGCAAGACGGCGACGGCTGGGTCGCGGACCGGCTCGCACCTTGATCCCGGTGTATCCGCGTCTTTGGGTGCTGCCGTAGGACGCGGCTCGGCGGAGGTGCCGATCAAGCCGACGCCCGGTCTTCGCCTCGCGGACGCCGTTTGCTGGGCTCCGTCCTGGGCGCTGCGGTTAGAGCAGCGGTTCGGCGGGCGGCGGGGCCGCGGCCGCGCTGGCCTGCTCGGCTTCCGCTGGCGCGCGCTCGGTGACCTGGGTCGCCTTTTGGATGCCGCCGCTCAGGCCCAACACGTTGCGCTCGAGATCCGTCAGCGCCGGGCTCTGTTGCAGGAAGGCCTCGCGGTTCTCCATCGCAAAAGCGCGCAGCATGTCGACCAGTCGGGCTGGGTTCTCTGCGGTGAGCAGCCCGGTGCGCTGCATCGCGTCCGCGGCGTCCTTGCGGGAGACTTGGTCGACCTCGCTCGGCGTGAGTCGGTCATCATCCAGCCAAAAGTCCGCGCGTATCTGGAAGAACGATACGAGGTTACGGAGGTGCGGAAGAGTGATGGCGGATCGACCTTTGCAAATGTCCGTCGCGGTTTGCGGAGACACCCCCAAAGCCTTGGCGAGATCTCTCTTCTTGAGGCGACGCTGCTGCAGCAGGGTCGTGATCTTCTCGTGGATGAGGACCATAGTTTTGACGCTGACCGTTGTGGCTCAAATGCCCGTCGGCAAGGACGGTATCGCCGAATCGAGAGGGGTGCAAACCAAACCTCCTGGAGCGAAAAAGAGCTTGGCGGCGACGGCTAGCGGTAGGGTGAGGGCGTGCTGGCCAAGCGAACGATCCTCCTGGTTTTTGCGCTGTTTGCGGTCGCCTGCGGCGGTCGGGAGCTGGCTCCGTCGATCTGGCCGCCCGAGGACTTCTCCCTGGTGGTCGAAGAGACTCGCGAAGACGGCGACCGTATGCACGTCATCCGGCGGCTCCAGGTCGACGCGAGCGGCCTCGTGATCTACGGGACGTCGTCGCAGCCGCTGGTCGACGCGAAAACGGGCGCCAGCCTGCCGGTCCTCGATCGGCTGGCCGTCTACGGGCTGGAGCCGACCTCGCTGCGCTTCCTCGCGCGCAAGCTGGATCGGCTGGGCATCGCGACGATGTCGCCGCCGACGACAGCGGTGAGCAGCGGCCTCGGCGTCGCCGTCACGTGGGAAGCGTTCGCGCAGCGGCGCGTGCTGACCAGCACGGGCCGACCCCGCGGGGCTCTTGGGGAGGTCCTGGCTCTTCTCGCAGCCCACTTGCCGCCGGGAGAGTCGTTCGACACCAAGATGACGCGCCCGGTCGTGCCGGTGCTGCAAGGGGTCCCCTCGCCGGTCACGGACGCCGGCGGCGCGCTGGCGGCGTTGGGCGAGCGGCTCGGCGAGCGCCCGGAGGACGCAGGCTTGCTGCTGTCTTCCTTTGCCTTGGCGTGCCGCGTCGGCGACCGATCGGAGGCCGATCGCCTGCTCGATCGCTGGCAAGCCGTCGCGAGCGCTGCAGCGGGCTCCGCGGGGTTCGCGGCCGATACAGACAAGGCTGTGGCCGCGCGCGCTGAGGTGTTTCGGCGCCTGCTCCCGCGCTAAATCAGGGTCCAGGAATCATGGCTGCGGCGGGGCTCGCTCCCAGTCGCGCAGATGTAGCTCGAAGGCGTATAGCAGATAGAGGGCGTGACCCAGATCGGCGCGTCCGCGGCGGTGTCGGTCAACCGCGAGCTCGAGGCCGCGAGGCCGAAGGTGGGGACGTTGGCGCGCGCGAGGCTCTGCGAGCACGTCCAGCGCGTCGAGCTCCTCGCGGAACCAAGAGTCGAGGGGCAGCGAGAAGCCGCGCTTCGGGAGCCGCGCGACGGCTTCGGGCAGCTGCGCGGCGAAGGCCTCGCGGAGCGGTCGCTTGCCGAGCGCGTCGATGTCTTTGCCAAACTCGCCGACGTCGGCCTCTAGGTAGGGGCACCGACCCTCGACCCCGGCAGCGAGCAGCGCCACGTCGAGCTTGGGCAGCAGGTCCCGAGCGAGATAGTGCTCTACGTCGTGGGCCCGACCATCCAGGGCCAGGGCGCCCTTCGTCGCGTGTCTGCGAGGTTCGTCTCGCCAGCAAGGCGCTGCGCCTAGCGAGGGCGCCAGCACCTGCGCGCCGAAGGCAGGCGGCGTCACCGCGAGCAGGGCGCGGACCGGATCCGCCGAGGCGGCGGCGCGGACAGACCTCACCGCGGGGCGCATCGACCACGGCAGCAACCAGCGCGTCGTCGAGCGCAGCCAAGGCAGCCGGGGCATGGCAGCGAGCGCTCGGTAGCGTCGATACCCCAGCAAGAGCTCGTCGGCCCCTTCTCCACCCAGCAAGACCTTGACGCCGTCTCGGTTCGCGGCCGCCGCTACGGCGTGCGCCGCGAGCACGGAGGGGTCTCCCAAGGGGCCGCCATGGAGCCGCGTGAGGCGAGGGAGCGCGTCTAGCAGCTCGGGGCCCCCGTCGACCGGCTGGAGCGCCAGCCCCGCTGCTGCCGCGGCAGCGGTCGCGGCAGCGCGTTCGTCCGTTGGCGCGCCGCGCGCGCAGAACTGGTATGCGGGCACCTTCGCGCCTAGCTCGCCGAGCGTCAGCGCGATGCAGCTGCTGTCCACTCCCCCGGAAAGGCAGAGCCCAGCGCTGGAGGGGGTGTCTAGGCATCGGCGGACGCTGTCAGCGAGCGCGCCGCGCAGGTCACGGTCTCCGGCGCTCGCCTCAACGTGGCCGGTGGCCACGGCCGGCTTGAGCGTTGGATCGGTCGAGCCTCGGGTGACGTAGGGGCGGCCCCGCGACGGCAGGTCGCAGACGCGCAGGCCCGGCTCTGGCTCCGTCGGGGCCGCCTCGCTCCAGCCGAAGCGGAACCATTGGGCGACAGCGCGCTCCGGCTCTCGCGCCGCGACCCCGATTCGACGCAGCGCCGCGCGCGTCGACGCGAAGGCGACGAGGCGCCAGACGCCGCCCCGTCGAGCGAAGACGCAGTGCAGCGGTCGCTCGCCGAAGCGATCTTGACCGAGGTAGAGGGCGCCGTCGTCTGCGTCGTGGACCGCGTAAGCGTGGTGCCCGCGCATGCTCGCGAGCAGATCGAGGCGGCGGCCCCGGACCGCGAGCCCAGGGAGCGCGGCGTCGTTTGGTAGCGGCGTCGCGCCCGCGGAGTCGGGGTCTAGCTCTTGCCAAAGCGCTCGCGCGTTCGTGACGGCGCCGTTCATGCAGACGGTCGTCTTTGCGTCGGCGTCTTGGAGCGGCTGCTCAGGCCCTGCAGAGATCGCAAGTCGAGCGCAACCCAGCCACCACTCGCCGGCGCGGCAAACGCCGCTGCCGTCTCGGCCGCGCCAGCGCAGGTCTTCGACGGCGTCCGCGATCGACACACGGGGCGTCAGCCCTCGGCTGCGGAGCCAGTCGTCGCGCGCGCCGACGATCCCGCACATGTTCGGTTCAGCCCGCGCGCACGCGGTCGAGGTAGTCCGAGAGCAGCTGCCACTGGCCGTGGAGGTCTTGCTCTTTGACGCCGAGCGGCTGCTTGAAGAAGCACGCGAGGTGCGGCATCGAGCCGCTCTCGCCGCGCGACGCAGCCAGATCCGCGAAGCGAACGAGGTCGAGGATCAGCGGCGCGGCGAGGATGGCGTCGCAGCCCTGCCAGATGAACTGCAGCGCCATCTTGAAGCCGAGGAAGCCTTCGAAGTGGACGAAGTCCCAGGCGGTCTTCAGGTCGTGCAGCGAAGGCACATAGTCGATGCCGACGTGCGTGTGCAGCGGGTAGCCGAGGATCGATTGCAGCAGCGCGTCCTTGCTGTCGACCTTGCTCTTCTTGTTCTCACTGTCGGCGAGCACGTGACCATCGCGATCTCCGAGGATGTTGTAGCCCTGCCATGACAGCACCCGCAGGTCGCGGTACTTGAACATTGGCGCGAGCGCGGACTTCACGAGCGTCTCGCCGGTCTTCCCGTCGCAGCCCATGAAGGGCGCGTTGTTGGCCGCGAACAGCTCTTCGATCGCCGGCGTCAGCGCGGAGTTGCTGGGCGTGAAGTGGATAAAGGGCAGCCCGAGGCTGCCCGCCGCATACGCGTAGAGCGCTGACGGGCGGACTGCCTTTTGGTTGTCTTTGTCGAGCGCGCGTTCGAACGCGGCGAGCGTCTTGTGCGCCGCGCTGAGCCGCAGGGTCGGCTCCGTGGACGTGAGGTTGACGCAAACGACCCGGTCGAGCCGGTGCTTCTTTTGGAACGCCTTGATGTCGCGCTGGATCTGGGCGATCTGGCGTCGGAGCGTGTCCTTGCGTCTTTTGACCGCGCCGGCGAGCCCTTCGATCGTGGCGCCAGCGTTCGGGAGGACGCCCCGGACGACGTTCTTGCTCTGGGTGGCGAGGTCGCGCTTGAGCTTCCGAAGCAGCTCGGGCGGCAGGCTCCCGGTCTTGCTGTGGATCTCGGCAGCCGCCGTGGGGTAGTCGGATTCACGGATCTCGTGACCGCCGAAGACGAGGCTGTCGAGGGGTCGCCAGGAGATGCCTTTTGCGACATCCGTCTCCGTCGTGAGGCCGCGGGGCTCGCTGAGGCCCTTAGCGATGGCGCGGGCGCCGACGACGACGGTCGTGGCGAGGCCGCCGTAGGCTCCAAAGAGCCAGACACCCAGTCGCTTCGATCGAGATGTTGCGGGTTTCTTGGCCACGTTTCGGCAAACAGTTTAGCGGAACCGGCTCGACTTGCAGCCGCGTCCTCTCACATCTGTTCTGTAGCACATCGGCGCCGAATGGCCACCGGGTGATCGCGCGATGTTGATCGGAGGGCGCGGGCGCGAGGCCCCGATGCGCTCAATGGCCCGCCCCAGCGGTCCCGAGGACGACCAAGACGGCGCCGACGTAGAGCGCGCCCGACATCAGCAGGGGGACGTCGCGGAACAAGAGCTTCGCCGGGTCGCCGCCTTCGCTCTTACGGTAGACGAGGAAGAGGTAGCGGAAGACGCCGTAGCAGACGAACGGCACGGTGAAGGTCAGCTGTTCGGTGCGGTGCCGCGCGACGGTCTCCGGGCTGACCGTATACAGCGCATAGCTGAGGATGCTCAGCGCAGCGAGCGGCCCGATCACCATGTTGAGGAACGCCTTGGAGTAATCCGACATCGTCTGTCGGGTCTGCCCCGCCGCCTCTGCCTGGCGACCGACCTCTTCGTAGCGCTTGCAGAAGGCGAGGAACAAAGCAAAGAAGAACGTGCAGAGCAGGATCCACTTGGACGCGTCGACGGCGATCGCCGAGGCGCCTGCGAGCACTCGCAGCTGGAAGCCGAGCGCGATGCACATGCAGTCAACGATGACCAGGCGCTTGAGATAGAAGCTGTAGGTGACGTTGAGCGCGAGGTAGGTGGCTGGCCAGACCAAAAAGGTGCTCTCTCCGACCGGGACCAGCGCGGCGAGCCCCGCCGTGATCAAGACGGTCACGGCGAGCACGGCCCAGGCCGCGCCGACGGGCAGCCGCCCCGAGGCGATCGGGCGCGTCTTCTTCTTAGGGTGCAGCGCGTCCTCGTGCCGGTCGAGGATGTCGTTGAGCAGGTAGATCGAGCTCGCCGCGAAGCAAAACGATCCGAACGCCGTGGCGGCCGCGATCCATCCCGCGGCCTCATACAGCCGGTCCGTGAAGAAGAGCGGGAAGAGGACCAGCAGGTTCTTGACCCATTGGTGCGGGCGCAGCGCTTCGACGAACGGCGGCATGTCTAGCGTTTCATCATGCAAGTCGCGGGCTCAGCGGCAAGCGCGCCGCTGATGATTCATGGTTCCGAGGTCTCCGCGCGTCGTCGCCGATGCGCGGCCCGCGTTGTTTGGCGTCGCTCTGCAGCGAATGGTTGTGTTGATCGGCCGCGCAGGTGATTCTCTCGGGCCATGGCTTCGCATCGGCACCCGACGACGGCGCGCGCGTCTCGTCTTGCGGCGACAGAGGTTCGGTTATCGAGGGGCGCGCGGTGAGTGGGTCTCCGCTGCGGTTTTCGCTGGTCGTCCCGATCTACAACGAAGAGGAGACCGTCGCCGCGATGCTCGCGGAGGTCGACGAGGTCCTCTCTCCCCAAGGACCGTTCGAGGCGCTGTTCGTCGACGACGGCAGCAAGGACCGCAGCTTAGAGATCATGCAGGCTTATAAGCGTGAGCGAGATGCGGCGTGGCTTCGGGTCGTGACGCTCAAAGCGAACGCGGGCCAGAGCGCCGCGGTGATGGCCGGCGTCGAGCAATCCAGGGGGCCCATCGTGGCCACGCTCGACGGAGACATGCAGAACGACCCGCGTGACATCCCGTCGATGCTCGCCCGCGTCGAGCAGGGCGAGGCGGACGCTGTCGTCGGGGTCCGCGCCAAGCGTCGAGACACCTTTGTGCGGCGCGCGTCTTCTAGGGTCGGCAACGCCGTGCGCAACCTGCTGACCGGCGACGTCGTTAAAGACGCTGCGTGCGGCATCAAGGTCATTAAGCGCAGTTATTTCATGCGCGCGCCTCGTTTCGTCGGCATGCACCGCTTCATGGCGACGCTGGTCAAGTATCTCGGCGGGACCGTGATTGAGCAGGACGTCAACCACCGCGAGCGCTACGCGGGGACGGCGAAGTACGGCATCGGCAACCGCGCCCTCAAAGGTCTGCGCGATTGCTTCGCGATGCGTTGGGTGCGTCATCGCCTGCTGACGCACGAAGTCGAGGAGGAGTTCTGATGCTGATGAGCCTCAGCGACGGCGTGCCTGAGGTGACGCCTTGGTACTGGTGGGTAATCGGCTTCGGCGGGCAGTTGGTGTTCGCCTCACGGTTCTGGGTCCAGTGGATCGCCAGCGAACGTGCGAAGAAGTCCGTGGTGCCGATCTCGTTTTGGTGGCTGAGCATCTCGGGGGGCTTGCTCAGCCTCTGCTACGCGATCTACAGGCTTGACCCGGTGTTCATCATGGGCCAGCTGACGGGCAGCGTGATCTACGCGCGGAACTTGACGCTGATTCGCCGCTCGAGGCAGCGCGACGGCGACGCCTGGGGAGACGCCGAGAGTTGCTGACCCGCGCGATCCTGCTCTTCGCTGTCGCGGCGCTGGTGCTGCTGCCGGCGTGGCTGCGCGCGGACTGGGACGGCACCGAGGGCCGCCGCGTCCAGATCGCGTTGGAGATGCTCCGCGCGGACAGCTGGATGGTCCCGCTGCTTAACGGCGCGCCGACCTGGGCGAAGCCGCCGCTGCACTACTGGCTGATCATGGCGTGCCACGAGTGGCTAGGAGACGGATATCTGGCGCTGCGGCTGCCGGGCGTCCTCGGCGCCTGGGTCGCGGCGTTCGTCGCCGGTGAGCTGCTGCGCCCGTGGTTCGGCGCGCGGGCGGGCTGGTTAGCGGCCTTTGGTCTGCTGTGCTCGCCGCTCGTCTTGTTCAAGTGGCCGACCGCTGAGATCGATCCGCTGTTCGCCAGCCTAACCGGGATCTCGTTCTGGCTGCTGGCGACGGGCGTAGCGCGCGAGCGTCCGCGCGTGGTCGTGTTGAGCGGGGTGATCGCCGGGCTCGCGTTCCTGCAGAAGGGTCCGCCGTATTTTCTGTTTGGGGTAGGCGTGTACCTCGTCTGGCTGCGGCACCGCAGGCTCCGCTACGCGCTGCATCACTTCATCCCTTTCGCGCTGGTGGTCGCGGCGTTCTACGTCCCGTTGTTTCTGTGGTTCGTGGATCCCGAGGCGTACTTGAGCATCGTGAACGACGAATCGGTCGGCCGGATCACGAAGTTCCGGTGGGAACAGGTCTGGCTGACGCCTGCCTACGCGTTGCGCGCGCTGACCGTCGTGATGCCGTTCGGTCTCTGGTGCTTTTGGGAGTGGCGCGGCCAACGTGACGCGCGCATGGGCGCGGACGACTTGACGTTGCGTATGTGCAGCGGGGGCGCGTTGTTTGCGGTCATCTTACTGATGTTCTTCCCGGGTCGGCCGACGCGGTATCTGCTGCCGAACGTCATGTTGTTCACGTTCGCG
The DNA here is from genome assembly GCA_002684655.1 of Planctomycetota bacterium. Classification (GTDB taxonomy): domain Bacteria; phylum Planctomycetota; class UBA1135; order UBA1135; family UBA2386. The sequence continues at coordinate 5,819 of NYVR01000020.1, read as the reverse complement.
GTGGCGCCGGCTGTCGCGCACTACTGGGGGCTGCGTGCTCAAGTGCCGAGCTTCGCGCGTCGCGGCGTTTGGATTTTCGGTCTGCTCGGCGCGGCGGCGCTGGTGGCGATCCCGTTCGTGCCCCAGGCCGGCGAGGCGTCCGTCGGCTTCGCCCTCGCGGCTGCGATCACGCCGCTGCTGGTGCGCACCCCGCGTCACGTCGTGCTTGCTTGCTTGTTGCTGCCGGTTGTCGGGGCGTGGACGGTCGGGCTTGAGCGCAGCCTCCAATGGTCCGAGAGCAAGCGCGCGCGGCTAGCAATCGGCCGACTGATGGGCGCGGAGCTCGACGCGCTCGGCGTGACGGAGGACCTCGGCTCGTATGGGCACCTCGACTCGCCGACGCTGCTCGCCAGCGGAGTCTGGGTGACGGGCGACGAGTTTCGTCGCAGCCGGCCGGACACGCGCTGGGTGCTGTTTGAGGAGAAGCCTTGGCGGCCTTTGCCAGCAGATCAATATGAGGCGCGGTGGCGGATGACTACGCCCTACAAGACGTTCGGGGTGGACGAGCGCGTCGGATCAGGCAAGTGAAGAGCGTCTTGCTCGTGCGCCTGTCCGCGATGGGTGACCTAGTGCAGTCGCTGGGCGCGGTGGCCTCGCTGCAGGCCGCGGAGCCTGCGTGCCGGGTGACGTTCGTCGCCCAGTCGACGTGGGCCGGACTGCTAGAGCGTCTCCCTGGCGTCGACCGGGTCGTGACCTTTGACCGGCGCGGCGGCCTGCGCGCGCTGCTCGCTGTCCGACGCGAGCTGCGTCGCGAGGCATACGATTGCGCGCTGGACCTGCAGGGTAACTGGAAGAGCGCGCTGATTAGCCGCCTCTCTGGCGCGCCGCGACGCTACGGCATGGAGTCGTCGTGGCGGCAGGAGCCCTCGAGCCGGATCTTGCTGACGGACGTCGTGCGGTCTGCGGCGACCCCTCATCCGGCCAGGGCTGCGTGGGAGATCGTGCGTCGGGTCGCGCCGGGGGCGCCGTATGCGTTGCCCCGCTTGAGCCCGACAGAAGCGGAGCTGGCCGCGGAGCGCGAGGCTCTGCGGCGAGCTGGCATCGACCCGCTCCGCCGGTTTCGCGTGATCGTTGGCACCGACCCGCGCGATCCCCGCGCGCTGCGGCCTCATTGGATGCGCCAGCTCTGGCGCGCGCCGCAGTCGGTGCTCCTGACCGGTCCGGCAGAGCCAGATCTCGGCAGGGGCGTTGACGCGCCGCTCCTGCACCACGGCTTCGACGAGGTCCGCCGCCTCGTCGCGTTGGGAGCGGCGTTGGCGGCGGTCGACGGCGAGGTGATCGGCCCAGACCAAGGCCCCAGCCACGTCCTGCTCGCTGCGGGCGCGCGCGGTCGGGTGCTGTTCGGGGACTGCGATCCGCGGCGCACGGCGCCGCCTACCGCGATCGCGCTGCGGGCCCCGGTCCGAGCGGACGGCGGTCCTCCTGAGAGCGCCTCCTCGGGCGAGCCCGAGACGCGGCGATCGGGCGCCATGGACTTCGGGCCAGATGAGGGTCGCATCGTCGACCTGGGCCTGCCGTCACCCGGCGACGTCGGCGACCTCTGATGTTTGGGCGGGCGGGCTTGCCCCGCGCGCGCGGACCTGCTTCGCTCGGCGCATGCCGCTGTCAGAGCCCGCGCCACACGATAAGTCTGCGCTAGATACGTTCCCCAACCCGCACCCCGACCGCGATTACGAGATCGAGTTTGAGTGCCCCGAGTTCACCTGCGTGTGCCCCAAGACGGGGCAGCCTGACTTCGCGACGATCTACATCGACTACGTGCCGGACGAGCTCTGCGTCGAGCTCAAGAGCCTCAAGCTCTACCTTTGGAGCTTCCGCAGCGTCGGGGGGTTCCACGAGAAGGTGACTAACGACATCTTCGCCGACCTCGTCGAGCTGCTCAGCCCGCGGCGCCTGATGGTGCGCAGTGAGTTCATGGTGCGCGGTGGAATCACCACGTGCGTCACCGTGCAGCACCCTAACTGAGCGGCGCGCCGGCCTTCGATTCGGCTCGTAGAGGCGCGGTCCATGGCCTAAAAGCGGGCCGTGAAGAAGCGGACGCGGTGGTTTCGACGCGGGCTCTGGCTCGCTGCTTTCGGTTGTCTGTGGCTGAACGTCTTGGATGACCCGCCGCTGCAGACCGCGCCCTACGTCCAGAACGTCGTGAAGGACGCGGCGACGGTTGCCAGGGTTTGCCCTTCGGCGCAGCCGCAAGAACTCTTTGTCCTCGACGCGGACGGTGAGGTCGTGAAGCGGATCTCGAGCCCGGCCCAGCGGCGTCACGCGGTGCGCGTTGAGGGCCTGTCCCCGGGCCAGCGCTACCGCTACCGCATGGGCGCAGGCAGCGCGGGAGACGCCGCAGGCTCGTTCTCAACGCCGCCAGACAGCGACACAGAGACGGTGCGGTTCGCGTTCTGCGGCGACAGCGGCGACCAGCCGTGGTGGGTCTGGCTGCAGCGAGCCCCGATCTTGCACCTGCCCGCGCGGTGGCAGTGGCTGCCGACGAAGTCGGCCGTGACGCGGGTGGGAGCGGCGATGGCGGACTTTGCCCCGGACTTCGCGCTGCACCTCGGCGACGTCGTCTATCCCAAGGGCTTGCACGCTCACTACAGCAGCGGGTTCTTCCGGCCGTTCGAGCAGCTCTTGCGTAACGCGCCTCTCTACGCGGTTTTGGGCAATCACGACGTGATGAACGCCGGCGGCGTGCAGATCCTCGCCAACTTTGAGATGCCGACGAACGCCGTGACCGGGGACGAGCGCAGCTACTCCTTCGCGTGGGGGCCGGTCCGCGTGATCGTGCTGGACTGCAACACCGTCTTCACCGGGGACCACTACATGCCTGGTCACCCTACGCACACCTTCTTGATGAGCGAGCTTCAGCGCGTGACAGAGCCTTGGGTCGTGGTCGCGAGCCACTTCCCGATGCGCAGCGCGTCCCGGGGCCGAGACAACGGGGAGCTGCTCGCCTCGCTGCTCCCGGAGCTGGAGAATTGGCACGCCAGCCTCTACTTGAGCGGCCACGACCACTGCTACCAGCGCTTTGGGCCCAGCGAGGAGCTGCCGGTTCCGCTGGTCGTGAGCGGGGGTGGCGGCAAGGACCTGTACGACATCAGCGAGAACCCGCGCGAGCGCCGGGGTGCCCAGGCGCTGGCGAAGGCCTTCCACTGGTGCGGCGCGGAAGTGAGCGGGTCGTCCTTCAAAGTTACGGCGCGCAGCATCGGTGGCGACGTGCTGGACGAGTTCCGCTTGGCGCTGCCCAGCGGGGCCGCGCTGGAGCAGCTGCGCGAGCGTAACCCTATGCGTGCTGAGCGGATCGAGCGATTGCGATAGCTGTGAGGGTGGCCATGCGAGCGGCGTGGGCAGCCTGTGGAAAAGTTCTTGCTGTGCGGCGCGAAAAAAACACCCGCGGTGCTTGCAGGCNCTTGCGACCGTCGCTACCTTGGTTCGCCCCCCTGAGCGAGGCAATCTCGTTTTNGGGGNGNGATCTTTGGCATTCTGGGTGGCCTCGAAAGTAAGCGTGTGAGCTTAATGAGGTTGGTCTGCGNAGATCCNGNCGCTNGCGTTGGGAGNCTCGGAGACCGGCAAGCCGCTCACGGCTGCGTCGAAGCTAGATAATCACTTATCTAGTGGAGCTGTCGTGAGTTAGCGACAAAGCCAAAGAGAATAACCCTGTGTTGTTCAACGAACATCAAGTGAAGGGTTTGATCCTGGCTCAGAACGAACGTTGGCGGCGTGGATGAGGCATGCAAGTCGAACGCGAAAGCCCTCGGGCNAGTAGCGTGGCGGACGGGTGAGTAACACGTAATCAAGCTACCTGGCAGACAGGGATAACTTCGGGAAACCGGAGATAATACCTGATGGTCTCGCGGNNCCGCATGGTGCTGCGTGTAAATGGACGGGATCCTNCGGGATCGTCTGCTGCTAGAGGTGATTGCGGCCCATCAGCTTGTTGGTAGGGTAATGGCCTACCAAGGCGACGACGGGTAGCCGGCCTAAGAGGGTGGTCGGTCACACTGGGACTGAGACACTGCCCAGACTCCTACGGGAGGCTGCAGTCGAGAATCTTCCGCAATGGACGAAAGTCTGACGGAGCGACGCCGCGTGGAGGACGAAGGCCTTCGGGTTGTAAACTCCTGTCACGAGTTAAGAAGTGTATGCCATTAATACCGGCATGCATTGACGAAGGCTCGGAAGGAAGCACTGGCTAACTCTGTGCCAGCAGCCGCGGTAATACAGAGAGTGCGAACGTTGTTCGGAATTACTGGGCTTAAAGCGTACGTAGGCGGCGTGACAAGTGTCGGGTGAAAGCCCACGGCTTACCCGTGGAATTGCCCGGCAAACTGTCATGCTAGAGTGTGGTAGGGGAGAACAGAACTCATGGTGGAGCGGTGAAATGCGTAGATATCATGAGGAATACCGGTGGCGAAGGCGGTTCTCTGGTCCACAACTGACGCTGAGGTACGAAAGCTAGGGTAGCGAACGGGATTAGATACCCCGGTAGTCCTAGCCGTAAACGATGGGTACTAGCTTGGGGGATCCCTGTGTTCTTCCAGGTGAAGCAAAAGTGATAAGTACCCCGCCTGGGGAGTATGGTCGCAAGGCTGAAACTCAAAGGAATTGACGGGGGCTCACACAAGCGGTGGAGCATGTGGTTTAATTCGAAGCAACGCGAAGAACCTTACCTAGGCTTGACATGCAGGGGCTAGGCCGGTGAAAGCTGGCTGATTACCTTCGGGTGTGACCTGCACAGGTGTTGCATGGCTGTCGTCAGCTCGTGTCGTGAGATGTCGGGTTAAGTCCCTTAACGAGCGAAACCCTTATCACTAGTTACCAGCGGGTAAAGCCGGGCACTTTAGTGAGACTGCCGTTGTCAAAACGGAGGAAGGTGGGGACGACGTCAAGTCATCATGGCCCTTACGCCTAGGGCTACACACGTGCTACAATGGCTGGTACAGAGAGACGCGAAGCCGCAAGGTGGTGCAGACCTCAGAAAGCCAGCCCCAGTTCGGATTGTAGGCTGCAACTCGCCTGCATGAAGTTGGAATCGCTAGTAATCGCGGATCAGCTACGCCGCGGTGAATATGTTCCTGAGCCTTGTACACACCGCCCGTCAAGCCACGAAAGCTGAGAGCGCCCGAAGTCGCTAGTCCAACCGCAAGGAGGACGGCGCCGAAGGCGAGCTTGGTGATTGGGACTAAGTCGTAACAAGGTAGCCGTAGGGGAACCTGCGGCTGGATCACCTCCTTTTAAGGAACCTTGTCGGTGGATCTCTAATCCATCGATAACCACAGGGGCTTACACGCTCTTCTCGAGGCCACCCTATTTTCTCCTCTCTCGGACTGCTCGTAGTTCGTGGNCTGCGTNTANTAGGCCNCTNGNTGCGNACGGCCGACNGCTCCNCNNNNCGGGGCATTGGCCTATAGCTCAGCTGGTTAGAGCGTACGCCTGATAAGCGTAAGGTCGGTGGTTCGAATCCACCTAGGCCAACCAATTCTCGGCGACCCAGACCTTGTCGGTGTCGCCGCGCGGCGGGGACGTAGCTCAATTGGTAGAGCACCTGCTTTGCAAGCAGGAAGTTGTGGGTTCAAGTCCCGTCGTCTCCACCACTTACACTGTGTCAACGTCGCGACGATGACGTCGCTGGCGGAGCGTGAGGAGGACCGCACACGACATCGCGCGTTCGAGCCGCAGCGCTCACGCTGGATGTCGACGTGCTCTTTGACAAGTAGGGTTGGTGGAACGAGATCGTCGAGGATCTCGAGTGAGAATCAGATCAAGCTAGAAAGGGTGTACGTGAGGAT
>NYVR01000019.1 GCA_002684655.1 Planctomycetota bacterium | reverse complement strand
TGACCGCGGGCACCAACCACGCCGACCTGATCGCTGGCATCAAGGCCGCCTGCGATGAGCTGGTGAAGGCGATGAAGAAGGTCGCCAAGCCGGTCCCAGCCAACGATTACAAGGCCATCGCGCAGGTCGCGACGATCTCCGCCAACAACGACGCGGAGATCGGCAAGATCCTCGCCGACGCCATGAAGAAGGTCGGCGAGAACGGCGTCATCACGGTCGAGGAGGGCAAGGGCCTCGAGACCGAGGTGCACATCGTCGAGGGCATGCAGTTCGACCGCGGCTACCTGTCGCCGCACTTCGTCACCGACAACGAGAACATGTCGGTCGACATTCGCGACGCGCTGGTGCTCGTCCATGAAGACAAGCTGACCAGCATCCGGCCGCTGCTACCGCTGCTTGAGCAGCTAAAGGAGTCGAACAAGCCGCTGCTGATCATCGCCGAGGACATCGAAGGTGAGGCGCTGGCGACGCTGGTCGTCAACAAGCTGCGCGGCGTCCTGAAGGTCTGCGCGGTCAAGGCGCCGGGATACGGCGACCGCCGCAAGGCCATGCTGCAGGACATCGCGATCCTGACGGGCGGCGAGGCCATCTTCAAAGACCTGGGCCTCGACCTCGAAAAAGTGCAGCTGCGCCAGCTCGGCAAGGCCAGCAAGGTGCTGATCGACGGCGACACCACCACGATCGTGCAGAAGGGCTCGGCCAACACCGCGGCCATCAAGGCGCGCGCCGGTCAGATCCAGCGCGAGATCGAGGACACCACCTCGGACTACGACCGTGAGAAGCTCCAAGAGCGCCTCGCCAAGCTGACCGGCGGCATCGCCGAGATCCGCGTCGGCGCGCACACCGAGACCGAGATGAAGGAGCGCAAGGACCTCGTCGAGGACGCGATGCACTCGACCCGCGCAGCGATCGCTGAGGGCATCCTGCCCGGCGGCGGCACGGCGCTGCTCAAGGCCGCGAAGGCGCTCAGCAAGCTCAAGCTCGACGGCGACGCCCAGTTCGGCGTCGACCTGATGAAGAAGGTCGTGCAGACGCCGGTCCGCACGATCGCCGAGAACGCCGGCATCGACGGCGCCGTCGTCGCCCGCCGCGTGCTCTCCGAGAAGAGCGCGACGCACGGCTTCAACGCCCTGAAGAACGCCTACGGCGACATGCTCGACGCGGGCGTGGTCGACCCGACGAAGGTCACCCGCTCTGCGCTCCAAAACGCGGTCTCGATCGCGTCGCTGCTGCTGACCACCGACTGCGTCGTCACCGACGCCAAGGAGAGCGACGACGCCGCCGGCGCAGCCGGCGAGATGTAGTCGCGAGTCCCCCACGCATACAGATACACAACCAATCGGAGTAACGAACTATGGCTTCCCTGCGACCCCTCGATGACCGCGTCGTGCTGAAAGTGCTCGACGCAGAAGAGAAGACAGCCGGCGGCATTCTGCTGCCCGACAGTGCCCAAGAAAAGCCGCAGCGCGGCAAGGTGACCGCGGTCGGCGAAGGCCGGCTCGGCAAGAACGGCGAGCGCATGAAGCTTGACGTCAAGAAGGGCGACGTAGTGCTGTTCGGCAAGTACGCCGGCAGCGATGTCCAGGTGGACGGCGAGGACCTCAAGATCCTCCGCGAGTCCGAAATCCTCGCCAAGGTGGAGGGCTGATCCAAGATGGCCAAGCAAATCATGTATGACGACGTCGCGCGCCGTAAGGCCGTCGCAGGCGTCGAGAAGCTCGCCAAGGCGGTCAAGGTCACCCTGGGCCCCGCAGGCAAGAACGTCATCATCGAGAAGTCCTTCGGCGGGCCGCAGGTCACCAAGGACGGCGTCACCGTGGCCAAGGAGGTCGAGCTCGAGGACCCCTTCGAGAACATGGGCGCCAAGCTCGTGCGCGAGGTCGCCAGCAAGACCAACGACGTGGCGGGCGACGGCACCACGACGGCGACGGTCCTAGCTGAGGCGATCCTGACCATCGGCCAGCGCTACCTGACTTCGGGCGTCGACCCGAACAGCCTGCGCGCAGGCATCGACCTGGCCGTCGGGAAGGTGTGCGACCAGCTCGCTGCCATGGCCAAGAAGGTCGACAACAAGAAGAAGGAGCAGATCGCNCAGGTCGGCGCCATCTCGGCGAACAACGACGNNGAGATCGGNGAGATGCTCGCNGAGGCNATGACGCTGGTNGGNGCCGAAGGCGTCGTCACNGTNGAAGAGGGCAAGAGCTTCACNACCGAGNTNGAGCACGTCGACGGCATGCAGTTCGACAAGGGCTACATCTCGCCCTACTTCATCACGGACCCGAAGACGATGGAGGCCTCGTTCGAGGACGCCCTCGTGCTCGTCCACGAGAAGAAGATCTCCAACGTCCGCGAGCTCATCCCGCTGCTCGAGGCCGTCTCCCGCACCGGCAAGCCGCTGGTCATGATCGCCGAGGACGTCGAGTCCGAGGCGCTCGCAGCGCTGGTGGTGAACCGCCTCAAGGGCGTGCTTAACGTGTGCGCCGTCAAGGCGCCGGGCTTCGGCGATCGCCGTAAGGCGATGCTCGAGGACCTCGCGGCGCTGACCGGCGGTCAATGCATCAGCGAGGACCTCGGCCTTCAGCTCGAGAACGTCGCCGTAGAGCACCTCGGCTCGGCGGCGAAGATCCGCGTCAGCAAGGACGCGACCACGATCATCGGCGGCGCTGGCAAGAAGAAAGAGATCAACGCCCGCGCTGACAGCATCCGCACGCAGGTCGAAAAGACCACCTCGGACTACGACCGCGAGAAGCTCCAGGAGCGGCTGGCCAAGCTGACCGGCGGCGTCGCGATCATCCGCGCCGGCGCGATGACCGAGGCCGACATGAAGCAGAAGAAGCAGCGCATCGAGGACGCGCTCAACGCCACGCGCGCGGCGGTTGAAGAGGGCATCGTCGCCGGCGGCGGCACCGCCCTGCTGCGCGCGAGCGCGGCGCTCGACGGCCTCAAGGCCAAGGGCGACCAGCAGTTCGGCGTCGAGATCGTCAAGCGCGCCTGTGAGGCGCCGATGCGTCAGATCGCCGAGAACGCCGGCGAAGACGGCTCGGTCGTCGTCGACGAGGCGCAGGACAAGAAGCCCAATGAGGGCTTCAACGCCCTGACCGGCGCGTGGACCGACATGTTCAAGGCCGGCGTCGTCGACCCGTGCAAGGTCGTGCGTTCGGCGCTGCAAAACGCCGCCAGCATCTCGGGCCTGATGCTCACGACCAACACAATGGTCACCAGCATCGAGGACGACAAGGCGGCGATCGACGGCAGCACCAGCTAGGCTGCCCGAACGCCCCGCCCTGCGGCGCCCGCCGCGGGGCGAACGCCTGATCGCCCGCATCGCCTGCTCGACGCCGAATGAGTTCCAAGCGCGACTACTACGAGATCCTCGGCGTCGACCGATCGGCCGACGACGACGCGATCAAGAAGGCGTATCGCAAGCAGGCGATCGCCAACCACCCGGACAAGAACCCTGGTGACGAAGCCGCGGAGCGGCGCTTCAAGGAGGCCGCAGAGGCCTACGCGGTCCTCAGCGACCCGCAGAAGAAGCAGCGTTACGACCAGTTCGGCCACGCAGGCGTCGACGGCGCAGGCGGCGGCGGCCCCGGCTTCGCGTCAGCCGAAGACATCTTCTCGGCGTTCGGCGACATGTTCGGGGGCGGCGGCGGCGGCGGCTTCTTCGACCAGCTGTTCGGCGGCGGCGGGCGGCGCGGCCGCGGGCGCCGCGGCGCGAGCCTCAAGGTCGACCTCGAGCTGACGCTCGAAGAGGTCGCCACCGGCGCCAAGAAGACCATCGAGCTCAAGCGCTCGGAAGCGTGCGGCGCCTGCGGCGGCAGCGGCGCCAAGCAGGGCACCAAGAAGAAAGTCTGCCAGACCTGCCAAGGTCACGGACAGGTGGTGCGCTCGCAGGGCTTCTTCCAGGTCCGACAGACGTGCCCAGCCTGCGGCGGCCAGGGCGAGACCATCGAGAGCCCCTGCACGAAGTGCAAGGGCCGCGGCGCCGTGCCGAAGACGTCGCCGGTCAACATCACGATCCCGGCAGGCATTGAGGACGGCCACGCCGAACGCATCCCAGGGCAGGGCGAGCCCGGCGAAGGCGGCGCGCCGCCTGGCGACCTGATCGTCGTGCTCCACGTGCGTGAGCACGCCGTGTTCACGCGCTACGGCGACGACCTGCTGATGCAGACTCGGATCTCCTTCCGCCAAGCGGTCATGGGAGACGAGGTCGAGATCCCCACCATCACCGGGGAGGAGGTGCGGATGAAGATCCCCGCCGGCACGCAGCCAGGCGAGCGGCTCCGCGTCCGCAGCCACGGCCTGCCCCGCCCCGACGGCTACGGCCGCGGCAACCTGGTGGTCCAGATCCAGGTGGACGTGCCGGGCAAGATCACCACCGAACAGCGCGAGCTGCTCGACAAGTTCGACGAGCTCGAGAACGGCAAGAAGCCCAAGAAAGACCAGAAGAAGACCATCTTTGAGAAGGTGAAGGACATCTTCTCGTGAGCGCGCAGGAGCCCGAAGTGAACGAACCGACCGATGATCCGAAGGACCTCGACGCAGAGGTCGTGGACACGCCCGAGGCCGAAGCCGGCAACGAATCGACCGAGGCCACCACGGAGCCCGAGCAGGATGAGCTGAGCAAGCTGCGCGAAGAGCGCGACCAGCTCGAGCAGAAGCTGCAACGGGCGATGGCTGACACGCAAAACATCCTGCGCCGTCAGCGCCAAGAGCTCGAAGACGGCCGCCGCCGCACCCTCGAGGCGATCACGCAGGAGCTGTTGCCTGTGCTCGACACGTTCGGCCTCGCGCTGCAGTCGTATGACGGCGCGGCAGCCGATGGCTCGGCCGCTGGCGAAGCCGGCGACGTCGCCGCGCTGGTCGAGGGCGTGCGCATGGTGCGCACCATGTTCAGCGGCGCGCTAGAGCGACACGGCCTCAAAGAGATCGCCGCCGAAGGGCAAGCGTTCGACCCGGCGCGCCACGAGGCGCTCGGCAAAGAGCCGAACGCCGAGGTCCCCGAGAACCAGATCCTTCGCGTGATGCAGACGGGCTACATGCTCGGCGAGCACGTCGTGCGACACAGCAAGGTGATCGTCGCAGGCCCGCAGGCCAGCGACAGCCCTGGCGAGGGCGACGACGCCAAGCAGGACTAGCGCTGTGCCCACCTACGACTACGCCTGCAAGGCCTGCGGCTACCGCTTCGAAGAGTTCCAGAGCATGAGCTCGGACCCGCTGAAGAAGTGCCCCAAGTGCAAAAAGAACCAGCTCCAGCGCCTGATCGGCACGGGCGCGGGCGTGATCTTTAAGGGCTCAGGCTTCTACGAGACCGACTATCGAGGCGGCGGCTACGCCAGCGACGCCAAGAAGGACTCCGAAGCTTCTGAGCCGAAGTCCTCGGACTCCAAGAGCGACGCCGCGCCGAGCAGCAGCGACACCTCGAAGAGCGACGACTAGGTCGCCGCGACAGGCCACGGCCGGCGCCTAGTGGCCACCGCCGCCGCCCGCGAGTTCGACCGGCTTGTAGCCGCCGCGCGAGCGGAAGTAGAGCGCGATCGCGCCGAACGCGAGGAACAGCACGATCGGAAAGCGCGCGGCGAACATCAGTCCGTCACGACCGGCCTGCACCTTACTGTCGTCGTAGACCGCGGTCTGCTTGGCCTTGTCGGCCTCGGCAAGTGAGCCGAGGTGCGCAGCCGCCTTCTCCGGGACGATCGTCTCGAAGGACATCCAGAGGACGTCCTTCGTCTCGGAGGCCGCCTTTGCGAGCGCCGGCGCCTCCTTCACGACCGTCTCCTGGATGGACTGGTCGAACGCCGAGCCAAGGATCGGCGTGCCGATGATCCCGACGGACAAGAGGCCGACGGCCGAGACCGTGTTGAGCGTCAGCGCGCCACCCTGCGGATACCGCTCGGAGGTGAACCCAAGCACGCAAGGCCAGTAGTAGGCCTGGCCGCACGCGTAGAGCGCGAACGCGATGAAGACCGCGACGCCGGCGGTCGTCGAGAGCCACATCAGGCCGACCGCGGACAGCACCCCGCTGAAGCACAGCATGGCTGGCGGGCTGGCGACCTTGAGGATGCTGCCGGCGAACATGCGCAGCACGAGCATGATCGACGCCGAGAACACCAGCGCCATTGCCGGGTTGAGCTCATAGCCGGTGAGCACCGGCGCCATCAGCCCCTGGATCCACGCGTCCGTGCCCAATTCGGTCGTCGCGAGCGGGATCATCAACAGACACATCAGGAAGAACAGCGGCTGGCCGAGGCTCTTCACCGCCGCGCCGAACGCCCCGCCGATGACGAGGCCCGCGACGACGCTGTAGGTGAACCACGCCTCAGGCGGCGTGGACCCGCTCAGCGTGAAGACCTGGTTGCCGATCTCGTAGACCATCAGGCCGCTGGCGAGGAACGCCGTCAGGAAGCCGACCTGGCGCAGCATCTCCTGGAACGGCACGCCCGCCTGGACGCGCTCGTCCACCGGGAAGCGGCACGGCAAAAACATTAGCACGTAGGGTACGGCCGGAACCAGGATCCACAGCGCGTGCGTACTCCAGTTGAGCGGACCAAACGCCGCGTCGCCGCCGAGGATCATCAACGTCCCGAGCACGAGGCCTGCCGGCCACGAGGCGTGCAGGATCGCCAGCCACTTGGTCTTCTCTTTGGGATAGACCGCGGCGCAGACCGGGTTGATCACCGCCTCGACGATGCCGTGGCCCAGGCCCGCGCACAGCGCCGAGAAGTAGAGCATCTCGTAGCTGCTCGCGAACGCGGTGCCGACGCCGGAGATCGCCTGCAGCGCAAAGGCGCCGAACATCGGCAGCTTGTAGCCGGTCCGGTCCACCACGAGGCTGAACAGGATCATCGTCACCGCGATCGGCCACAGCGACGCGCCGAAGACCTGCCCGATCTGCGTCTGCGTCAGGCCGAACGCGTCGCCGTATTCGCCGCCCTTGGCGACGCGGAACGCGAAGCCGACACCGGCCGCTGTGAGGGAGAGAAAACTGGCCCAGAAAAGCAGGCGCTTCTCGCGCTCGCTCAGCGGCTGGATGGACGAAGGGTCGGTCACGTGAGGGCTCCGTTCGACGAGAGAGAGGGCAACCCCCTGCGCGTGGAGCCGGCGACGGAGCCGGGGCGCAGCGGTCCCTCGCTATGGAACCGGAAGAGACGCCGAGACGCGAGTCCGCGCCCCACAACTCTCCGCGCCTGCTACGATTTGACCAGACGCCGCCGCGGCTCAGTCCTGCAGCGCGTCGCCGTTCCAGGTCGCGATACGCACCCCGTTCTGGAAGGCGTCGAGCGCCGCGATGCCGCCGTAAGGCAGGTTCAGCGAGAGGCAGCGCGACAGCCGCATGCCGAGCATCGCGGCGGCGAACCCGGTCAGCAGCGAGCCAGGCCCGACCACGACGACCTCCTGGCCCGCGGCCTTTGGCATGACCTCGGTCCACCACTGCAGCATGCGCTCCACGGCCTGGCCGAGCGTCTCGCCGCCAGGAGGCGCCGACTCGCCGAACTCGCTGAAGAACGTGCGCACGGCGCCTTCCTGGTCGCGCATGATCTCCGCCCACGAGCGGCCCTGCCACTGCCCCATCTCCTGGTCCCGAAGCCGCGCGTCGACCTGCACCTCGAGCTGCTTGTGCTCCGCGAGGCCCTTGGCGGGGTCGTGGCTCTGGGGCTGAGGGCCGCAGGCCACCATGGCGACCTCGCGCTCCTGGAACACCTCCAGCCAGCGAAGGACCTGGGCGCGGCCGCGGCGGCTCAGGTCCGCCGGGCCCGCCCCTACCGCTAGCTCGGAGTGCGAGCTCTCAAGCTCGGGGTGTCGCAGCAGCCAGAGGCGACAGAAGTCGTTGGGTTCGTCGAGCACGCGTGCATCTTCGCGAACAAGCCGCCGCCGTTCCATCCTCGAACGCCGCGCCCTACCCTGGGGCGCGTGAGTTTCGCGACCCTGCAGACCGGCATCGACGGCCTCGACGGCATCCTGGGCGGCGGGATCCGCTACCCCGACGACGCCGCCGCGTTTGCCTGCATCGCCGGCGGCCCCGGCACCGGCAAGACCATGCTGGCGCTGGAGATGGTCGTGCGCGCGTGGCTGAGCGGCGAGGCGGGCACCTACCTCTACTACTCCGTCGAACACACGCCCGACAGCATCGAGAAGAAGCTCGCCTTCGACTTTGACTGGTTCCAGAGCGGCGTCGAGGTGCGCGCCGAGCCGCGCGAGGTGCCGAACAAGCTGGTGCTGCGCGCCGGGCCCGACGACGCAGACGCGCCGACTATGGTGCTGACGCAGGCGAACCCCGCGGCGCTGACCTCAAATAGCTCCCGCGGCGCGACCGTCGACATCGAGTGGATCCTGGCCGAGATCGAGAACCACCGACGCGTCGCGCCCGTGCGCATGGTCGTGATCGACAACGTCGGCCTGCTGCTGACCGACCTGGAGTATTTTGAGAAGCGCGCGATGCTCCTGGAGACGCGCCGGCGGCTGCTCGACGAGAAGATCCACGGCGTCTTCGTGATGGAGGAGGCGCACCCCCGCGACCTGCGCTTGCCTTCGGCTGAGGAGTTCTCGACCGACCTGATGCTGCACCTGGCGTTCCGCGAGGAGGCGACCAACTTCATGGTACGGGCGATCGAGATCCGCAAAGCGCGCCACCAGTACTACTACCGAGGCGTGCACCACTTCTCGATCGCGGGGCGCGGCATCACGCGAGACGTCTACCTCGGCGCGCGCAACGAGCGCGGCCCAGGCATCCACATCTACCCCTCGGTCGCCGCGCAGCTGTCGATGGCCCGGGACGAGGCGCAGTTCTCCGTGCCGCCGCGCGGCGACGCGCCGATCGACCTCGGCCACCCCGACCTGCAGCGGGCGTTCCTTGAGGGCAGCGGCCCGACCGCCCGTTCGTCGACCATCCTGCTCGGCGAGCCCGGCACCCGCGCGACCTACCTCGCCTTGCGCTTCCTCGCGTGCGCCGTTGAGGCGGGCGAGCGCGCGCTGTTCGTCTCGACGCGCGAGGACCGCGACGCCATCCGCCGCATCTGCCAGCGCGAGCCCGCGCTGTCGGCCTGCTTAGGCGAGGAGGGCAAGTTCGCCGAGGGCTTCCGGGTGGTCTACCTGCACCCCGAGTTCATCTCGGCGGGCAAGTTCACCTGGGACCTCATCCGCCTGGTGCAGGGTGGCCACGCCGACGGCGCGCCGCGGCCGGTCACGCGCATGGCGTTCGACAACGTCTACAACCTGCACGAGCGCTTCCCGCTGATCCGAGACCAGCGCTTCGTGATCGCGGCGATCCTCGACATGCTGCGCTACGAAGGCGTCACGCCGCTGTTTGTGGACATGGTGCCCGCCTCCGCGAGCGCCGCGACCTCGTTCGACCCGTCGACCTATCTGGTCGGGTTCGACAACGTTGTCCAGCTGCTCTTCGAGCGTGACGAGGCGGGCGCGAGGCCGTGCTTCCGCGTCTTCAAGTCGGTCGGCAACGACTTCGTCACCGAGCCCGTGTCGATCGAGTGGCGGCGAAGCTGAGCGACCCTCAGCCGCGCTCGCCCAGACCTCCAGAGACTCCTCAGCGCGCGCCGCGGTCCGTACATGCAGCGGGGCGACCCGAAGGCCGCCCCGCTGCAAGGTTCTAGGATCCCAGAGGGACTAGAAGACGACCGTGAAGAGCAGGTCGATCGACGACGCGTCGGTCGTCGCGCCTGCTGCTTCGAGCTCAAGCGTGCTGTACTGCAGCTGCGCCTTCAGGTTGTGCGCGGCGTAGTAAGCGTTGACGCCGAGCGTCATGCCGGTGCCCTCGAGGTCGGCGCCGCCGAGCGGGCTCTCCCAGTCGACCGTCGTGTAGCGAGCGACGAAGCCAGGCTGCATGTTGCCCGACTTCTCCATCGTGTAGGAGAGTTGGACGTAGCCACCGCTGTCGGTGGTGTCACCCAGGTCCGCGTCGCGGGTCCAGTATTCCACCTGACCAGCGAGGCCGTTACCGACCTTGATGCCGCCGTAAGCGTTGATGGTCTGGTAGTTCTCCGCGCCGTTGTCGTTGGTGATCGTCAGGCCCGTGAGCCACTGCATGTCACCCGAGCGGGCGAGGTCACCTTCCGACCACGACTCGCTGTTGCCAGCGTGGCTACCGAGGCTGACACCAGCGGTCACCATCATGTCGGTGTCGTCGTTGCCTTGGCCGTTGGGCGCCAGTGCTGCACCAGCTGCGGCCTTCAGGGGGTTCGACGCGGCGTAGCCGGCGGTCGCCGAGTTGGCGATGCCGAAGTGCCAGTTGAAGCGGTCTTCCATGGCGGCGCCTTCCAGCAGCGCGCCGGTAGCACGACGGTTGGCGAACTCATCCGTGGCGCCCGAGCGCGTGACGGTCTCGAAGTCCGTGTCGTTCGCGCTGGTGTCTGCGGACAGACCCGAGCGCATCTTTTGCTGGCCGAGCCGCAGGTTGATGCCGTCAGCGACGTGCATGCCGACCCAGGCGTCGACGAGGTCGCCGTTGCCTTGGCCGCCGCCAGCGGGGTTCATCTGGACAAAGTATGAGACGTTGCCATCCCACACGGAGCCGCCGAGGCGAACGCGCGCGTTGGAGCTGAAGTCACTGTTTTCGCTGTTGCCGTCGTTGTCTTCAGACCAGCCGTAGCCGGCTTGGATCTGGCCACTGACGTTCACCATGCTCTCACCGTCAGCCGACGTGAACGTCAGGCCGCGACCAAACTCGTAGCGAGCGTTCTTAAGCACGTCGCTGAGGCTGGAGCCCGACTGTTCGGTGGGCTGAGAGTTTTGAGCAGCCACGACGCTCGCGAACGCGAGCAGGGAGGCCGTCGAGATGAGGGAATGAGTAAGGGGGTTCTTCAAGT
>NYVR01000018.1 GCA_002684655.1 Planctomycetota bacterium | reverse complement strand
ACCTGATCGATCTGCGCCTCGTGGACGCGCAGCCTCGCCACCATCCGCTCGATGTTGGGGATGATCACGAGCTCCTGGCGTTCGCGCACGCTCATGCCCTCGTAGACGGGCTCGTCCCAGTCGTAGCGGCCGTGCACGATCAGCCCGCGCGTCGGCGCGAGGAAGCGGGCGTTCGCGACCTGCTGGCGGTACCTCTGGAGCTGCGCGCGCCCGAGCTCGAGCTCGGACTGCGCGGCGCGGAGCTCCGCGGTCTCGCGCACGCGTCGAGCCCCTGAGCTGGCGTACTGGCTCTTCAGTCCGAGCTGGGCGTTCTCGATCTCCTGGTCGAGGGTGATGAGCTGCTCGCGCAGCGTGTAGTTGATCAGGATCTGCAGGTTGTTCCAGGCGACCGTGACCTTCGAGCGCTGTCGGTTGTGGCTGATGATGTCGCGCTCGAGCTCGTTCTGCGTGATGAAGTTCTTGGCCTTGAGGCTGCGGCTGTGGAACAGCGTCTCTGCGGCGAGCTCGAACTCGGCGCGAGAGAGGTTGATCTCGTCGATCTGGGTCAAGATCTGATTGGCCATGTCGCCCATCTCGAAGCCGATCTCGCGCTTGGAGCCGAGCATCGCCCGCACGGCGGTGTTCAGGCCGCCGAAGCGCTCGGCCAGCGCCTCGTCATCGGCGTATTGCTCGATGATCAGGTCGCTCAGCTTCTTCAGCATCGCGGCGTTGGTGCCTTCGATCGCTTCCAGCTTGTGCGGCTCTGCCAGCGGCTTCCCGATGAACTTCTCCCGACGGATTTGTGCGATCTCCAGCCGGCTCTTCGCGGTGCTCTCCAGCGCGCGGAGTTCGGCCTCGACGATTTCGTTGTTCTTTACCGCTTGGTCGTAGGCCGCTTCGGCGCGCGCCACCGAGATCGCCTCGGTTGCGGCCTTACCCTCGATCTCGCTGGCGTCGAGCTCAGCGACCAGCTGGCCCTCCTCGACGAGCACGCCCTCCTCGATCAAGAACTTCAGCGTTGCTCGGCCCTCGACCTGCGACTTGACGGAGGTGTCCTGAGCGGCGCGGATCTCGGCGCGCTCGGTCACCGTCACCTGCAGGTCGCTGCGCGCGACCGAGTGGACCAGGGACGGGTCCAAGCCGCGGTCGCTGCCGTCTCGGCAAGCGCCGAGCGTCGCCATCGCGCACAACAAGGTCGGGATCAGTCGGGGCATCTGGACCACGAAGATACCCACAGCGCAACCAGAAGCGGCGGACCGGATCGCACCAAGCCCGTCTCAGCCGTCAGAGTGTCCTTGTCAAGGCCGCCTCGTGACCGCGATCGCGCGCTCAGATCA
Organism: Planctomycetota bacterium; assembly: GCA_002684655.1. Lineage (GTDB taxonomy): Bacteria > Planctomycetota > UBA1135 > UBA1135 > UBA2386. The sequence goes on along the minus strand of NYVR01000018.1, from coordinate 36,623 downwards.
GGCGAGCAGGGCGCCGACGGCCATCAAGAGGTCGGTCTCTTGTTCGGAGAAGTCGTAGGCGCTCGGCTTGGCGACGCCCAGCGTGCCGCGAACCTCGCCCTCCTTGAGAATCGGGACAGCGACCGAGCCCTCCATCTGCGTCATCTTGGCGCCAGGTCGCGCGACGCCGCTGTCGTCGGTCTGCAGGTTGCAGACCTGCACGGGCTCCTTGCGTTCGGCGGCGATGCCGGCCATGCCCTTGCCGACCGGGATGACCTGGACCTTGTCGAGCACCGGTGGTGGCAGGCCTCGCTGCGCCTTTAGGTGCAGCATGCCGTCGGTCGCGTCCAGCAGGTGGATCGTGCCGACTGGACAGTCGAAATGCCGGGTGACCTCTTCGAGGACGCGATCCCACGGCGTAGGCGACGCGCCGAGCATCGCGGCGACGGTGTCGAGGAGTGGGTGGGAGTCCTTGCTCATGCGGAGATGTTACCTGGGGCTCAGCGATTCCGCAGCGCCGAGACGACCCGCGCCACGGCGGTTTCCTCGGTCGTATAGAGGAGGTATTCGTCCTTGTCCGGATCACCCATGGAGACTTCCTCTCGACGGAAGGCCATGCGGCTCTTGCGCAGGCCAGCCGCCGACATGTGCACCTCGCGTACGCCCGAGAACTCGACGAGGCGCACGACGTTGTCCTCGTTGACTCCGGCGCCGGCGATCACGGTGAGCCGGTCGCCAGCGCGCTCGACGGCGGCCCGCAGCACCTGTTTGCCCTCGGGCGCGGCGGGTCGTTGCCCCGACGACAGCAGGCGAGAGACGCCCAGCGCGCAGAGCGTCTCGACGGCCTCATCCGCGTCCCGGCAGACGTCGAAGGCGCGGTGAAACGTCACCGGTAGGTCCTCGGCGAGGTCGACGAATTCCTGCATACGCCGCCGGTCGACGTCGCCGCTCGAGGTCAGCGCGCCGGTGACGATGCCGGCGGCGCCGGCGGCCCGTAGCGCCTGGATGTCGCGGGCCATGACGTCCACCTCCGTACCGTCGTAGAGGAAGTCACCTGCGCGCGGCCGGACCATCGCCACGACCGGCACCTTTACGGCGGCGCAGACGGCTTCACAGAGGCCGGCGCTGGGGGTCAACCCGCCTTCTGTGAGGCTGGAGCAGAGCTCGATGCGCTCGGCGCCGCCGACCAAGGCGGCGTACGCCCCGGCCACGGACTCGACGCATACTTCGACCAAGACGTGTGGATTGGCGGAGTCCGTCACGCCGTCTATGGTGCTCGTATGCGCGCGCAATTGCTGCACCTTTCCGGGCCGATGCGGGGCCGGACGATCACCTATGCGCCGGCGCTCGTGCGCGTCGGTAGCGACGCGCGGTGTGAGGTCTGCTTGCGGCATGAGCGGGTCGCAGAGGCTCACGCGGAGATCACCTGGAAGCAGGACGAGTGCAGGTTCCACCTGCGCCGCGTCGAAGGCCAAGTCTTCGTCAACGGTAATGAGATCGAGGAGATCATCCTGCGGGACGAGGACCTCGTCGAGTTTGGTCCCGGCGGTCCGATGGCGCGCTTTCGCACCTACGTCCCGGCAGGAGCCGTTTGCAAGCCAGTCCGGAGGATGCTGTCCGACGCCGCCGCCGTCGCGCGTCACAGCGGGACGGTGACGGCGACGCGGACGCTCACGAGCGACTTGCTGACCAAAGCGACGCTCCGCCTCAAGATTGGCTTCCCGATCCTGGTGGCCATGGTCGCAGGCCTCCTCTACCTGTGGTTCGGACACCAGCTGTCGAAAGCCGAGCAGCGAATGACCGCGGACCAGGTGACGCGTGAGGAGGTCGCCTTGATGCGCGCCGAATACCAAGCGCAGATCGACCGGTTGACCAGGGCGCACTCGGTGGTCCGCGACATCCAACAGCGGTGGTCACAGGGGGTCTGCATGATCCACGGCATCTATCGGCTCCGAAAACAGGACGGAAGTTGGTTCCAGCCGCTGCAAGGCGCGCCGTGGCAGAGCGAGTACACGGGCTCGGGGTTCCTCGTCAGCGAGCAGGGGCACATCGTCACCAACCGCCACGTCGCGCTGCCCTGGACCGAGGAGCGCAAGATCCAGGCCTTGCTTGAGGAGGGCTACGTGCCGGTCTTTACGGAGCTGACGGTGACGTTCCCGCGTCACATGCCGGTGGACGTCGCGCAGGACACGATCCGGCGCCGACGCGACGACTTGGACGTTGCGTTGCTGAAGATCTCCGCGGAGCAGGCTGCCGGCATCCCGGTGCTGCCCATGCGCGTCGGCGATGCGCCGAGCGACGACCAGCGCGCGATCGTCGTCGGATATCCCACGGGTCTCGCGGCGCTGCTCGCCCGCGCGAGCAGCGAGACGCTCGATGAGCTCCGTAGATCGGCCGCGAATATGACGGAAGCAATCACGCAACTTGCTTCTGCTGGGGGGATTGCGCCGATTATTACGGAGGGGATCGTCAGCAACGTCGAGGCCCACCTGATCGCATACGACGCGGCCACGACCAGCGGCGGCTCCGGCGGGCCCGTGTTCGGCGGGGCGGGCGAGGTCATCGCGGTCAACTTTGCTATCCAGCGCAGCTTCGACGGGAACAACCTCGGCGTCCCGATCCGCTACGCCCGCGAGTTGCTGCTCGAATAGCCCCGTTCTGTCGGAAATGGCCTGCTCTGAACGGGTTGTTGTGAGAGACTTACGGCTACGCGCAAGGTAACGCGCGTCCGACCCTGGGGGGGGTCGCTCCAACCATGGACAGAGCGGGCAACGGAAAGGCTGCCGGCGGGCAGGTCGCGAACGGTATCGGACAAGGCGCCGACAACAGCGCCGGACGGGGGCCAGCGGGTCGAGCCGGAGCTCGCAGCTCTGGCTCCGCGCTCGGTCCGCGGGGACGCGGCCTCTTCGGCAGGCTGATGGATGGCCTGAGGACGCCGCCGGCGCCGCGTCAAGAGGCCACGTCGATCGCGATCGCAAGCGGCAAGGGCGGCACCGGCAAGTCGTTCTTGGCGACCTCTTTGGCGGTGTTGATGCACCGCGCCGAGCGCAAGACCGTTCTGGTTGACTGCGACTTTGGGTTGGCCTGCGACCACCTGCTGCTGGGCGTGAAGCCGACGCTGACGCTGCAGCAGCTGCTCGCGGGCCAGTGCACGGTGGAGCAGGTCCTGCTTAAGACGCCGTGTGGGCCGCGCCTGTTGCCGGGGGCCTCGGGCGTCCGTCGCATGGCCAACCCTAGCGACAAGGACCTGACCGCGTTCGCCCGCGAGCTCGGGGTCCTGGCGGAGCAGGAGGACGCGCTGCTGTTGGACCTCGGCGCCGGCATCGCGCCAGCCACAGTGCTGTCCATGCTCGGGGCCGACTGGATCGTGCTCGTGACCCAGCCTGAGATCGCGGCGCTGGTCGACGCCTACGCCGTCATCAAGAGCGTCGGACAGATCAAACGCGACGCCCGCTTTTTGATCGTCGTCAACCGCGTCAGCACGCCGGGGCGCGGCGAGATGGCCTTCCAGCGTCTCTGCGAGGTCGCGAGCCAGAACGTCGGCGCCGAGCTCACGTATCTGGGTGAGATCCCCGACGACGACTCGGTCATGCAGCATCGTCTGGGCCAGCTCCCGCTCGTGGTCACCGACCCCGAGGCGCCGACCTCGGAGGCCGTGCGCGGCCTGTCCGAGCGCCTGATCCAGATCTGCGGCGGGATCCGGCCTCGGACCGTCGACGGTGACGCGGGCATCCGCGATCGCTTCAAGCAGCACCGCCTGTTCCTCTGACCGCGGCCGCCGCAGCTCAAGAGGCGCTCGCCGCGCGCGTGGACAGCCGCAGCACGGCGTAGAGGCAGCTCGCCGCGGCCGCCAACAGGCCGGCCCCCTTCGCGAACTCGCCGAAGATGAGCGCGCCGACGCCGGGTAGCGTCATCCAGATGGCGGCGGTCCCGAGCACGGCGCAGAGCAGGCTGACGCCGAGGTTGCCGTCGGCACGTACGTCGGGCGCGTCTGCCGCGACCGGCGCCCAGCCAGGGCCGTCGGGCCGCACCTTGCGGTAGAACGCGATCAAGACCTCGGCCCGCTCGGGCGCGGTGACGAACGTCACGATCAGCCACACCGCCAACGAACCGGTCGCGACCAGCAAGCTGGTGTACTGACCAGCCATGCGCGCGTCAGGGGCGAGGCCGGCTTGCCATCCGGTCACCGCGAAGTAGAGCCCGATCGAGGCGACCATCGCGGCGATCTCGCTCCAGGCGTTCACGCGCCACCAGAACCATCGCAGCAGGAAGACCGAGCCGAGGCCGCCGCCCAACGCCGCCAGAATCGCCCACGCGTCGGCGACGGAGATCGACATCGCGCGCATCCAGACGGCGCAAAGCGCGCCCAGTAGCAGCACGAGTCCAGAGGCGACGCGCGACATGCGCACCAACTGTTTGTCGTCGGCGTCGGGCTTGACGAAGCGTCGGTAGAGGTCGTTGACGATGTAGCTGGCGCCCCAGTTCATCTGGGTGCTGATCGTCGACATGTAGGCTGCGAGGAAGGTCACCATCAACAGACCTGCGAGCCCGACGGGTGCGAGCGACATGACCATCGGGTAGCCCGCGCCTGGATCGGTCGTCGGGTCCCCGTCGACCGCCCAGGTGCGGAGCTCCGGGTGCATCGCCAGCGCCGCAAACGCGACCAGGATCCACGGCCACGGCCGCACGCAGTAGTGCGCGAGGTTGAAGAACAGGGTCGCCTTGAAGGCGTGCTGCTCGTCTTTGCACGACGCCATGCGCTGCACGATGTAACCGCCGCCCCCGGGCTCGGCGCCGGGATACCAGGTCGCCCACCATTGCCCGAGCGCCAGCGCCAGGAACACGCCCGCTGGCATCCAGGCCGCCGCGTCCGAGAAGTCAGGCACGAAGTCGAACACCTGCGTGCCGCCGAAGTTGGCGGCGGTCTTCTCTCGCAGCGCGTCGATGCCGCCGACGTGTTCTACCGCGACATACGCGAGCATCGTGCAGCCGATCATCGCGAGTACGAACTGCACCATGTCGGTGATCGCGACGCCCCACATGCCCGACAGCACGCTGTAGACGCCAGTTATGCCGAGCATCCCGAAGACCAGCCAGACGTCGTACCAGCTGTCCTCAGGAAGATCGGTCAGCACGGTGTTTCGGAGGACGGTCAGCATCGCTTGGGTGACCCAACCGATGACGAACGAGTTGACGACTACCGCGACGTAGACGGCGCGGAAGCCGCGCAGGAACGCCGCGGGCTTGCCCGCGTAGCGGAGCTCGATCAGCTCGACGTCGGTGAGGACCTCGGCGCGGCGCCATAGCTTGGCGAAGACGAACACGGTCAGCATTCCGCCGAACGCAAACGCCCACCAGAACCAGTTGCCAGCTAAGCCGTTCTCAGCGATCAGGCCGGTGACGGCCAAAGGCGTGTCCGCGGCGAAGGTGGTCGCGACCATGGAGGTGCCCGCGATCCACCACGGCAGACTACGCCCCGACGCAAAATACTCGACGAAGCTCGAGCCGGCGCGAGCCTTGAAGTAGAGGCCGACGCCGAGTGCGACGACGAAGTAGCCGCCGATAATGACCCAGTCGAGGAGCGCCAACTGCATGGTGTCGCGATGTTCGGGGTTCGTCGGCCTCGGCGCCAGTCCGAGCTTGATCCGCGGTCCTGCACCCGTAACCCATGGAGCATGAACCTCGTGGAGGTGCACTTCGTCGAAGCAGACCGGACTGTGTTCGTGCAACCTGGCACGACGCTGCTTGACGCTGCAGAGATGGCCGACGTCGACGTAATGATGGGCTGCTCTCGCGGCATGTGTGGCACGGACGCGCACCGCGTCGAAGCCGTAGAAGGCGCCTTGGAGGATCCCGACGAAGACGAGCGAGGCACCGTCGAGCGTATGGGGCTCGACGCTGCATGCCGGCTGCTGTGTTGCGCGCGCGTCCGCAGCGGCAAGGTCACGGTCGTCGGCGACGCGTTGACGGACTGACCCCGTTGCGGCAGGCTTTCTACCTTGAGCCCCTCCACGCAAACCTCGACCGAGCCTGAACCGGATCTTCCGGGTCGGTCTGTGCGTGACGGCCTCGGCTTCTTCGGCACCTTCCTCCGCAACCCCACGGCGGTCGGGGCGGTGCTGCCAAGCTCGCGCTATCTTTCGCGCTCGCTGGTCGGTGACCTCTCGCATCTGGGTGAGGGCGATCTCGTCGTCGAATACGGCCCAGGCACCGGACCGGTGACGTCGGTGATTCGCGATCGGCTGCCGCGGGGCGCGCGCTACCTCGGCATCGAGCTGCAGTCGTCGTTTTGCAAGCTGCTCTCTAAGCGCTTCCCCGAGATGGCGTTCCACTGTGGATCGGCCGGCGACGTGCGCCAGATCCTCGCGGAGCGTGGGTTGCCGAAGCCGTCTCGGATCGTATCCGGGCTGCCTTTCGCCAGCCTCCCCGAGGCGGTCCAGGACGACGTCGTCGGAGGCCTAGTATGGGCGCTCGAAGACCGCGCGTGCGACTTCCGCACCTTCCAGTATGCGCACGCGTATGGCATGAAGGCAGCGCGCCGTTTCCGGTCGTTGATGGAGGCCCGCTTCGAGACGTCCGAGCGCATCGGCCCGGTGGTGCGCAACGTGCCGCCAGCGTTCGTGCTGCGCTACTGCGGCGTCCGGAGCTGACGGTGCCGGTCATCGCGTTCGCGACCTTCTGCGCGGAGCCCGAACTCCAGCCCGACGACGCGCCGATCGCGCGGGAGCTGCGGCGCCTCGGCGCAGAGGTGCGGCCGCTGCCCTGGAACGGCCCGTTCGAGCCGTTCGCCGAGTGCGATCTCGTCGCCGTGCGATCGACCTGGGACTACGCGGAGACGCCGCACGAGTTTTTGGCGTGGCTGCAGCAGCTCGAGCGCGCGCATATCGAGACGACCAACCCGCCGTCGGTGATGCGCTGGAACGCGTGCAAGGACTACCTGCTCGACCTGGGCGCCCGCGGCGCGCCGCTAGCGCCGACGCGGAAGGTCGCGCCGGACGCCGCCGCGATCCGCGCGGCGATGCTCGAGCTCGGGCTGGACGAGGCGGTCGTCAAGCCGGTGTTCGGCGCCGGCGCCAGCGGGCTCTCGATCGTGCGCGCCGCCGACGCCCAAGGCCTCGACACTGCCGCTGACGCGCTCCAATACGACGGTTTGCTGCAGCCGCTGGTGCCGGAGATCCGGACTGTGGGGGAGGTGTCGCTGACGTTCATCGGTGCAGACTTTTCGCACGCGGCGATCAAGCGCGCGGCCCCTGGATCGATCCTGATCCACGCTGAGCACGGCGGCTCAACAGCGCCATATACGCCGACCGAAGAGGAACTCGACGTGGCCCGCGAGGTGTTAAGGACGTTGCCCGAGCCCTACGACTACGCCCGCGTCGACCTCGTCCCCGCGGCTGCCGGACCGGTGTTGATGGAGGTGGAGCTGATCGAGCCGGAGCTGTTCGTTATCCACGGTGAGGGCGCTGCGCAGCGCTTCGCGAAGTTCCTGCTCGCGCGCGCCGCGCGCTGAGGTCGCGCTACATCGGAGGCAATGAGCGGCGCTGTCGCGTCTCGTCAGCCAGCATCTCGGCGAGCTGGTTGGTGCGCTCTAGCCGGTCCTCGAGGACCCGGATGCGCTCTTGCGTCGCGTTGGCGTGGTGCGCCGCGAACAGCGTCACCCACGCGAGGCCGAGCACGAACGTGATCACCCCGATCTGGGGCGCGGACCAGTTCGGCAGCCACCGCGGCGCGTTATGTTCGACGAACAGCGAGACGATCACCAGTGCGGCCATCTTCATATGGAAGGCCGTGTCGTTCGGGAAGCGCATCGCTGCAGTGTCGCGGCAGCCGTCGCCGATTGCGAGTCGCCGCGCGGATGGAGGTGGGGAGGCGGTCGCCGCCGTCACGTATTGCGCCCTGCGCGCTGATTGCGGATGCGTCGCTGGTCCGCCAGCGGCATACTGCTCGCCCCGTAAGCGCCATGACCGATCCGAAGCAGACGTACGACCCCGCGGCGATCGAGCCGAAGTGGCAGCAGCACTGGAGCGAGCACAAGGTGTTCCGCGCCAAGAACCCCGGCGACGCCGGCTTCGACCCAGAGCAGCCCAAGTTCTACGCGCTCGACATGTTCCCGTACCCGTCCGCGGCGGGGCTGCACGTCGGACACCCCGAGGGCTACACCGCGACCGACATCGTCTCACGCTACAAGCGGGCGACTGGGCACAACGTCCTGCACCCGATGGGGTGGGACGCCTTCGGCTTGCCCGCCGAGCAGTATGCGATCCAGACGAACACGCACCCGTCGAAGACGACGGCGGCGAACATCGAGACCTTCCGCCGTCAGCTGCAGACGCTCGGATTCAGCTACGACTGGGACCGCGAGTTCGGCACCTGTGATCCCAGCTACTTCAAGTGGACGCAGTGGATCTTCAAGCAGCTATACGAGCGTGGACTGGCTTATGAGTCGAACGCGCCGGTGTGGTGGTGTGAAGCGCTGGGCACGGTCTTGGCGAACGACGAGGTCATCAACGGCCGCAGCGAGCGCGGCGACCACCCGTGCGAGCGGCGGCCGCTGCGGCAGTGGGTGCTCAAGATCACCGAATACGCCGAGCGGCTCCTGCAATACCTCGACGGCCTCGACTGGTCCGATTCGCTGAAGACGATGCAGCGCGAGTGGATCGGTAAGAGCGAGGGCGCAGAGATCGCCTTTGACGTCGAGGGCCACGCCGACACACGCTTGCGCGTGTTTACGACGCGCGCCGACACCTTGTTCGGGGCGTCGTTCATGGTGCTTGCGCCCGAACACCCGCTGGTCAGCGCGCTGACGACGGCGTCGCAGCAGGACGCGGTCGACGCCTACGTGAAGGCGGCCGCAGCGAAGAGCGAGCTGGAGCGCACCGACCTCGCCAAGGATAAGACCGGCGTCTTTACCGGCGCTTATGCGCGCAACCCGCTGTTCGCTGGCGACGACCCTAGGGGGCGCGTGCCGATCTGGATCGCCGACTACGTGATCGTCAGCTATGGCACCGGCGCGATCATGGCCGTGCCGGCTGGCGACGAGCGCGACTTCGAGTTCGCGCAGAAGTTCAGCATCGACATCCCGGGCATCTTCGCGCCGCAGACAGGCGACGCCGAGCGTGACGCGCGCGTCGCGGCAGGCGAGGAGTGCTGCACCGACGAGGTGCCCTACGCAGCCAGCTGCCGCACGCACGACGGCGCGATCGCGCTGCAGGGCATGTCGATGGCTGAAGGCAAGCGCGCGATCATCGACTGGTTGGTGGCGGCTGGTCGCGGTGAGGCCAAGACCACCTACAAGATCCGTGACTGGCTATTTAGCCGGCAGCGTTACTGGGGAGAGCCCTTCCCCGTATTGCACACCGAGGACGGCGTGACGCTCGTCACCGACCAACAGCTGCCCGTGACGCTGCCGGAGATGGACGACTTCAAGCCTGGCGGCCAGCCGGAGTCGCCGTTGATCCGCGCGGCGGACTGGGTCGAGACCGCCGACGCAAAGGGGCGGCCAGCCAAGCGAGAGATCAACACGATGCCAGGCGCTGCGGGGTCGAGCTGGTATTTCATGCGCTTCTGCGATCCCGCCAATGACCAGGAGTTCTGCAGCAAGGCGGCGAGTGACTACTGGTTGCCGGTCGACCTCTACGTCGGCGGCACCGAGCACGCGGTCGGTCACCTGCTCTATTCGCGCTTCTGGACCAAGGTGCTGCACGACGCGGGCCACGTGTCGGTCGTCGAGCCGTTCTTCAAGCTCTACAACCAGGGCATGATCCAGGCGTTCGCGTATCAGGACGCCCGCGGCGCGGTGGTGCCGGCCGCAGACACCAAGCAGGACGGCGACGACGTCGTGCACGCTGGGACCGGAGAGCCGCTTACGCAGACGGTCACCAAGATGTCGAAGCGCTACGGCAACGTCGTCAACCCTGACGAGGTCGTCGGCGAGTTCGGCGCCGACACGCTGCGGCTGTATGAGATGTATATGGGGCCGCTCGCGGACAGCAAGCCGTGGAACCCCAAGGATGTGCCTGGGGTGCACCGCTTCCTGCAGCGCGTCTGGCGGCTGTGCGTGCCGGAGTTCGCCGAGAAGGGCCGCGTCCACGAGTGGCTCACCCGAGATCGTGACGACGACGTCGGCCTAGAGAAGCAGCTACACCGCACGATCCATAAGGTCACGGGCGATATCGAGCGCATGGCGTTCAACACCGCGATCGCTGCGATGATGATCTTTGTTAACGAGGCGACCAAGGGCGTAGACAAGCTGTCGCGCGGCCAGCTGTTGCGTTTTGTGCAGCTTTTGCAGCCGTTCGCGCCGCACCTCGCCGAGGAGCTTTGGGAGCGTCTCGGCGCCGACGGCGCGCTCAGCTACGCCGCGTGGCCGACCTGTGATGAGGCGCTGCTCGTCGATGACGAGGTGGAGATCGCCGTGCAGGTCCTCGGAAAAGTGCGCGCTCGCGTCACGTTGCCGAACAACTGCGGCAAAGACGTCGCGTTGGCGCAGGCGCGCGAAGCTGCGGCGAAGTGGCTCGAAGGCAAGCGCGTCGTCAAAGAGATCTTCGTGCCCAATAAGCTTGTCAACTTTGTCGCGAAGTGAGCGGCGCTAGCGCCAGGTAGCGCCGCGCTCGTAAAGCGGGCCGGCAAGCCCAAACGAGGCCCGTTGGTCGTCACGCGGCGGCGGACATCCATTCGTTTTGGACGAGAGTTCCGGACGTGCCTCGCCGACGCGGCGGGGAGCCGGAGGGCGCATACTCGATCGACCGGCTCATAGGGTGTTCGCGCAGTAAGTTACGGCCTGATGGATCCTCGCCATCGGGCGCCTTGTCACGGTCACGTGTAGTTCTGTAGTTTAGTGACCTCATGATGACACGCCGTCTCATCTGTGCGCTGCCTGTGTTGGCCCTTACGGTCGCGAGCGCGCAAGAGCCCCGTCGATCTGGCGGCGAGTGGTGGGCGTATCAACCGCTGAAGCGGCCCGAAGCGCCGGCCGTTCGGGACGCGTCTTGGGTCCGCTCGCCGATCGACGCGTTCGTGCTCGCAGGTCTGGAAGAGCGCGGCATGCGTCCAGCGCCCGAGGCAGATCGGCACACGATCTTGCGGCGCGTGACTTATGATCTCACGGGCCTGCCGCCGACCCAGGACGAGATCGACGCGTTCCTCGCGGATGACTCGCCCGACGCTTACGAGAAGGTCGTGGATCGGCTGTTGGCCTCGCCTCAGCACGGCGTCAAGTGGGCACAGCACTGGCTCGACGTCGTGCGCTACGCCGAGACCGACGGCTATGAGCGAGACTCTAAGAAGCCTTTCGTCTGGCGTTACCGCGACTGGGTCGTCGACGCGCTCAACGCTGACATGCCGTATCGCGATTTCGTCACCAAGCAGCTCGCAGGCGACGAACTGCCTGACGCGACCGTGGCCGACCATGTCGCCACGGGGTTTTACCGGCTCGGCATCTGGGACGACGAGCCGACCGACCGTCAGCAGCACCGCTACGACGTCCTGGACGGCATCGCCGATACGGCCGCGCGCGCGACGCTCGCGATCTCGATGGGCTGCGCGCGTTGCCACGACCACAAGAAGGACCCGCTCCCGCAGAAGGACTACCACTCCTTCCTCGGCTACTTCGAGAACATCGCGCCCTACAACAAGCAGTCGCGCACGATCCCCGCAGACGGGGCGCGCGAGAAGTTTGAGGCTGCGTCCGCGACATTCGCGATCGAGTCGAAGCGTTGCCGCGACGAGCTGATGCGCGTTGCGTACGAGCGCTTGGCCGCCAAGGGGGGCGCCGCTGAAGGGGCCGCCCCCCGCGTCGTCGCCCGCTACGACGGCGACGTCGCCAGCGCGACCGCCCTACTCGACGAATCGGGCGAGCACGACGGCAAGGTCTTCGGTCAGGTCGTCCAGGTCCCAGGGCGCAAGGGGCAGGCGCTGCGCTTTGACGGCGACGACTTCTGCCGGATCCCTCGGGTCGTAGAGGACTCGTTCTCGGTCTCCTTCTTCGTTCGCAGTGACCAGCCGGGCCGTGGCAACGTGCGCGATAAGCGCTGGTTCACGGGCACTGGGCTCGTCGACGGCGAGATCCCGGGCATCGTCGACGACTGGGGTGTCTCGTGGATCGCCGAGGGGGTGATCGCCGCTGGCACTGGGCGCCCGGAGAAGTTCGTCTCGTCGGCAGCTGGCTACAACGACGGTGAGTGGCACCACGTCGCGTTCACGCGCGACCGCCGAAGCGGCAAGTTGGCGCTGTTTGTCGACGGTCAAATGGCCGGCGAGACCGTCGGCTCTAAGCGTCCGCTGCGGACACCCGAAGACCTCGTCATCGGGCGAGCGCGGCCCGGCGGCGAAGGTTTCCGCGGAGACCTTGACGAGATCACGTTCTACGACCGCGCGCTGTCGGCGGCAGAGGTCGCGGCGCTCGCGCTTGAGCTGCCTGGCGGTGTGGCCGCCGCCGCAGCGATCGACGGCACATCGGCGCTGAAGCAGCTCTCGAGGTTGCGCGCGCCCGAGTTCGAGACCGTCGAGCTGCTCGCCGTGCGGGAGCACGGCCGGGACGCTCCCGAGCCTATCGTGAGGCTGCGCGGGAACGTGCACGCGCGGGGTCCACAGGTGCCGCTCGGGGTGCCGGGCATGCTCGGCGAGGCGAAGCTGTTCGCTCCGGCTCCGACCCGGCAGAGCAGCGGGCGGCGCCTCGCGCTGGCGCGATGGATCACCACGGAAGACAACCGCATGACCTGGCGTGTGATCGCCAACCGCGTTTGGCAGCACCACTTCGGCCGCGGGATCGTGCGTTCTTCGAACGATTTCGGGCGCTTGGGCGACCGGCCGACGCATCCTCAGTTGCTGGATTGGTTGGCGTGCGAAGTGCTCGACAGAGAGCAGAGCTTGAAGTCGATGCACCGCCTGATCGTGACGTCGTCGACGTATCGGATGTCTTCCGATGCGGACGAGCGCGGCCTCGCCAAGGATCCGCTCAACGACGCGTTCTGGCGCTTCGATCGTCGCCGCCTCACCGCAGAAGAGATCCGCGACTCAATCCTCGCGGCCAACGGGACCCTCAACCTCGAGCGCGGCGGGCCCAGTATCTACCCGCAGCTGCCGCAGGCGGTGCTCGATACGGCGTCGCGGCCAGGCTCTGCGTGGGGGCGTTCGTCCCCGGAGCAGGCCGCGCGTCGCAGCATCTACGTGCACGTCAAGCGATCGCTTCCCGAGCCGCTGCTGGCGTCTTTTGACCGCGCAGACACCGACTCCAGTTGCCCGGTGCGCTTCGCGACGGTGCAGCCGACGCAGGCGCTGTCGATGGTCAACGGTGACTTCGCTAACCTCCAGGCCGAGCTGTTTGCGCAGCGCTTGCGGCGTGACACGAAGGGCCTGCGAGCGCAGCTCGCCCGCGGCCTCGAGCTGGTTAGCCAGCGGCCTGCCCGGCGCGACGACGTCGCTCGCTTGGTTAAGCTCGCAGCGGATCTGCAGGCGGATTTTGGACGAAGCGAGAAGCAGGCGCTGCAGCGGTGTTGCCTCGTATTGTTGAACTGCAACGAATTTATCTTCCTCGACTGAGCCCAGCCATGAACCCGCGCAACATGTTCTGCGGCCGCACGCGCCGCGAGTTCCTTTGGCAGGCCGGCGGCGGCTTTACGAGCCTCGGCCTCGTCGACATGTTGTCGCGAGACGGTTTCTTCTCGGGGTCGCGGCCGAGCGACGACCCGAACGCAGGACCGTTGGCGCCCAAGCCGCCGCACCACGCTCCCAAGGCGAAGGCGTGCATCTTCCTGTTCATGTATGGCGGGCCGAGCCATGTCGACACGTTTGACTACAAGCCCAAGCTCTACCCGCTAGATGGCAAGACCATCGACATCCAGACGAAGGGGCGCGGCGGCAGCAAGAGCAAGGGACGCGTCGTGGGGCCCAAGTGGAAGTTCAGTCAATACGGCGAGAGCGGCCGGTGGATCAGCGATCTCTTTCCGCACGTGGGGCGCTACGTCGACGACATGGCGTTCATCCACAGCATGTATGCCGACTCCCCGCTGCATGGCTCCGCGATGCTGATGATGAACTCGGGGCGGATTTTGTCGGGTGCGCCGTGCCTGGGCAGTTGGGTTAACTACGGCCTCGGTACAGAGAACCAGAACCTGCCCGGGTTCGTCGTGATGCTCGACAAGACAGGCGGCCCGATCTCGGGCGCCAAGAACTGGCACTCTGGATACATGCCAGCGGTCTATCAGGGCACGGTGCTGCGTCCGACCGGTGAGCCGATCCTCGATCTAGATGTCCCCAACGGCATGAGCGACCGCGAGCAGCGCCGCATCCTCGACGCGCTGCGCGAGCAAAACGAAGCGCACCTCTCGCATCGTAGCGAAGACACGACGCTCGCGGCGCGCATCCAGAGCTACGAGCTCGCCTACCGGATGCAGAGCCATGCGCCCGAGGCGATCGACATCGCCAATGAATCCGCGTCGACCAAGACTCTCTACGGGCTCGACGACCCGCGAACCGAAGACTTCGGTCGCAAGTGCCTGCTCGCGCGGCGCATGGTCGAGCGCGGCGTGCGGTTCGTCCAGGTTTACAGCGGCGGCAACCACAACGACCACAACTGGGACGCCCACGGCGACCTAGAACACAACCACAGCAAGCACGCTGGAGCGACCGACAAGCCGATCGCAGCCTTGCTCGCCGACCTCAAGCAGCGCGGACTGCTTGACGAGACCATCGTCGTCTGGGGTGGTGAGTTTGGCCGGCAGCCGACTGCGGAGTATGCGCAGGGTACCGGTCGCGATCACAACTCCGCTGGCTTCACCATGTGGATGGCTGGCGGCGGCATCAAGAAGGGCGTCGCGCTGGGCAAGACAGACGAACTCGGCAACGCCGCGGTCGAGCGTCCCTTGCACGTCAAGGAGCTGCACGCCACGATCCTTCACCAGATGGGGCTCGATCCGAACCGGCTGTCGTTCTTCCACGCCGGCCTGGATCAGAAACTCGTCGGCGTCGAGCCGGTGAAGCCGATCCGCGAGTTGATCGCGTAGTCGCGCTCAGTTGCGTGACGGTGGCCGCGGCTCGCGCGGAGCCTCCTCGTCCGTAGCTCCCATTTCGAGAGCGATCAGCGCGGCGAGATAGGTCGCGCAACGATCGGGCTGTTCGCGAACGAGTTCTCGCGCGGTGTGGATGAACGCGCGAAAGGTCAGGACGCCGTCGGTGCTGCGCTGCAAGAGGCGGGCGCTGAAGTCGATCGCGTGAGGCGCCGTGAGTCGACGCAGCGAGGCGCGGGCGCGGGGGGAGGTGGCTGAGAGGGTCATACGCAAGAATCTCCATTGGCCGGCACAACGCCGGTCCCATGTAGTGACCCAGCGGGGGATCGGCGCTGCGCTGGTTCTGTCAGCAGTGGCCTTGCGAAGGGTGCCCGGTCGCGCGGACCACCATCCGTTGCAGAGTTCGGCGCTGCCCGCACTACTCGTCAAAGGAGACACCTGCCGACCCTGACGGCTCAGTGTTCGTGCGCGGCTGCGAGACCGCGGTCGTCCTCGGCGCCGCGGTAGGCAGACGGATCTTGCGACGCAGGCTTCGCGATCAGGCGTCTTCGGCCAGCAGCGCGAGGATCTCTTCGTCCTCGGGGAAGCGCTCCTCGGGGTGCGCCCGCTTGTTCCACAGCTCGCGACCTTCGGCTTTCACGATGAAGTCACCTTTGCCGCCGGGCTGCTTATCAACCGACGCGTTTGGGTGGGCAGCTTCGATAGCGGCGGCCAGACTGGTCGCCACGGGCAGGTAGTTTCAGATGACGCAGTATTCGATCGTGATGTTCATGTGGTCACTCTAGGACATGGTCACGCGGGTTTCCGAGGGGCAAACGCGAGCAGCAGCCACCCGGCAAAGAACGCGAGGCCGCCGATCGGCGTCACGGGGCCGAGCCACTTCAGGTCGGCGAGCGCTAGCCCATAGAGGGATCCGCTGAACAGCGCGATTCCGACGACGAACAGCCACGCCGCGGCGCTCGTCCGCCAGCCCAGGGCCCGCAGCGCGCCGCATAGGATCAGCGCCAGCGCGTGATACATCTGGTAGCGAACGCCGGTCTCAAAGGTCTTCAGCGCGGTCGCGTCGTAGACCTTCTTCATCTCGTGGGCGCCGAACGCCCCCAGCAGGACAGCAGCGGCGCCGAGGAGCGCGCCTACTGGGAGCGCGAATCCAGCGCGCTGGGGGTTCGTAGCTTCCATCACTGCAGGCTAACGAGCGAGGTCGACTCGTTGCAACTGCTCGCAGGCGGGCCGCGACAACGCGCGGGACCCCCTGCGCCAGCTTATGCGCCACGACGTCGGCAGGGGGACCCGGCGTCGCCGTCCCGGCGATGGCGTGGGCGCGCCAGGGTCGGGCGCCCGGGCCGCCGCCTCCGTTGCTTCTGTGGCGTGGTCGATATGCTGCGACCGGAGCCGCTGTCGTGCCGATAACGCGAAGACATGCGCAAACTCCTGATCGTCTGTTCCCTGGCCGTCGCGGCGGCCTCTTCAGCGCTCGCCCAATCCACCGAGCTGAGTGGTGTCAGAGACGCCGCAGACAAGGTCTTTAAGAAGGTCAGGGCCGACGGCGCAGGCCTGACGGTCGTGCGGAGCAGCCGCGAGCTGCACCGGAGCCTGCACGGGTCCTTTCAGGCCGATCAGATCGTGCCGATCGCGTCTGCTAGCAGGTGGCTTGCCGTCGCGACGATCATGACGCTCGTCGACGACGGCGTCCTTGAACTGCACCAGCCCGTCTCTCGCTACGTCGAAGAGCTTCAACGTGACGACATGAGCCGGGTGACGCTGCGCCAGTGCATGACGTGCACGAGCGGCCTGCCTGCTGAGATGAACACCTGGATGGCGGGGTGGGACATGGACCGCTTCGCCGAAGAGGTCGCCGACGCGTCAGTCCGCACGCTGCCTGGCGACGCTTTCCTGGACGGAGGGGTCGGCTTTCAGGTGGCAGCGCTCGCCGCTGTGCGAGCGTCGGGTCAGAGCTGGCATGAGCTGTTTCGTTCGCGCATCGGCGATCGACTCGGCATGCGAGACACTCACTTCGGCGGCGTCCAGCCGCTCGCGACGGAGCCGGGCGAGGCAGAGCTCCCTTGGGTCGGCGGCGGCGCCGTGTCGACGTTGAACGATTACACGCGCTTCGTCCGCATGATGCTCGCTGACGGACGTTGGCACGGTTTGCAGATCCTCAGCAAGCAATGCATCGATGAGATCTTGCGAGACCAAGTCCAGCCCAGCGTCGACGTCCGCGCGCCGTCGGGCATGCAGGCCGACGTTCGCTACGGGCTCGGGACCTGGATCGAGTCGAAGGGTGAAGCTGTGATCCGCTTCAGCCATCCGGGCGACCGTGGCTTCACGCCGTGGATCTCGGCAGATCGCAGCTACGGCTGTGTCTTCGCCGTCGAGGCCAAAGGCTCGGTGGTGGGCAGGCAGCTCTCCCGGATCAGGAAGGCCGTCACCGCGGTCATCACGTCGCCCGAGGTCACAGGTACGACCGAGGTGGTGAAGCTTCGTCACGACGGTCGCAGTCGGAGATACCGGCTTCACGTTCCGCCTCACGACGAGAGCTACAACGGCTTGCCTGTGCTGATCGTGCTTCACGGCGAGAACAGCTGCGGCGAGCAAGCGCGCGCCGTGACCGGCCTGGACCGACTCGGCGTAGACCGCGGCTTCGTGGTGGCGTTCCCGGACGGTAGCGGCGTCGTGCCGCGCAAAGGGCTGACGTGGAACTGCGGCGGTAGCGACGTCTACGCGGCGCGCAAGGACATCGACGACGTCGGGTTCTGCAAGGCGGTCATCGCCGACATCCAGACCAAGGTCGCGATCGACGTCGACCGCGTATTCGTCACCGGGCATGGCAACGGCGGCATGATGTGTCACCGGTTGGCGCGTGAGGCAGCGGACGTGTTCCGAGGTATCGCGCCTGTCGCCGCGGCCATGAACTACACCGAGGCCCAGTCGAACATCCCGCTGGCCGTGTTGATGGTCCACGGCACCGACGACGCGGACGTGCGGATCGACGGCGGTGAGAGCGCGGTCAAGCGCGGCCGCAAGGCCAGGGTCGACGCCGCCCTAGAGGCCGCCGTGGACTACTACGTCGGGAGAAACGACCTCTTGGCTTATGCTAGCACTGCGACCCGTGACGGGGTCTCGGTCGAGAAGTTCGCCAAGAAGAAGGGGGGCGGCGAGGCCTCTCCTATCTGGGTCGTCCGTCTTGAGGGAGGCGGTCACGCGTGGCCCGGAGCGCATGTTGGGGGCAGCGTCACAGCAGCGCCGAACTACCCGTGGCCTGCTTCTCGAGCGATCCTTGAGTTCTTCTACAGCGTCGATACTGGCGTGCTGCAGGACTGGCTGACGCCGTCAACGCCGCGCTGATCACCAAAACATCCGCCAGCGCCACGTGCCGTCCGACGTGCCCGTCGCCGTGCGCAGCACGGAGAGGCGGTTCGCGATTAACATCGCGCGAACGATCTCGCGCTGATCCTCGGCGAGGTCTTCGTCGACCTGCGGACGCAGGTCGCGTGGCAGCAGATCCGGTACGGCCTCGAGCCACCAGTCGATCGGCATGTCCGCGATGCCGGCGAGGTCGGCGCGCGCGACCCCGTTGCATCCGGCCGGCAGATAGCGCGCGAGGTCGTCGAAGCCTCGCGGCGGCGTCGTGACGGTTGACCACTGTCTACTGGCGGCCTTTCGCAGCAGCGCCGTGGCTTCTTCCTCGGCGTCGCGGCCCGCGGTCAGCACCCAGAGTCCGTTACCAACCGCCATCCAAACGTCGTATCTGAGCAGGTTCCCGTAGCGACGCAGCTCGACGCCGTCGACGTCGACGGTCTCGGACGGCGACAAGAACCCTTTGATCTGCTTTGTGACCTTTTGAAAGCCCGCGCGGAACTTCGCTTCGTCGCGGAGCCGCCACGCCAGACCCCAGGTAGCCTCGCGGACACGGTCAAAGTCTCGCAGGGGTTGACCGAGGACCAGCAGCTCGTCCGTCGCGTGGGCGAATAGGTCGTCGTCGAGCTCGAGGCCGAATCGGTCAGCCGCCTCTTCTCGCGCGGAACCCAATTCGGCCTCGGCGAGGTCGAGCAGGCTGCTCACCAGTGCTCGTGGGTCGAAGCGGCCGACTTTGGTCACGGAGGTCGCGTCTGGCAGCAGCGAGACCAGCCCGGAGATCCCCGCGCTCGGCGGCATGAACGCCCGCACGATGCCCCGCGGCGCCCCTTTGATCTCGACGTCGGCGCCGATCTGCAGGTGTGGACCGGCGGCGCTGATCGTCAACACCAGCCGGCGCAGCGCGTCGAGTCCCAAGGCTTTCATCATCGGTTGTTGGCGTTCGTCGGCGTCGAACTCCATGGCGCGCTGCAGATCGATCGTGACCCGCGCAGCAGGGCTGCCCGGTCGCGGCTCGGTCAAGGTCGTCGGACGCGCGTTCAGCCACGCGCGTAAGCCGGCGGCCCGCTCCGGCTCGTTTGATTCACCGCCGAGCATCGACATCTGGCCGCCATCGACGCGCGGGGACGAGAGGAAGGTCCCCGCGCGCTCGCGCACCATGACCTCCTCGCCGGCGATGATCTGTGGGCGCCACTGCCCAGGTGTCGTCGCCTCGATCACGCTGCGCAGGTCGGCGGCGACCGCCCTGAGGTCTGTCTGTAGGTCGTTGTCGATGACCACGGCGAAGGCGGCTTCACCCTGCTGATTCATGCCCCACGCGACGCGGACGACACCGCGAAACCCGAACAACCGCTCGCTGGCGTCGCGATACGCCTGGGGTCCGCCCGAGATCGACGTCCACATGCCGAGAAACGGCGCGACCGCCGGTTCCCAGAGGGCGCGGCCCTCGGCAGACGCGAGCAGCACGCCGAGGTTGGTCGGGCCGAGACGCGCTCGCCAGCCGTCTGGTCCGACGGTCTCGACGAGGACTTGCGGCGCGATCGGCGCGACGGCTTCCTGGGCGTTGGCGAGCGCGCAGGTGGCGAGCAAGGCGGCGGGTCGGAGCATGGACATGTCGGCATCGTAGCGCACGCGGATGCTGTTCTGCAGCGAGGTTGTCATGGATGATACCGGCGCGATGGCGGTACCGTTCAAAGAGCGGATCGGCGTAGCG
The DNA here is from genome assembly GCA_002684655.1 of Planctomycetota bacterium. Classification (GTDB taxonomy): domain Bacteria; phylum Planctomycetota; class UBA1135; order UBA1135; family UBA2386. The sequence goes on along the minus strand of NYVR01000018.1, from coordinate 16,571 downwards.
CTCGTGCGCGATGTCGGCGCTCACCTAGCGCGCAGCTGGTCGGGTTTCCCACTGCGCCGCTTCGTGCGGCAGGCGCTCGACGGTCTAGATGAACTCGAACTGAAGGCGCGGGTCGAGCACGTCGCCGACGCCCTCGCGGTGTGCTTGCCGCGCCGTTTCACGGCTGCAGCTGCCGCGCTGGAGGGTTCGCTCGCTCCGCGGCGAAAAGACGATGACTTGTCTGCGCTCGTGACGACCGAGGATGGACTCGCTGGTTGGGCGGTGTGGCCGCTGACCGACTTTATCGCGCGCTACGGGTTGGCGCATCCCGCGCGTTCGTTGCGCGCGCTGCACGCGTTGACTCAGCGCAACACCGCGGAGTACGCGGTGCGACCCTTCTTGATCGAACACCGCGATCGAACGATGCAGACGCTGGCGGGGTGGGTTGATGACCCGAGCCCGCACGTCCGTCGACTGGTCAGCGAAGGGACGCGGCCTCGTCTGCCGTGGGGGGTGCAGCTCAAGCACCTTGTCGCAGACCCGAGCCCGTGTCTGCCGCTGTTAGAGCGCCTGCAGGACGACCCCAGCGCATACGTGCGTCGCAGCGTGGCAAACCACCTGAATGACGTCTCCAAGGATCACCCAGGCGTGGTCATCGCGTGGCTGGAGCGGCACCTCGTATCCTGCTCTGGTCCGCGTCGAGCGATGTTGCGGCACGCCGCGCGCACGCTGGTTAAGCGAGGGGACAAGCGGGCGCTGCGCGCCTTCGGCGTCGGTGCCTCCTTACGGGGTCACGCCGGCCTTGAGATCCGCCCGCGGCGCGTCATGGTCGGCGGCGAACTTCGTCTGGAGGTCTCGTTGGAGTCGACGTCTGCTCGTCCGCAGCAGCTTGTCGTCGACTACATCGTGCACCACGTCAGGGCAGACGGGACGACGCGCGGTAAAACGTGGAAGGGTTGGAAGCTGCGCTTGGATGCGGGCGCACGCGAGGTGCTTCAGAAGGCGCACTCGCTCCGGCCGGTGACGACACGTCGAGACTATCCCGGCCGCCACAACGTCGAGCTGCTCGTCAACGGCGACGTGCAGGCGACGGCCAGCTTTGAACTGCGACGCTGATCGGTAGGGCTGGAGGCGCCCGCGCGGACGGCGCAGCTTCTGCTTTTCACCAGGGAGCGCGCGCAGTTATCGCGGCGCCGATTCCGCCAAGGGTCAACATAGCTGCAAGCAGCAGGCGCAGATCTGGGAGTTCGCCCAGCAGCAAGGCGCCCGCGCCGGCTGCGAGCACCGGGACCGCGAGCTGCACTATCGCCGCGTTGGTCGCCTTCATCGTCGGCAGCGCGGCATACCATAGAACGTAGCCGCACGCCGAGGTCAGCGTGCCTGACGCGACCGCGAGCAGGACGCCTGTGAGGCTCCAAGTGCGCTCTGCGTTTCCGAAGAACAGCAGCGGCGCGCAGCACACCGCGGCTAGCGCGAAGTTCTGCGCGGTCGCTTCGACTGGGCGGCGGGCGTGTCTTCCCAACAGTGAATACGCGCCCCAGGCGAGGCCGGCCGCCGTCATCAGCGCAGCGCCGAGCGGGTCGGGCGCGGTCAGACCAGGAGCGAGCAAGACCACGACGCCGGTTATCGCGGTCGCGATCCCGGCCGCCTTGCGCATGTTCAGTCGCTCGCCGCGCAGCAGGCCTGCGCCTAGCATCGTCGCCTGCACGGCGCCGAACAAGATCAGCGCGCCCGTTCCTGCAGGGAGCTTGCAATACGCGAACGAGAACGCCAGCGCATAGGTCAGCAGGGCGACGCCGGCTGCTGGCCGCCACGCAGATCGCGACTCGGTGTCCCTCCGTAGCAGCACCGGCGCGAGCAGCGTGGCGCCGCTCAGGATCCGCAGGGCAGTGAAGCTCCATGCGTCGATCGCGCCGTCCCTGAGCGCCATGCGGCAGAGCACGGAGTTGCCGGCGAAAGCCGTCAGCGCCGCGCCGACCAGCAGCACGTGCTTGACACCTAACTCTCGGGCATGACCACGGGCTTCGTCTCGCCCGGTCGGCGCAGCATCTTCTCGATCTCGCAGAGGTGGTTCTCCTCGTCCATGATCATGGCACGCGCGTATTCCTCGAGGCGCACGTCTTCGTCTTCGACGAGCGCCAAGAGTTCGCGATACTTACGAACCCCGATCTTCTCGTGTTGGATGGATTCTTCCAGGATGGCGTCAATGTCGTGCTTCTGAGTCTCCAGGAGGGGCCCGATTTGCAGGGACGGGTGTCCGCCGAGGCTCGTCACGTATTCGCCTGCGTCGATCGCGTGCTGTTGCGACTCGGCCGCCACCTCCCGGAACCACTTGGTGATCGGAATGCGGGCGTGCCCAAAGATCATCAAAGAGTAGTGCGTGTAACGAACGACGCCCGCCAGCTCGATCTCGAGGATCTCGTTGAGGACGCCGATCACCTTGTCTCGGTCCATAGTCATCTCATGACCTATGTAGGCCTTGTCGGACGCGCTCTGTTTCTTTGCACGCGAGAACGAAGCGTTTGCGTCGACTATCTTCGCTAATGAGACTCGATCTCGCCGTCGGAGCACAACTGAGACTCAATCTCACGCTTTTCAGCGTCTCGGCGCCGGCCGCGTCAGAAGTCGAGCCGCAGTGAGGTCCAGACGGTGGAGTTGTCGGGGAACAAGCTGAAGAACCCTGGCTGCTCGGTCGCGGCGTCGAGTAACCGCAGTCCGAGCTCGAGCTTCAAGTCCTCGTGAACGCTGCGGAGCTGCGTCTGGAGGATCGCTTCGACCAGCGTCTCTCGCTTGTCGAAGTCGACGAAGCCGCGCAGCTCGACGCGCTGCCGCGCGAAGTTGTTCGCCTCCCACAGCACCCTGACGACGAGGTCNTCATCGAAGGGNCGGTAGAGCGACGTCGGGTCCGAAGCGCCGACTTCTCCGACCCACTCTAAGGTCGCGGTCAACGTGTCTCGGTCGGTTAAGACGTTGGGGAAGACGCGGTCAAACCCGAGCGCATATTGAACGTAGTCGTCGGGGAGGTCCGCGGGGCGACCGCGCAAGCTGAAAGGCTGCCGGTAGACGACCTCGGCCTTGAGCGTGTAGTCCGAGAGTAGCTCGTTGTTGGGGACAGCGCGGATGCCGCCGCCGATCGTCGTCGACCCGAAGTAGGTCGGCGCGAGCACGTCGCCTCCTGAACCCGGCACAGCCTCAAACAGCGGGAATCGATCCGGTCCCCTGGCGAACACGAGCTGCACGTCGGCGTTCGCTGCGGCTGTTGTCAGCGTGCTCTGGGCGCGGGCTGCCAAGAAGACGCTGTCGCCGCCGCTGGGATTCTCGCCGGCCCCGGTGTCTAGGGTCGGCGCGGTCGGGGCGGCGGGCGTACGCGGGTTGAACGACCAGCGGCTGTCGTCACTCGGGAACAGTGCGCGCCGAAACAGCGGCATGAAGTAGAGCGACACCACCGGTTCGCCGACCGTCTCGCCGCCGTCCAGGAACCAGCGGTAGCGGAGCCCCAGTTCCCCGAGACGGACGGGGTCGAGGGGGTCCTCGGCGAGGTCGCGCCGGTTCAACACGTCGATCGGGTTGAAGGTGTCCGCGATCCCCCAGTTCTCTACCAGCTGGCCCGCGCGTAGCTCGTGCTCGCCGAGGTCCCAGGTCACGAACGCCTCCAGCGGTTCGGTGCGGACCAAGTCGTCATCCAGCGCGTCGATCAAGAGCCGAGGCCGGAGGAACCCGCTCAGCGACGGCGCGAAGTCGAGCTCCAGCTCTAGCTGCAGCTCTTGGATCCATTGCTCGTCGTTCCTTACGCGCACGCGCTGGCGATCCCGGAAGAAGGACCGAAACCGGGTCTCCAAGAAGCCGCGGACGCCGCGGACATGCAGCCTTGCGGCGGGCGCGAGCTCGCCGTCGCCGATCGTCGTCGCGTCCCCGAGGCCCAAGAGGTCGTCGAGCGGGTCTTGGGCCCGCGCGGCGCATGAGGCGGCGACGATCAGCGCGAGTGTAGAGAGCCCTCGCTGCATCAGCGCCTGCCGGTGAGCGCGACGGTGGTGAATTGCTTGTCGGTCAGGTTCGGGCGCGGCTCGCCCGTGCGCGCGTTCGTGTAGAGCGACAGGTTCAACATCTGCGTCGATGCGTCGATGACGGTTCGCTTCTTGGTCTGGACGTTGGTCATCTCGATCTGCTCCGCGCGCCAGAAGCGACCGTGACGGTGTCGCCACTTGCGGTTGTTCAGCACCTTCAAGAGGCGGCCCGCCCGGTCGAAGAACTCGACGCGCTCTTGTCGCCACGCCTCGCGGTGCAGGTAGACGATTAGCTTGCTGTAGCCGGTGTCTCGGTAGCGGGGCTTCGCCTGCAAGACGTAGACCGGTCTGGCGCCGTCGGCGGTTTGCAGCTCTGACTCCTCAAGTAGGCGCCACTCATACTTGGAGACGATCCGGTTGCTGAGGTCTTCGTAGGTGAACTCCGTTCCCTGGAAGCTCGCGGTTTTGTTCGCGCCGGAGATGCGGCGCACCCGCTTGGTTGCTGGCAAGTAGAGCCAGCTGTCGTCGGTCGTGTCGGGGTGCTCGTGCGTCAGCGCGGCGACGCCCTTGATCTCTGCTGGCGTTAGGAACCGCACGATCGACTTGTCGCCGGCGTCCTTCTCGAGGATTAGCTGGACGCTGTCGCGCTGCACGCTGTCGCCGTTGGCGTCGAAGAGCGTGATCGAGCTGCGGGCGTAGCTGTCGCGCCAGCCGCTGTCGTAGCGGTCCGCATACTCCGCGAGCTGGCGTCCGTGGACCTGGGGGTCGGTCCGATCAAATTCGGGGGTCGTCGGTATCGGGACCCCGGAGGTGTTCTCCTGGGCAGCCGTGACGCCGGCGATCAGCGCGAAGACGAAGTTGCGCATGGGCTGAAGGTAACGGGTGGGCGCGCCTTTGGGTGTCATGACGTCGCCTGGGCTGGGGTGTCGTTCGCGGCGTTCGGGTCGGGGAGCAGCGCCAGGATCGCCGGGGTGACTAGGAAGTCCGCGACCCATGCCAAGCTGATCATCACCGCGGCGAGCCGGCCCATCATGGCGTTCGGCGCAAATTCGCTGAAGACCAGCACGCCGAATCCGAGCACTAGGATGACGGTCGTGAACGTCAGCGCGTTGCCGATCGTGTGCAACGCCTCGCGAAGGGCGGCGGCGGTGTTGAGCCCGCGCCGCCTCGCCCGCGTGAACTTGGTCAGTAGGTGAATGGTGTCGTCGGTGGCAACGCCGAGCGCGACCGACGCGACGAACACGGCAGGGCCGTCCACTGGTATGTCGAGCAGCCCGAACATTCCGATCGGCACCACGATGGGCAGCACGTTGGGCACGATGCTGACGACGCCTAGGGTCACAGAACGGAAGATCACCATGATCACCGCGATGATCAGGCACAGCGCGATGGTCATCGAGGTGATGAAGCTGACGGTGAACTTCTCCGTCATTCCGGAGTAGAGCAGGGACTTCCCCGACAGGGTCATAGAAGCCAGCGCGTCGCCGCGGTCGACTTCTTCTTTGGTCGCGCTTAGGAGCGGGAACTCCGCATGGGCAATCTCTCGGATCCTGGCGAACGCAGCCGCCTGCAGCTTGCTGCGACCTTGCCGAACGCGGCCTTGCAGGCGGAACGTCGTGCGGTCGATGCTCACCAGCGTCGCGAGGTTCTCCGCGGGTTTCGCGCCGTTCTCATATTGCAGAAAGTATTGCGCCGTCAGCGTCGAGGCGTCCTGCCCGGGGACCAGCTCAAGCGCGTCGGTGAACTCGTCCACGTAGACCGACGGTGTCCGCGCGTCCTCGGTGACGTCTGCCTCGGTCGGCGGTCGGTAGTAGGCGGCGCGGTCCTCGTGCTGCACTTGGTTCATCTTGCGGAGGATGTCGAGCGCGCCGTCGATGCGGGTGATCATCCGGAGCGGAGAATCGAGCGACGCCATCTCGCTGCGGAGGCGGTTCGTGAACCGGAGCAGCTCTTTGAGGAACTCTGCGTTGGTGGCGATACGCCGGCGCTGGTGGTCGTCTTCGGCAGCGCTCAGCCGCGCGAGCTCCTCCTGTTCGCCTGGCGTAAGCGCTGCTGCGTCGCCTGACGCCGCCGCGATTTTTCGCGCGAGCAGCGCGTTCCTGCGGAGCTGGCGGCGCGCGGCAACTTCGCGTGGCTCGTCGCGCGCTGGCGCTTCGAAGACGATCTCCAGGTCTTGCGATCCGCCGAGCCGCTGCTCGATCCAGCGCATGTCCTGCATCGCGACGTTGTCTTCGGGGAACATCGTCTGGAAGTCGGAGTCCAGCTCGATCCGCAGCATCCCGAACAGCGCGAGTCCGGTGACGGCGGCGCTCGTGATCGTGATCGGTACGCGGCGGCGGATGACGACGTCCGTCAGCCGAGCGGACCAGCTCTCTGCGGGCTCGACGGCCGACGCTTGTCCGGCGGGCTTTGTCGCGGCGGGCAGGGGCGCGAGCGATAGCAGCGCCGGAACGAGCGTCATGGACGTCGCGTAGGCGAGCAACGTGCCGATCCCCGCGGTGTAGCCGAGCATCTGCAGCGGAATGATGTTGCCCGCAGTCAACGAGTAGAAGCCGATCGCCGTGGTGACCGACGTTAGGAAGACCGGCATGGCGTTGACGCGGACGACCTCGACGATCAGCGCGCGTTTGTCCGAGTAGCCGTGGCGCAGCGCGAAATATGAGGCCACGAGGTGAACGGCGTCAGCGATAGATACCGCCGTGATCATGTTGGGCGCGCCCGCGGTGATGTTGTTCAGCAGGTCTCCGCGCAGCAGGACCGTGCCGAGCATCCCGAGCAGCGAGCAGCTGATGACGGCAAGCGGCGGTACGATGCCAACCGCTCGCCGGAACAAGACTGTCATGACCGCTGCGATCATGGCGAACATCCACAGGACCATGCCCAGGTCTCGTTCGCCCGTCTCCATGAAGTTCGACTCGATGCACGGCATCCCTGCGATGTGCATCGCGCGGCCGTCCCCGTGCTCGTCGAGGATTTCCCGGATCTCTTTCAGCGCTTGCCACTGCGCGTGGTTGCCGTGCATCGATCCGCCGACGATCTGGGCCCGAGCGTCGTCGCCGAAAGCCGCGCGCAGCCGCGCTGGGTCGATCCGAGGTCGGAGCAGCTGAACCTGGATCGCCGCGGTGCGAGCGTCTTCGGCGACGATGTTGCCGACCAGCCGTGGCTCGCCGATCAGGTCGCTCAGCTCCGCCTCGGTCCCGACGGCAGCGCGCACCTTGGCCTCGCCGACGACGTCGACCGCGCGGGCTGCGCCAAGCACCGCCACCATGCGCCGCACGACGTCCTGCTCTGCGTAGCTGCGCGGGTCACGCTCGAACAGGTCGGTGATCACCAGCCCTTCGTCTTGTTCGTCGATCTGCTCCCAGCGAATCCAGGGATTGCTGGTCAGGCTGCGCACGTGCCGGACGTAGGGCACGGCTTCGATGCGCCTGGTCAGGTCGTCGATGACCGCGAGCGCATCGGGCGAGAAGACACCCAAGCGGTGGTCGGTCTCCTCAAAAGCGACCAGCACGAAGTCCTCGGCCGAGAACTGGTCTTCTATCTGCTTGTAGAGCAGCAACCCAGGGTCCTCTGGGTCGAACCAGATGTCATAGCGGGCGTCGAACAGCTTGGACTTGGCGACCTCCGGCGGCGCGTCTCGCAGCGAGTCGACCTGTTGGGAGAAGGTCCCAAGCCTCGCGAACCCTGCGTCTGCGACCAGCGCGATCGCGGTGACGGCCGTCAGGCTCAGCAGCCATCGCCATCGATACAGGGTCTCGTGAGCGCTCATCTAACAGTCGCGGGTCGAGGCGCGCCGTCGGCCGCGGCGTTCTCCTCTTACAGTAGCCCTTCGACGCGCGCGCCGTAGCGATGCACGCGAAGCTACCTGTCTGTCTCGTCGGACCGCCCGCGCGCCTGAGCCGAGGGCGTCAAGATCGCCGAAAAAGCGGGCGGGTCAACCCAGTATCGAGGTGACCCTGGGGCGCGTCGATCTGCCGCGCGACGCCGTTGCTGCGAGGGACCGGACGGCGCCCTACAGTCCAGGCTATGAAGACACCTCCCCTGCTGCTGTCGGCAAACCGCGTTACGTGGAGGCCGCTTGGTTAGGTCGGGCGATCCCGGCGGTGCTGCTGGGGAGCCGCGCGGTTTATCGACGCGGCTGCTGTCGGCTGCTGACCTGTGGGCAGCGCTGCCCATGCGCGACGCGATCAGCGCGTGTCGCGAGGCGTTCGCGGCGCTCGCCGCCGGACGCGTGGACGCGCCCCCGCGGGTCCAGATGGTCGCAGGTGACCGGACCACGCTGTTGATGGGAGCGAGCGGCGACGTCGGCCGCATCGCCAAGGTCGTCAACGTCTACCCAGCGAACGCTGCGCGCGGCCTCGCCACGACGAGCGGGCTCGTCACCGTGCTCGATCCCGAGACGGGACACATCGCGGGGCTTTGCGACGGCGGGACGCTGACCGCCATCCGCACGGGCGCGGTCGCGGGGCTGGCGACCGATCTGCTGGCGTCACCCGACGCGCGCGTCGGGGCGGTCCTGGGCGCCGGCGGTCAAGCCTTCACGCAGGCGATGGCGCTGACCAACGTGCGGGATCTTCAGGAGATCCGGGTGTTCGCGCGCGACCGGTCGCGCCTGGAGCAGTTCTGCGGCGAGCTGCAGCGGGAGCTCGACGTCGAGGTGGTCGCGGCGCCGTCGTCGGCCGCGGCGGTGGCAGGCGCTGACGTGATCAGCGCCGCGACCAGCGCGTCGCTGCCGGTCTTGGACGGTGACCTCCTCGCGCCGGGAGCCCACGTGAACGGCGTCGGCAGCTATCGACTCGACATGTGCGAGATCGATGAGCGCACGATCGCGCGCGCCGCGCGGGTGGTCGTCGATCTGCGCGAGTCGGCCTTGCATGAGGCCGGTGAGCTAGTCGCGGCGTGTGACGCGGGCGTGTGCGATCCGTCGCAGTGGCTTGAGCTCGGCGCGTTGGTGCATCAGCCTTCGTTGGGCTGCCGCGACCCGGGTGACATCACCTTGTTCAAATCGGTCGGGCACGCGGTGCAGGACCTCTACGCCGCGCGCGCCGCCGTCGACGCGGCTGAGCGGTTGGGGCTCGGTCAGGAGCTGACGATCTAGAGCGTTCCGTCATGCAAGAGATCGAGACCATCGAGGCGCACACGGCTGGCGAGCCGCTGCGCATCATCACGGCGGGTTTCCCGCAGCCGCGGGGCGAGACCATGCTGCAGCGCCGCGCCTGTGCCCGGCGACACCTCGACCACCTTCGACGCCTGTTAGTGCTAGAGCCGCGGGGGCACGCCGACATGTACGGCGCTTTGTTGACGCCGCCGGCCACCGCCGACGGCGACGTCGGCGTGCTCTTCATGCACAACGAGGGTTTCAGCACGATGTGCGGTCACGGGATCATCGCGCTGACCAAGGTCGGCTTGGAGCGTGGTTTGTTTGAAGCGGACCCCGGCCGCGTCCAGATCGACACACCCGCGGGGCGGGTGGTCGCGCGCGCCGAGCTCGACGACGGTTGCGTCGGGCGTGTGTCCTTCGTCAACGTGCCGTCTTTCGTCGACCGCGAGCTCTCCGTCGAGATCGACGGCGTCGGGGCGGTCCCAGTTACGGTCGCGTATGGGGGGGCTTACTACGCCTACGTCGACGCGCCGACCATGGGGCTTGACCTGGATGCTGCCAACGTTGGCACCGTCATCGAGCAGGGGATGGCCGTCAAGCGCGCCGTCGCGTCGGCGTGTGAGCTCCGCCATCCCAGTGGGGAGGACGACCTCGGCTTCCTCTACGGCACGATCTTCGTGGGGCCTCGGCTAGGCGCCCACAGCCGCAACGTCTGTGTCTTCGCGGAGGGCGAGGTCGACCGCTCGCCGACGGGGACCGGGGTGAGCGGGCGGGCCGCGATCCTGCACGCGCGCGGTGAGCCGCTGCACGACTGGGTGACCATCGAGAGCATCCTGGGAACGAGCTTTGACGTCCGCGTCGCGGGGGTCACGGACCTCGGAGGGCGCGCTGCCGTGCGTCCCGAAGTGCGCGGTCGCGCGTTCGTCACGGGAGAGGCGCGGTTCTGGTTGGATCCGTCGGATCCGATCGACGATGGCTTCTTGCTCCGTTGACTCTGAGTCGGGTCTGGCGACCGCGGGAAAGCCTCCTCGGTTCTGCGTCAATTGCTTCCCACGCGCGCCGTCGCGGCGCAGACTCCTGGGATGCAACCGGCCAACTTCACGCAGCGTCGCGTCCCTGCCGCACCTCTATACTCGGAGAGGACCTGTGTCCGTTGAGGTCGTGCGAACCTGGAGCGGCGTCACCCTGAACGGACACGCAGAGGCTTACCTGCGGCACCTCCGTGAGGACACGCTCCCCAAGCTACGCGCTCTGCCCGGGTTCCTCGGGTGGCAGGTGATGCGGCGACCGCTTGGGGCTGCAGAGGTCGCGTTCGTCGTGCAGACGCGCTGGGCGAGCATGGAGGCCGTGCTGGGTTTCGCCGGCGACGCGCCGAGCGTCGCGGTGGTGCCAGCAGCGGCGCGAGCCTGCTTGGAGCGCTTCGACGAGCACGTCGAGCACTACACGGTTGCGATGAGCGAGGGGGCCGCCGGCGCCCGCTAACCGCCGCGCGACCCGGGTGTCTCGTGGGGGAGAGAGCTCGGTTCGGCGCGGCGTTGCCGCGGCTCTGGCTTGGACCGTCGGATCGGGCGATTTGTGGCTACTCGACGCCTCCTCGTTTGTCGAAAAGGCAGCCGACATTTGTCATCGGTATGCACTCATTGAGTCGGGCTCTCTGTGCCAGCGTTGCTTCGTAGCTGCTTGTCTAGATAGAGGATGGGAACGAATTGTCATGTCGTATTCGTCTAAGCGTAATCAATGATGCATAGGTCGATCGTATACGTCTTAAATGAAAGACGCGCATCCTTCATTGTCCGCTTGCGAAATCCGGTCGTATCGGACGTAATGGTCGCGCGAGATCATGGCTGACACATGATCGCGACCCACTCACAGACTGCCAATTTAGCCGCCCCTCATGTCGATCCGCACCCTCACAGCATCCGTCGCGCTCGCTGTGTCGCTCGCCCCATGTCTCTCTGCGCAGCGCCTTTTCCATGCGCACGTTGACAGCCTCGCTGGCCTGAACGGCAACGGCGAGATCGTGTCGTTTGACTCGGCATCTGGTCGGTTCTTCGTCACCAACCCTGCCGCCAGCACCCTCGACGTCTACGAATACGCGGCGGGCGCGCTCGCGCGCGTGCAGTCGATCTCGCTGGCCGGAGAACCCAACGGCTGCGCCGTCCACAGCGGCCTCGTCGCTGTCGCCGTTGAAGGCGCGACCAAGCAGGATCTCGGCTCCGTTGAGTTCTATGACGCCGCCACGGGCGTCACCAGCGGCGCGCGCGTCATCGTCGGCGCGCTGCCCGACATGCTGGCTTTCACGCCCGACGGCTCCAAACTGGTCGTCGCCAACGAGGGGGAGGCTGACGAGGTCACCGGCCTGAACAACCCGGAGGGCTCGGTGAGCATCATCGACGTCACCGCGCGGACTGCCCAAACGGCTGACTTCAACGCATTCGATTCACAGAAGGCGACTCTGCAGGCGGCGGGTGTTCGCGTTCAGGACACCAACGGCATCACGCTCTCCCAGGACTTGGAGCCGGAGTATGTCGCCGTCTCGGCGGACGGCTCGACGGCGTTTGTGTCGTGCCAAGAGAACAACGCCCTCGCGATCGTGGACATCGCGAGCGCGACCGTAAGTGACATTCTCCCGCTGGGTGAGAAGGACCACAGCCTGCCGGGCAACGAGTTCGACGCGTCCAACCTGGACGGCGTCGCGGGCAACTTCCAGAACTGGCCGGTTCGGGGCTACTACATGCCTGACGGCATCTGCACCTTCACGGTCAACGGCGTCGAATACATCGCCTCGGCCAACGAAGGCCACTGCCGCAGCGTGTTCCCGGGCTTCGTCGATGAGACCCGCGGCCATGACATGGAGGCCAACTTCGCGTTGGACTCTGAAGATCCGACCCCGGAGACGGGCAGCTTCACCTCGGCTCAGCTCAACGACGACGCGCTGCTGGGTCGCCTGAACATGGCGACGAGCCCCTATGACGTGGCGCGTGGCGACACCGACGGCGACGGCGACATCGACCAGCTCTACGCATTTGGCGGCCGCTCGATGACCATCTGGGACACCGCCGGCAACGTCGTCTTCGACTCGGGTGACGTGCTCGAGCGGGCGATGTTCGACCGCGGCCTGCTGCAGGACAGCCGCTCGGATGACCAAGGGCCGGAGCCCGAGTCGGTCGTGTTCGGTGTGGTCGGCAACTTGCCTTACCTCTTCGTCGGTCTGGAGCGCACGAGCGCGATCTGCGCGTTCAACGTCACAGACCCGCAGAACCCGGTCCTTGAGGACGTCATCGACATCGCCGGTGAGAGCGGAGTGCCCGCATACAGCCCGGACGGTCTCGCCTTCATTCCACGGGCTTCGAGCCCGCTGGGCCTCGACACGCTCGCGGTCATCAGCGAGCAGGGCGGCGTGCTCAGCCTGTTCTCGCTCAACGCAGCGACCAAGGCGCTCTACGGCATGGGCTGCGACGTCGACGGCTCGGGCTCTTTCTTGGAACTCGACAGCGACCTGCCGGTCCTCGGCAGCACCTGGAGGCTGACGATCAACAACGCGGGCAACGTCTCGCTGGTCGCCTTCCTGTTCGGGGACACGGTGGTCAACCCAGGGATCAGCCTCGCGATGTATGGCGCGCCCCTATGCCGGCGCTACAGCAACGCGAACCTCGCTCTCGGGCTTACCCTGCCCGGCTTCACGGTCAGCTGGCCGATGGCGATTCCGAACACGCCGAGCCTCGCCGGATGCCAGTTCGCGGTTCAGGGCCTCGTCGGCTCCACCCAGAACGTCATGCGTGCGGCGACCTCCAACGGCCTCCTCGCCGTCGTCGGCTTCTGACGGCCACCAACGCGCTGCCGTGCGCGACGTCGGACGGCGCGCGCGTGACCATCGGTCACGGACCCGGGCGAGAGAGCAGGGGCGAAGCGTCGCGGCTCCGTCCTAGGGTCTGCGTCGCTTCGCATTTTCGTAGGACCACTCGCACGGTAAGGTCCGGTCGATGCTCGACCTCGACTTCGTGCGGGCCCAGTTCCCGGCCCTCGAGACCGACTGGACCTTGTTCGACAACGCCGGCGGCAGCGTCCCGCTCGGGCGCGTGTGCGACTTGGTCCAAGACTACATGCGGACCTGCATGGTGCAGCTCGGCGCGAGCTATGGGCTCTCCGAGGAGGCGTCTCGGCGGGTCGCGGCGGGCAACCGCGCCGCCGAAGAGCTGTTCGGCTCAGGCGAAGGCGACGTCGTCGTGGGGGGGTCATCTTCTGCCCTCGCGCGGATCGCGGCCGCGGCGCTCCGGCCGCTCTGGAGCGACGGGGACGAGGTCGTCGTCACGGATCTAGATCACGAAGCCAACATCGGCGCGTGGCGAGAGCTCGCGGAGACCGGCCTCGTGGTGCGAGAGTGGCGGTGCGACCCTGAGACCTTCCAGCTCCGCACCGAAGACCTCGCGCCGCTGCTCAACGAGCGGACCCGCTTGGTGGCGTTCTCGCACTGCTCCAACCTCGTCGGTGAGATCCAGGACGTGCAGGCGATCAGCAACATGGCGCATGACGCGGGCGCCCTGGTCTACGTCGACGGCGTCGCGTATGCGCCTCATCGCCGCGTCGACGTCGACGAGCTCGGCGCGGACCTCTACGTCGCCAGCCTGTACAAGGTCTACGGCCCGCACCTCGCCGCCCTGCACGTCGGCAAGGAGCTGCTCGCGATGGCCAAGTCGCAGAACCACTTCTTCATCGGCAACGACGAGGGGCCCTACAAGCTCCAGCCTGGCAACGTGAACCACGAGCTGACGGCGTCGCTGCCGGGTATCGTCGATTACTTCGAGGAGCTCGACCGGCACCACGGCGGGCGCGGCACGATCGACGGCGCCTTCGACCGCATCACCGCGCACGAATCTGAGATCGCCGCGCCCCTGTTGGCGTATCTCGACGAGCACCCGCGGGCGCGCTTGCTGGGGCGGCCCGTGGTCGACGAACTGCGCGCTCCGACGGTGTCGTTCGTGCCGTTGGGTCAGCGCGCCAGCGAGGTCCCGCCGAAGATGGACGCGCAGAAGGTCGCTGTCCGCTGGGGCCACTTCTACGCCCACCGATTTTGTTCGCGCTTCGGGCTCCACGAAAACGACGGCGTCGTGCGCGCGAGCATGGTGCACTACAACAGCCCCGAAGAAGTCGACCGCCTGATTCAGGCCTTCGACGCCGTGCTCTGACTTTTCGCAGTGTCCGCTCCGACTCGTTGCCTGCTGCTGTATCTCGCGCTCGCCGCCGTCGCGCTGCTGGCCTACACGCCGGCGCTCTTTGGCGACTGGCTGTGGGACGACGTCGATTGGATCCGCGACAACGAAGCGCTGCGCAGCTGGTCAGGCCTTTGGCAGATCTGGTTCGAGCCCGGCGCCGTGATCCAGTACTACCCGCTCACCTACACGACGTGGTGGATCGACTACCACGTGTGGGGGCTGGCGCCGATGGCCCTGCACGTCGAGAACGTCCTGCTGCACGCCGCCAACGCGCTGCTGTTCGGTCTGCTGCTGCGGCGCATGGAGCTGCCGGGCGCCGCCGCCGCGGCGCTGATCTTCTTGCTGCATCCGGTCCACGCCGAGTCGGTGGCTTGGATGGTCGAGCGCAAGAACGTGCTGTCGGCGGCCTTCTACCTGGGCGCCTGTCACCTGTGGTGCGTCTACCTGCGCGAGCGCTCGGTGCGCATGCTCCTTATCGCCTTGGGCTGCTTCGCGCTGGCCCTGCTGGCGAAGACCGCGACCCTGATGCTGCCGTTCACGCTGCTCGCGATCTCGTGGTGGCGCGATCGCCGGGTGTCGTTACTGGTGCGGCCGCTGCTGCCGTTTGTAGCGCTGAGCCTCACGTTCGCGCTCGTCACAGTGGTCAGAGAGCGAGGGGAGGGCGCGGTCGGGTTCGACTGGGCGTTGACCTTCACCGAGCGCATCGCGCTGCTGGGGCAGGTCGTTGGTGCGTATCTCAGCAAGCTTCTCTTGCCGTTTGGTTTGTCGTGCAGCTATCCCAAGTGGCAGATCGGCGCCGACACCTTGACCGGGTGGCTGCCGACGCTGTCGTTGCTGGGCGCCTTCGCAGCCGCCTGTTACCTGAGGTGGATCGGCGCGGTCGCAGTCGCGTGTGCGCTGTGCGTCTACGTCGCCAACCTGCTGCCCGTGTCTGGGTTGGTGGACTACTACTACCTGCGTTATGCGTTCACGGCGGATCACTTCCAGTATCTCTCGAGCTTCGGCGCGATCGCGCTGTTCTGCTGCGGCGCGGCTAACTTGCTGCGTGCCAAGCCGCGACACGTGACCGCGGTCATCGCTATCGTCGGGGCGCTTGCGCTGGGAGGCGCCACCTTCGCGCGAGCGACTTCCTATCGCGACGTCGAGACCCTCTGGCGTGACACCATCGAGGCGACGCCGCAGGCGTGGTTGGCGCACACCAACCTAGGTCACCTGTTAGATTCACGCGACGGTGTCGGCGCTGGCTTGGAGCACCATCGACGCGCGGTCGAGGTCTATCCGTATGCGTTCGAGTCCAACAACGCGATCGGCAACTACGAGGCGCGGCAGGGCGACTTCGACGCGGCGCGGGTGCACTTCGACGCGGCGCTCAAGGCGCGTCCGACGGACCCGTTGACCTACAACAACTTGGGCGCGATGTTCGGCATGTATGGTGACTACGCGGGCGCGCGAGAGTGGCTGGAATACGGTCATCAGCAGGCGCCCACGAACCGCGAGCTGCTGCGCTACCTGATCGTGGTCTTGTCGCAAGTGCCGGACGCGGCGGTCCGTGACCCCGAGCGTGCGCTGCGGCTGGCGCGCGCGCTGGTCTCGCTCGGCGAGCCGTCGATGTTGGACGAGCACGCGCTCTTTCGCGCGGTGCTGTTGGCGGGATCACCCGCCGAGGCCGCCGTCATCGGTCGTCGGGTCGCTGCGCGGGCGATGCGCGAGTCCGAGCACCGAATCGCAGAGCAGGTCGTGAAACAGCTGAAGCGTTTGGAGGCGCGCTGAGATGAAGACGATGGGAGTGGACCTCGCCTCAGCGGCGGAGAAAACCGCGTGGTGTGTGTTGGAGTGGCGCCGCGGCGCAGCGACGGTCGTCGACCTGCAGCTCGGCGCGGACGATCCGCAGCTCGTGGCGGCCGCAGCGGGCGCAGACCACGTGGGCGTTGACGCGCCCTGCGGCTGGCCGCGCGCGTTCGTCGAGATGTTGCATCGGGAGCCGCAGCCAATGACCTGGCCGGCGGACCGGGACGCGCTCCGCTACCGAGCTACGGATCACTTCGTGAAGCAGGTCACTGGGTTGTGGCCGCTGAGCGTCTCCTCTGACCTGATCGGGGTGGTCGCGATGCGTTGTCGCGGGCTGTTGGCGAGGTTGGCCGAGGTCGGCAAAGCGTGTGTCGAGGTCTATCCCGCGGCCGCGCTGTCCCAGTGGCAGATCCCGTCGCGCGGCTATAAGGGCAGCAAGTGCCGTAAGGCGCTAGGCGACCGGGTCGACAGCGTGCTCGCGCAGGC
>NYVR01000017.1 GCA_002684655.1 Planctomycetota bacterium | reverse complement strand
CGTGCTCGGTGCGCTCTTGCGTCAGGTCTGCGCCCGCCGTGACAGCGGCCGCCGTTGCGTCTACCAGGAGGCTCGTCTGCTCGTGGCCTGAGCTGAGCCCCGCCTGACCGCCGGCGATCAGGACGCTGCCGTCAGCGAGCAGGGTCGAGGTGTGACGTCCGCGCGGCGTCGCGAGCGATACCGCCGGCGCGAACTGTCCCCCCACGACGCCGAGCGCTGCGGACTCGGACGTGACGACGGTGCCGAAGCCGTCGGAGACTCGCAGCTGGTAGCGCGCGCCGTCGTCCGCGGCGGTCACAGGCGGCGTCGTGAACGAGGTGCCGTTCGCGCCGCCGATCGCGGCGCCGTCGACCAACCACTGGTAAGACAACGAGCCGACGCCGTCAGCCGACGCGGCGAACCACGTCGTCCCGCCGTCGACCACCGTCGAGGGTGACGGTTGCACCGTCACGCTCAGCGCAGGCGCCACGACCTCCAGCTGGAACTCGGCGACGTCGCTCCCGCCTTCGTTGCTGGCCGTCACGCGATAGGTCCAGTTCCCCGCGACCTGCGTCGCCGTGCCGCGGATTTCGCCGGTGTCGGCGTCAAGCGTCAGCCCCGTCGGAAGCGGCGGATCGATCATGAAGCCGGTCGCAGCACCGCCGGTGCTCGAGGGCATCACCGTCGCCATCTCGACGCCGCCAGTGACCTCGATGAGGGTCGAAGGATAGGTGACGGCTGGCGCGGCGTCGGTGACCCTTAGGAGCAGGTCCACCGTCGCGCTGCCGAACTCGTTGACCGCCGTGATCGTGTAGCTCTGCTCCGGCGTGATCGCTACGGGCGTGCCGCTGATCGACCCTGTGGCGGCGTCGAAGGCGAGGCCGTCAGGAAGCGCGGGCGCGATCGTGAACGAAGACGCAGCGCCACCAGCCGAAGACAGGTTGTTGGTCACGGCCGTCGCCATCGCGTAGCTCGCTGGATTCTGCTCGTAGGTGAGCTCGGACGGAGCGACGGCTCCTCCACCCCCTCCTCCGCCTCCGCCTCCGCAGGCAGCAGTGAGAGTGAACAGCAGGAAGGCGACAGCAGACGTGCAACGATTCGTAGTGATACCCAAGGACATGTCCTCCGCCGCAGGGATCGTCGGACGAGCACTGGATCCTGAAATATGCCTTCGTGTCAGAGCCCCACATCGGGACGCCGATTCAGGACGACGCTGCTACGGGGAGATCGCGCGCAGACAAATCGCGCGAACGGCGCCAAAGAATCGAAGTCATTTGACTTTATTGAGCGCCGCAGAAGGGTTCGGACGGCGTCGCGGTGCCGCTAGCAACTTCGCCGATGCGCCGGCGATAGCCTGCCGCCGCGCCGACGCGTGCCCTGCCAACCACCGTTCGCATGGCGGACGCGGCCTCGATCGCCGCCCGTTATCCGGACCGCGACAGCGCGGCCCGTCCGCTAGGAGGCGCCGCGGCCGGAGTGTTGCACGGCGCCCAGGCGCTCTATCGCCAGCGCTGACTCACGCGTCGGCGCCGCGCGATGGGTGTCTCGCGCGCGAGCGCCTCGGCGGAGACGGGCTACTCGTCCACCGACTCGAGCTTGAGGACCTTGCCCTGCTTCTCGATGTAGCAAGTGACGAGCAACTCGCCGCCGGGCGTCTCGCAGTAACTCGACGGCGCGAACGGGACGTTCTCAAGCCTGCGGACCTCGCCGTCCTTGTTACAGGCCCACGCGCGCTTGGTCATGAAGTCGCTATAGACATACCAACCGCGCAAGGCAGCGATCGCGTCGCCGCGGTAGACATAGCCCCCTGTGATCGAAAGCCCCTCTCGGTGGGAGTAGCTAGCGACGGGCGCGATGGCGTCGGGTGGAGTCGGGAGCTTGCTCCGGCGACTGCCAAACTCCTCGTTCGCCTCAAACGTGTTCCAGCCGTAGAAGCCGCCGCGGACCAACAGGTCGACCTCCTCGACGCGGTTCTGGCCCACATCTGCCGCCCAAAGATCGCCCGTCTCGCGGTCGAAGGTCATGCGCCAGACGTTGCGCAGGCCGTAGCACCAGATCTCCGGCCGGGCGCCGTCGACGCCGACGAACGGGTTGTCCTTCGGGACGGAATACGGCTGCTCAACGGTCGCGGCGCGGACGTCGATCCGCAGGACCTTGCCGAGCAACATCCCCAACGACTCAGCGTTGCCGTAGACGTCGTCGCGGTAACCACCGTCACCGAGCGCGACATACAGCATGCCGTCAGGGCCGAAGACGACCGTCCCACCGTTGTGGTTCCCGAAAGGTTGGAACACCTCCAGCACCCTGAGCTCGCTCTCAAGGTCGACGCGCCGATCCCCGTCCTGCTCGACGACGGTATAGCGCGCGACGACCGACTGACGGTCGCTCTTGCGCTTGCCCCGCGCCTGCGATTCTTCGCGCTGCTCGATGCGCTCGGACCAATACGTCCAGACGTGACCGTTCTTGGCGTAGTCCGGGTCGAACTGAAAACCGAGCAGCCCCTCTTCCCAGTTCTTCGTCAGCACTCGCTCGCTGAGGTCGAGGAAGACCTCGCGTTCGCTGCGTTGGCCGTCACGTGGCACACGGTAGATGTAGCCAGGCTGACAGACCACGAACGCCGAGTCAGGCTCGCGGTCGTCATAGGCGACAAACAGCGGCTGCGGGAACGCCTCCTGCCCAGGGAACGCGTCGACGTATCGGATCTGTGGTCCGGGGATCGGCTCATCGGATTGACCGAGGCAAACACCCGAAAGAAGGACGAGAGAACAACAGTGAAGGGATCGGAACATCGGACGTATTGCGCCAGTCGCGGACTCGACCGCCCAGCAGCGCCTGCCGGGATGGGCGGCGCCAGGGCGCAGGTAACGGTTTCGGGCAAACGGGCGCTGTAGGCAAGACCCTGCAGCAACTCGGCGCGCCGCTTCGCGGCTTCCACTTGGTCAACCGCGCGCGCAGGATCGCCGCCGCTGGCCGAATCGTGACGGCCGCGGCACAATCTGTGGTCATGTCGCGGAAGCTCCTCGAGATCTCGCTCGCCTCGCTCGTCGCCGCGTCGTCGCCTGCGCAGGTGACGTGGTGGGACAAAGACCTCGACGCCGCGCTGACGGCCGCCGCGGACGCGCCCGCGGGAATGCTGATGCTCTACTGCTGGAAGGACAGCGTCGACTGCTCGGCCATGTTCAGCGGCACGATGTCCGACGCGCAAGTCACCGGTCCGCTGGCCGACTTCGTCTGCATGGGCGCCAAGGACGATGAGGCGGGCAAAGCCGCGTGGGAGCGCTACAAGGTCCAGAGCGTGCCGACCGTGCTGTTCATCGACCCGAACGGCGACGTCGTCGACAGCGTGATCGGATACGCGACGATCGTTGACTTCACGGCGAACCTGAAGCGCGTCCGTGCAGGCGAAGACACGATCACCGCGCTGCAGACCGAGGTCGACGGCGGCGCTTCGACCCTGCCGCGGATGCAGCTTTTGATGCAGAAGCTGCTACGAATCCAAGAGCCCGAACGCGCGATGACGGTCATCGACGCGATGATCGCTAAGGATCCGAGGACTAAGAGCGCCGAGGCGGCCGAGGCGATGCTCTGGAAGATCACATCGGAGACGCTCGGTGAAGACGTGGCGCCCAAGGACCTCGACGTCGCCCCGCTGCGACGCTTCCTCAAGGGGCAGCGAAACAAGCGCGTACAGTTCCTCGGTTACGACCGGATGGCGCAGGCTCACTGGGAGCGCGGCGAGGTCAAAGAGGCGGCGTCTTACGCGGATAAAGCTTGGAAGAGCATCCCGCGGGAACGCGTGATCGAGTGGGGCCAGCGAATGACCGGCTTCGCCTACCGCAACTGGAAGGTGCTTGAGAAGACCAACAAGGCGATCCTGAAGAACGCACTGAAGGTCAGCAAGGCGACCCTGAAGGCCATCGAGAAGCAGGACAAAAAGCAGCCCGACCCGGCCTTCCTGGCCAACGCGATGGGCCTGCACGCCGCCATCCTCGTCGTGAACAAGAAGCGCAAGGAGGCGCTGGACCTGATGGACGACGCGATCGCGCTGGCGCCGGAGAACCCCAACCTCAAGGCATGGAAGGCGAACTGGCTGCAGGGCAACAAGTAGTCCGCGGCAGGTCCGAGGCCGGGCGCCGTCAGTCCCGCGCAGCCCGCTGCGTCGCCGCGACAAGCGCGCGCACGCCGACGCGCAGCGCCGCGGCGTAGTCCGGATAATAAGCGCCGCTGTGCAGGCCAGGCACCTGCCCCGCTTCGACCATCGCCGCCAACCGTTCGGGCTCGATGGTCCCCAACCGGAACATGCACAGCGGCACGCTCTCGCCGCGCAGCCGCCCGAAGTCCTCGGCCACCATGGCAGGCGCGACCTCGACGATCTGCGCTGCACCGAGCGCAGCCGCGATGCCTTCCCGCACTTTACCGGTCAGCGCTGCGTGGTTTCGCAGCGCGGGGGTGCTCTCGCTGAACTCTACGCGCGGCGCCTTCGCGCCGCATGAGGCTGCCGCGGCCGCAGCTTTGCGCCGGATGGCCGCCAGCATCTGCGCGCGAACCTCATCGGTGTAGCTGCGGATCGTCAGCTGCAGGTGGCACGACGGCGGGATGATGTTGTGCTTCTGGCCGCCGTGAATCGAACCGACGGTGATCACGCACGCGTCGATTGGGTTCACCTCGCGCGAGACGATGGTCTGCAGGTCGAGCACGAGCTTGCTGGCCTGCACGATGGGGTCGACCGTCAGGTGCGGCGCTGCGCCGTGACCCGACCGCCCGTAGAGCGTGATGTCGCAGCTGTCGACATTGGCCATCGCGGGACCGACGCGCAGACCGATCTGACCGACCGGCAAATCGGGCGCGGTATGCAGCGCGATCGCGTAGTCCGCCCGCGGGAAGCGCGTCAGCAGCCCGTCTGCGATCATCCTGTCCATGCCACCCGAGCGCTCCTCGGCCGGCTGCAGCTGAAAAACGATCGTGCCGTCGAAGGCCTCCTCATGCGTAGCGAAGTAACGCGCCGCGCCGATCAGGCAGGTCATGTGCAAGTCGTGACCGCAGGCGTGCATCACGCCGATCGCCCGGCCGTCGGCGCTCTCGGCTTTGATCTTAGAGGCATAGGGCAACCCCGTCTCCTCGGCGATCGGCAGGGCGTCCATGTCGGCACGCAGCAGCGCGACCGGACCATCGCCGCAGCGCAGCACACCGACGACGCCGTTGCCGCCGACCTTCTCAGTCACGTCAAGGCCGAGCGCGCGCAGCTCACGCGCCATGCGAGCGGCTGTCTTGAATTCGCGGAACGACAGCTCGGGGTTCCGGTGCAGGTCGAGGTAGAGCGTCTCTAGGTGGTCCTGGTCGCGGTCGAGGCAGGCCTCAACGGGCTGCTGAGCCTTACCAATCGAGGACGCCGAGACGGCGACGAGCAGGGCGAGCGCGCGCATGCGCTAAGTGTGCCGCACAATCAGCGCGGCGTCACCTTCTCGACGCTGAGCACCTGGTTACCCGCCGACGTGGCGACTGCGAACGGGAAGCTCTGGCTCGAAGACGCCGCGCCGACGCGGCCCCGCTTGTCGAGCGCGATGAAGCTCACGCTCAGGTCGTAGCCGCGCGGGTCCTTGGCGGCCATCCTGTGGATCGCCTCCTCGCACGCAGCTTGCGGGTTCATCCCCTGACGCATCAGCTCGACGATGAGGTAGGTGCCGCAGTGCCGCATGATGTTCTCGCCAATGCCGGTACCGCCGGCAGCGCCGACCTCCTCGTCAACGTAAAGCCCCGCGCCTAGGATCGGCGAGTCGCCGACGCGACCGGGGACTTTGCCGCCCGCGCCGCTCGTGGAGCAACCGCCCGCGAGGTGACCGTCGGCGTCGCGGACCAACAAGGTGATCGTGTCGTGGCCGCGCGTGTCCGGATCCTGCGGCCGGCGACCTCTCTGCCAGTCGGCTTTTTGCGGCTCGTAGATCGACACATCGACCGACTCGACGCCGTGCTCGAGCGCGAACCACCGCGCGCCTTCGCCGACCAACATCACGTGGCGACACTTCTCCATCACGAGCCGGGCGACGCTGATCGGGTGAACGATCCCTTCGAGCCCGGCGACGCTGCCGGCTCGGTGCCCGGGGCCGTCCATGATGCACGCGTCGAGCTGCGGGTACCCCGCCGCGTTCGGTCGACCGCCAAGACCGACCGACCCATCGGAGCTGCGGCGCTCGATCTCGCGGATCCCCAGTTCGACGGCGTCGAGTCGCGACCTACCGTCGGCGAACGCCTGCATCGCCTGCTCGTTGGCGAAGCGCCCGAACGGCCAGGTCGCGATCGTGATCGGACCGTCGACGACGGCTAGCTCGGGCTGGATCGCGCAAGAGGCAAAAGCGAGAAGAAGCAGATACCGCGCGGGGCGCGTGCAAAACAGCAGGGACATGACGTGCCAGATCCTACGGACAACGGCTTCGGATCGTATGCTGCGCTCATGTCTCTCGGATACGGTGCATTGCCGTACGCGTCCGCCGTTGCGCTCGCGCTCACGCTCGCGAGTTGCGGCGGCGAACTCCAGCGTACCGACCACGCGCCGGTCGTAGCCGGGCTGGAGACCACCGACCTGGAGCCGCTCATCCGCGGCCGCGTGCTGCTCGGAGAACTCGGTTGCGTCGGTTGCCACGCAGACTCTCGCGGGCTCAGCGACGAGCGGCCTGGACCTGACCTGCAAACGGTCGGCGCGCGCGTCCGAGGCGACTACCTACGACGCCACCTGCAGTCCCCGATGGACGCGCGCCCCGGCACCGTGATGCCCGACCTGCTGCGCGGACTTTCGGGCGCGCTGCTCCGCCGAACGGCGCGCCAGCTCGCTGGCTACCTACAATCGTTCGCTGCGCCCCCCGCAGACACGCTGGCCGCCGACGCCGACGCTGTGAGCGCCGGCCGGCAGCTGTGGGAGACGATCGGCTGCCGTGCGTGCCACGACGCAGAGCCCGCGGACCTCCAACGGCTCTCGCAAAAGTACACGCTACAGACGCTGCAGCGATTCCTCCTCGACCCGCACAGCGCGCGGCCCGCCGCGAGGATGCCCAAGTTCGCGCTGTCGCCGACAGAAGCGAACGCGCTCGCGAGCTTTTTGACCAGCGAGCCGGCGCAGACGACGACGGTCGCGCCCGCCACTGACGACGACGTGCGCGAAGGCCGCGCGCACTTCGCAAAGCTCGGCTGCGCCAACTGCCACGCGCTCGAGGACCCTAAACGACCAGCGTCGACGATGGCCAAGCCGCTCGAACAACTCGACGCTTCACAAGGATGCCTGTCGGGAGCGACCGGCGCCTGGCCGTACTACGCGCTGAACGCGCAGCAGCGCGCCGACATCCGTATCGCCCTCAAAGGTGAACCGCTGCGCGGCGAAGCGCTCGTCCGGCAGCACCTCGCCTCCCGAAACTGTCTGGCCTGTCACGTCCGCG
The DNA here is from genome assembly GCA_002684655.1 of Planctomycetota bacterium. GTDB lineage: Bacteria > Planctomycetota > UBA1135 > UBA1135 > UBA2386. The sequence continues at coordinate 5,781 of NYVR01000017.1, read as the reverse complement.
GCGAGCTCGACGCCCTGGATGCGAGCGCGGAGCTATTCGACACGCACGATCCGACGCTGGGTCTCGAGGGCAGAGTCCCGCCGCCGCTCACGGGCGTCGGCGCCAAGCTGCAGCGTCGATGGCTCGAGAACACGATCGGGCACGGCCAACGAGAGCGCCCCTACCTCAAGACCCGCATGCCAGGGTTCGGCGACGACTTTGCCGCGCGCCTGACGACGGCGTTCGACGCGCAAGACCAACCTTTCGAAGCGACCATCTCGCCGCTGCCAGACGACCGCAAGCAAGCCGAGGAGGTCGTCAAGGTTGGCCAGCAACTCGCCGGGGACAAGGGCATGGGCTGCATCGCGTGCCACCTGTTCGCCGGCGAGCAGGGCGGCTCTATGGCGGGCATTGACCTGCTGCACTCGACCGGCGAGCGGCTGCGGCCCGCGTGGTTCAAGCAGTTCGTCTTGGACCCCTATGCGTTCAAGCCAGGCACCCTGATGCCCAAGTTCTACCCCGGCGGCAAGTCGACCCGCCCCGAGATCGCCGACGGCGACGTCGACGCGCAGCTCGACGGCCTCTGGCACTACCTCGCAAAGGGGCGCAACGTGCGCAAGCCGAGCGGCCTGCGGCGACCACCGATCGAGCTGAAGGTCGCAGCGGAAGCCGTGATGCTGCGCCGCGCGGTCCAGAACACCGGCAAGCGCGGCATCAGCGTCGGCTACCCAGGCGGCGTCAACATCACCTTCGACGCCGAGACGCTCGCCCTCAACCAGATCTGGTGGGGCCGGTTCGTCGACGCGCGCCCGGTCTGGACCAGCCAGGGCCACGGCCAAGCCCACGTGCTCGANCGAAGACGCTCGAAGCTGCCGCTGCAGCCCNACCTCGCGCAGCTCGCCGACCCTGCGGCGCCNTGGCCCNCGACGACCCGCCGGGAGCGCGGCGACCGATGGCTCGGTTACGACCTCGACGACGCGCANCGCCCGACGCTGCGCTACACCTGCGGTGANTTGGAGGTCGCCGACCAGCTNCGCGAAGTCCGCGACGGTGACGCGACGATTCTGCGGCGACGCNTCGAGTTCGANGGGCCGTCNCAGNTCGTCTTGCGGATCGCGCGCAGCGAAGACATCCAGAGGACCAGCGAAGTGACGGCCGTCGTCGACGGTTGGATGCAAGTCCGCAGCTACGCACGACCGCTGCTCATAGTCTCCGACGGCGACTTCAAGGAGCTTCGCGTCGCCTTGTCGTCGGCCGACGAAGCGCAGAGCAGCCGACAGATCGACTACAGCCTCGTGGAGGGTCGGTGATGTTTACGCGCACAGTCTACGTCACGACAGCCCTCGCCGTGAGCGCCGCCGCGCAGGAGCTCGGCGACGCCTGGGGCACAGCCAACGTCGAAGCGGCGCACTACCGCATCGTCGAGCTGCCGATCCCGCGCGAGCTGGCGCTGGAGTGCGGCAGCTTCGTCGCGCTGCCGGACGGCAAGCTCGCGATCGGGACCCGCCGCGGCGAGATCCTCGTCGTCGACGGCGCCTTCGAGCCGTTGCCGCGACCGGTCGTAACGACGTTCGCAGCGGGTCTCGACGAGGTGCTCGGGTTGGGCTACCGCGACGGCGCTTTCTACGCGACGCAGCAGACAGAGGTCACCCGCATCTCCGATCGCGACGGCGACGGCCGCGCCGACCGCTTCGAGAACCTCAGCGACGTCTGGGGCTTCGAGCACTACCACGAGTTCGCGTGGGGGTCGCCGGTGCAGCCCGACGGCAGCGTCTACGTCGTGCTGGGGCTCTCGTCGTCCTACCACTACAAGGCCGACTACCGCGGGTTCGCCTTCCAGATCACATCCGACGGGCGGAGCGTCCCGATCGCGAGCGGGATCCGCAGCGCCGGCGGCGTCGCGCCGAACGAGCACGGCGAGATGTTCTACGTCGAGAGTCAGGGGCCGTGGAACGGCTCCTGCTCGCTCAAACACCTCAAGAAGGGAGGCTTCATGGGCCACCCGATCTGCTTCCCTGGCTACGACCTGCCGCTGGGCAAGCAGCTCGGCGCCAAGCCGCAGGAGCCCGAGAACCGCTCGCGGCTGCACGACGAGAGCCAGCGAATCGACGCGCTGGTCCCCTACGCGGTGGTGTTCCCCTATCGCCGCATGGGGCAATCGATCACGACGTTCCGCCCCGATCGAACGGGCGGCCGGTTCGGCCCCTTCCAGGACCAGCTGTTCGTCGGCGACTACAGCCTCAGCATCGTCATGCGCGCGACGACCGAGGAGGTCGACGGCGTCTGGCAGGGCGCGTGCTACCCGTTCCGCGAGGGGCTGGGCAACGGCATCCTCGCCCTCGAGTTCTCCGACCGCGGCTACCTGATCACCGGCGGCACCAATCGTGGCTGGCCCGTGCGCGGCAACAAGAGCTACGTGCTTGAGCGGCTCGAGTGGACCGGCGTCACGCCGTTCGACGTGCTCGAGATCAACGCGGCCCCGGACGGCTTCGACGTCTCGTTCACCAAGCCGTGCGACCCAGCTTCGCTGCGAGACGTCCGCAACTACGCGATGCGAAGCTTCACGCACCACTATCAGAAGTTCTACGGCAGCCCCGAGGTCGACGAGACCACCCCCGAAGTCATCGCTGCCGTCGCCGCGAGCGACGGTCGCAGCGTGCACCTCGTGGTCGACGGGCTGGTCGAGGGCCACGTGCACGACTTCACCTTCGGTGCAATCCGCAGCGCCGACGGCGACGCGCTCGTCCACTCCACGGCACACTACACGCTCAACAGGATCCCCAAATGAACACCGTCAAGATCATCCTCGCCGCCGCGCTCGCGTCGACTTCGCTCGCCGCGCAGTCCACCCAGGAAGCAGAGCCGCAATGGCTGAGCTACGAGGGCGGTGGCGGGATCGGCGACGGTAAGCACGTCGTCTTCATCGCCGCCGAGCAGGAGTATCGCGCCGAGCAGTCGATGCCCATGATGGCCAAGCTCCTCTCGAAGCGGCACGGCTTCGACACGACGGTGCTTTTCGGACAGCGCGACGGCTTGGTTGACCCGACCGAAGAAGCGCCGCCGAAGGACCCAGACGCGTTCCAGACGATCCCTGGTATGCACCTGCTGATGGGCGCTGACCTGCTAGTCGTCTTCACCCGGTTCATGAAGCTCCCCGACGACGAGTTGCGGCACCTGAACACCTACCTAGACTCGGGTCGGCCGCTGATCGGCATCCGCACGGCCAATCACGGCTTCCGCGGTAATTGGACCTATGAACTTCGCGGCAAGCGCGTGCGCTTCGGCGACGACGTGCTCGGCGGCGCCTTCCGCGGGCACTACGGCGGCTGGCACCGAGAGTCGACGCGCGGCGTGGTCGTCGAGTCGAACGCGGAGCACCCGATCCTGCGCGGGGTCAACGACGTCTGGGGGCCGAGCGACGTCTACCGCATGTATGACAAAGGCAAGAGCTTGCCGGCGTCATGCACCCCGCTGCTGCTCGGGCAACCGCTGAAGACGCTCGACAAGGACGCAGAGCCCAACGACGCCAAGCCGCCGCTGCCGATCGCCTGGACCAACACCTGGACCGGCAACCTGGGCAAGACCGCGCGGATCTTCCACGTGACGATGGGCAGCGCGCGCGACTATCAGTCCGCCGGCCTGCGCCGTCTGACGCTCAATGCCGCGCTCTGGTGCTTGGGCATGGAGGACAAGATCACCGACGACCTCAACGTCCGGATCTTCGGTGACTACACGCCGCTAAAGGGCGGCTTTAACTACGACCAGCTCGGCGTCAAACCGAGGCCGGTAAGCCACTACAAATAGAGATGCCGACCAAGCTCCCACCGAGCATCTTCAACGACGTCGTCGGACCCGTCATGCGCGGTCCGTCGAGCTCACACTCCGCGGCGTCGGTGCGCATCGGACGAATCGCCCGCGACCTGTGCGGCGGCACGCCGGCGCGCGTGCTGGTCGAGTTCGACAAGCACGGGTCCCTGCCGACGACCCACACCAGCCAGGGATCGGACATGGGGTTGTTCGGCGGCCTGTTGGGTTGGGAGGCAGACGACGCGCGGATCCCGGAGTCCGCCGCGGCGCTGCGGGACGCCGGGGTCGACCTCGAGATCCGCTACGTCGACCTCCGCGACCCGCACCCGAACACCTACCGCCTGACGATCTATCGGGGCGGCGTCGAGCACCGCCTCGTCGCGCTCTCGACCGGCGGCGGCATGATCGAGGTCATCCAGATCGACGACTACGAGGTCTCCTTGTTCGGCGACTACGACGTGACCCTGCTGGAGGTGGAAGGCCGCGGCGACGCGGCCGCAGCGCAGCTCTGCGACGCCGCCGACGTCGTGACGGTCGTCGGCGACAGCCCGGCGATGGTGGTGGTCAGCGCACAGCAGCACGTCGACGCCGACGAGCTCGCCGCCGTCGCGGACCTGCAGCGCGTGCGACGCTTCGGCGCGGTGCTGCCGGTTCGGTCGCGCGCCGACCTGCAGGTCCCTTTCCTGCACGCCTCGGAGATGCTTGAGGGGCGCGACGCCAAGGCGAACCGGCTCTCGGACTTCGCGCTTGAGTTCGAGCGCGCGCGCGGCGGGCTCGACGACGACGCGGTATTCGCGCGCATGCGGCACATCCTGCAGATCGTCAAGCAAGGCGTCGAAGGCGGCCTCGCGGGCACGGAGTACGCCGACCGCATCTTGCCGCAGCAGAGCCACCGCTTCCGTGAGATGCTGGAGCAAGGGCAGTTGCTCGACGGCGGCATGCTCAACAAGGCCCTGCTCTACGTCACCGCGCTGATGGAGACCAAGAGCTCGATGGGAGTGATCGTCGCCGCGCCCACCGCGGGGTCGTGCGCCACCTTCCCGGCCACCTGCTTGGCCGCCGCCGAGTCCGTGCAAGCCGACGAGGAGCGCACGCTGCGCGCGATGCTGTCCGCGGGCTTGATCGGGGTCTTCGTGACGACGCGCTCCAGCTTCGCGGCAGAGGTCGGCGGCTGTCAGGCCGAGACCGGCGCAGGCGCGGCGATGGCCGCCGCCGCGCTCGTCGAGCTCGGCGGCGGCACCGCAGCGCAGGCGCTCTCAGCGGCGAGCCACGCGCTGCAGAACATCCTCGGCCTCATCTGCGACCCCGTCGGCAACCGCGTCGAAGCGCCGTGCCTCGGCCGCAACATCGCCGGGGCATCCAACGCGTTCGTGTCGGCCAACATCGCGCTCGCGGGCTACGACCACCTGGTGCCGCTGGACGAGGTCCTCGACGTCCACCGCGAGGTCAGCGAGCAGATGGCGCGGGAGCTGCGCTGCACGGCGCTGGGCGGCCTTTCGATGACTCCTACCAGCAAGGCCATCGAGGCGAGGCTCAAGGACGCGGACAGCCGCGACAGCGACCAACGCGCGAGCTGAGGCGCGCCGTTGGTATTGGGGGGCGCCGTAGCGAGCGCGCCGCGACGGTGCCCGGCGTTACGCCGAGGCCTCGTCGACCAAGCGCTGCAGCAGCGACGCTGGGTCCTCCTCGACGTGCAGCATCGCGCGGTGCGGCGGCCGCGCGTAGCCCTCGGTGACCGCGTAATCCAACCATTCGATCAATCCGTCGTAGTAGCCGCCGACGTTTAACAGTCCGACCGGCTTCTGGTGGTAGCGCAGCTGTCGCCACGTCCAGGTCTCGAACAGCTCCTCCAAGGTGCCGAGGCCGCCAGGGAGCGCAACGAACGCGTCGCTGCGGGCGGCCATCAACGCCTTGCGCTGGTGCATGTCTTCGGTCACGTGTAGCTCGGTGAGGCCGTCGTGGGCGACCTCGGCGCGCATCAGCGCCTCGGGGATG
>NYVR01000016.1 GCA_002684655.1 Planctomycetota bacterium | reverse complement strand
GTTGTAGCGGAACGGAACGCTCTCCAGGTCCTGCAGCATGCGGGCGCCGGCCTCATCGTCGAGCTCGCGCAACTCGTGCACGAACGCCCGCTCGCCTTCCATGTTGCGGTGACCGGCGAGGATGAACAGGTCGACGGACTCGCCGCGCTTAAAAGGCCACTCCTTGAGCGCCGCGCGCGGAGCAGGCATCGCGTCGATGTTGCGGAGATAGGCGTCCGCGTAGCACTCGCCGTGTTCGAGCTGCCCGAGCGTGCCGTAGTGATAGTGCAACCCGACGCCGCCGCCGATCTCGACGCCGATGTGCGACGTGGGCACATACTGCGCCAGCGGGTCCGCGTTCGTCGCGCCGCGCTGACCGACGCTGATCTCATACATCCTGGGGCGGAGGTCCATGCCCCAGATGGTCTTCGTGCACAGCTCCCCGACGTAGAAGCGGAGGCCGGGATCCTTAAGGTCCTCGCGCCACCGCGCCATGTAAGCCCTGAGGTTCCCGCCGTAGGATCCGCGGTAGTCGTCGTTGAACATGTCGTTCTCGCCCTGGTGCCACATGAAGCCCTCCAGGCGCCAACGAACGCGCTGCTTGTTTAACGCCTGCAGCGCGCGCTGCACGTGGTCGAGCGCTAACGGGTAGAGCTTGAAGCCCTGCGGGTCGACCGGGTTCCAATCGCCTCCCAGCGTCGTCCCGCCCGCCGCGATTTTGATGATCGCGATCGGCGCCTTGATGTTGGCCGTGACCTTACGCGCGAAGCTCAGCTCCGGGCCGACCATGCCGCGCACCGGCTGCAGCGCCGTCCAGCCGTCAGAGGTGGCCTTGTCCTCTCGGCCGATGCAGTGCCAAAAGCGCACGTCAGGCTGGGGCTGATCGAGCCCCGAGAACGGCGGGAACCGCTCAATGTCGGCCACCTTCGAGTCCGCGCCCTCCATGTTGGACTGACCGGCGAAGACGAAGACGCGCACGGTCTCGTCGTCCGCTTGCTGCGCGAACGCGCTCGCGGCGATGCAGAACGCGGAGAACAGAGAGACGAGTTTGGATTTCATCGCTGGTTGTCCGGCAAGTTGTGGATTGTCCCGTGGATCACGGCGCGCAACGGCGCGCCGGCTGCGGTGTCGACGTCGATGTTGATCTCCATGCACATCGTCGGATGAAGATCCTCGACGATCAACCGGACCGTTCGACCGTCCGGCTGCAGCGACGCCGACGTCACGTTGAGCGACCGCTCGTCGACGTGGCGGCTGCCGTAGTTCTTGCTGCGGCGGAGCGACCAGACGTCGACGCCGTAGCTCTCAGGGTCGGCCGCGGTCTCGGGGTCCAAGGCGGCGCCGAAGCGGAGCTCGAGCCCGTCAGGCAGCGCGCGCATGGCGACCGGCATGTCGATCGCGCCGCCGCGATAACGCACCCGGTAGAACCCGCCTGGCCGCGTACGCGCTCCAGACCACCCGTAGAGGCCGCAGCAGTAGAGCTGCCCGTCGCCCGGATGGAACCGACCGCGCATCACGCCCGTCGCGAACGGGCCGACCGGCAAGGCGACCATACCGCCCTGGTGGACGCCCGCGACCTCGTCCTCAAGCACCAAGAAGGCTTTGCCCATGCCGTAGCTGATCTCGAGCAGCGACCCGTCAGGGAGCCCCCAGCGGTCACCCTGGACCCGCACCAGCTCGGCGGGGGAGCGATCAAAGGCGTTGGTGATCCAGCAGAGCGGCTGCTCCATATCTTCGTCCTTCGAGGACTCCCGCTCGTGGTAGCCCATCATGTTGCCGTAGAAGCCGCCCGGCACGACCCGGTTGATGCGGTTCTTCGGCGTCCAATGACCTTCCTGATCCGTCACGTAGAACGAGCCGTCGCCGTTTACGCAGACCCCGTTGGCGGCGCGGAAGCCGTTGGCGACGATCGTCGTCGCGCTGCCGTCCTTATCGACCTTGAGCAGCGTACCGTGATGTGGCACCAGCGCCGTCTTGGCGTGGCGCGCCGACTTGGCGTAGTAGAAGTTGCCTTCCGCGTCGGTCTGCAGCCCCATCGCGAACTCGTGGAAGTGCTCGGTGACCTGGTGGTCGTTGTTGAGGCAACGATAGTAATCGGCCTCGCCGTCACCGTCCGTGTCCTCTAGCACGCAGATCTGGTCGCGGCAGCCGACGTAGACCGTCTCGTCGATAACGCGCACCCCGAGCGGCTGATACAGGCCCGCGGCGAAGCGACGCCAGCTCAACGTGCCTTGCTGCTGATCGACGCCCGAGACGATCCAGACGTCGCCGTTCCACGTCGACACCGCGGCGCGCTTGCCGTCGGCGAAGAAGTCGAACGCGCCGAGCCGCATCCAGCTTTGATACGGGTTGCGGTCCGTGTCCGGCAGCGTGAACTCATCGACCGTCCAGGCGCCGTCCTCGTCGCCGCGCCGGACCTGCGAGCGCGCGGTAGCGCGCCAGCGCGTGCGCGGCGCTTCGTCCATCGCTGCGAGCTCGTCCGATATCCGGAGAAGGTGCTGTTCGCTCACGGCGTCGAGCGCCGCGCTCTTGGCGCCGAACAGGACCTGCATCCGCAGCGGCTTGTCCCCAGGCGCGATCACGAGCACCCTGCGGCCGTTGTCCAGGCCGTGCGCGACGATCGGCCGACCGCCTCCTTCGTGTCGGACGGAGTAGCCACCACCTACCTCAAGCGGACCCACAACCAGCCGGAGCTCGGCCGCGCTCGGCCCCACCTCCAGCGTGCGCGAGAACACGAACGCGCCGTCAACCTCGACGGCGCCAGGCAACTCCCGGACGGCGGCGCTACCGACGGAATACTCCAGCAGGCTGCGACCGCCGACATCTCGTCGGCCGCGGAACTGTGCCCAGTCGCGCGCGACCGGCCCGAAGCGGCGCCCGTCACGCCCAACGAGGCGTTGATCGGTGAAGTCGTCGGTGCCCGGCTTCGCCCAGCCGGGTCCGATCGAATTGATCATCGCGACGTCTCCGACGATGCTCGCGTGCGAGTTGTGGGAGCCGTCGAAGGCGACGCCCTTCCAATCGATGAAGCCTTGGCCGCTCCAAGCGGCCGCCATCGACATGGTGTCCAGGTCGTAGACCATGAAGGCGTGGCCGCGTGAGAGGCCGCCTTCGCCGCCGTCGAGGCGCACCGCGAGCCCCTTCTGGACGATGTTGCGGCCTTCGCCCACCTCGTAGGTCCAGTGCAGGGCGTCGCCGTAGTCCATCTTGCGATACTCGGGCCAGCGCGAATCATCGACCGGCGCACGGGGCGCCGCGATCCCGGCGACCTCGTCGAGCGGCGCGACCCAGACGTTGGCGAACCGCACGGCCGAGCAGTCAGCCTGCAGCCGGACGGGGGCCTTGACGACCTCGACCTCGGGGTCGGCCGCCGCGACGGCAGCGTCCGGGTCAGGAGCCCACTCCAGCGCCGCGCCCCCCATGTTGATCACCTCGCCGCGCGTCCACTGCTCGGCCTTGTCTTCGGCAACGTTGTGCTCGAAGACCGTGACGTCAGAGATCTCGCCGCGGTAGGGCATGCCGAAGTCAGGCGACGCCGCGCCGATCTTGAAGACGTGGCCGTCGGCGTCCGCCTGGACAAAGTCCTCGCGCTCGCAGACCAACTCGCCGTCGACGAAGAGGAACGCGGTGCCGTGTTCGTCGTGGGTCAACAGGACCCGGTGCCACTTGCCGTCGTTGAAGCGCTTCTCCGACTCCATCTGGCCCACCCACCCGATGTCGTAGACGAGGTGTCCGTCACGCAGGAACAGCGCCTTAGCGTCTGGCTTCCAGGGTCCCGCCGGCGGCGACTTGGACGCCAGGGTGCCGTTGCCGCGGGTGCGGAAGCGGGCAGCGATCGTGAAGGCGCCCTCGCCGAAGGAGAACGAGTCGGCGGTGGCGCGGGCGTAGCGCACGCCGCCGCCCTTCGCGACCGACCTCGCGCGAGCGGGGTCTCCCCGGAAGCCATAGGGCGTACGCTCGCGCAGCACCACCCGGTCGTGGATCCGCTCCCCGTTCCACCACGCGCTCAGCACTGGATCGCGGTCCTGGACGTGGCTGAAATGCACGTCCAGTCGGTGCCAAGCACCGCGCTCAGCGCGCAGCTTGACGTCGGGCTCTTGCTGCTGCGTGATCGCGCCAAGACCGGCGTCGATGTCGGATTCCGCGGCGATCTCGAGCTCATAGCGTCCTGCGAGGTAGACGCCGCTGCGCGCGCGCGCGCCGTCCGCGACCCACGCCGGCTCGTCGGGGATGAACACGTCCGCGTGCAGGTGGTAATTGCCAAAGCGGCCTCGGGACACGATGTCGCCAAAGCCCGGCCGCGCCACCAACGCGCCGCCCTCCACGCGCCAGCGCGCGGCGTCGTAGCGGGCGCCGCCGCTCGAAGAGTCGGCGCGTCTGTCGATGCCGATGGCCAACGGCGTGACGCTCGGGTCCCAGTGCCGCCACGCCGACAAGTCGCCGCCGTCGAAGAGGATCGTGGCGCCGTCCGGCGCATCCAGCGGCGGCGGCGCGGCGGGCTCGGTGTTCGACTCCGGGTCACCGGCGCCCTGCTCCGCGCGCGGCTCGCCGTCGCCGAAGGCGCCCGCGGGCGGCACCTCACGCCCGAGCCCCCAAAGCACAGCGTTGCCCAGCATCCGCCGGAAGTCGCCGCGCTCGAAGTTCTCGCGGCTGCCGAGCGACGTGTAGAAGATGCGCGACTCCGGGCGGTAGCGGTTCACCCACGCGATCGGCTCGCTCGGCAGGTCGCCCGTGCGACCGAACAGCAGCGGCGTCGCCGTGTCGGCGAGCGGCTGGGCGTTGTAGGTGCCCCCGTGGCCCATCTCTACCTCGCCGCGCAGCCCCCGCAAGATCGGGTGGTCGTCCTGCGCCGGATCCACGTAGGCCACCGTGCCCTCGCCGTTTGGCGCGTGCGCCTTGTAGTGGCCGCCGAAGAACGGCGGGAACCAACCCTTATCAGCGGTGAACGCGTGGCTGGTCGTCCGCAGCGCGACGCACGGCTTGCCGTCGTCGAACCAGCGCTTGAGGCGCGCAAACTGCTCGTCGGTCGCTGCTCGGAACCGGAGAAACATCACCAGCAAGTCGGCGTCGTCGAGCGCAGCTAGGCTAGGCAGCTCGCGTCTCCGGCTCTGCAACAAGGTCACGCGTAGGCCGAGCTGCTCTTCCAGCTGCGCCGCGAACGCAGGCATTGTCTCTGCCGAGCCGTACTCCTGTTCACCCACCAGGAAGACTACGTGCGGTGGCTGCTGCGCTGGCAGCGAAGCGACGACGAACCAGATCGCAACAGCGAGGAGAGATCGCATACCGACAGCGTAGCCGCGGCCGGCCGCAGCGCCTACGATGCGCGGGTCTGCTTCTTCCTCGTCCACCACGCACGCCCCGATGCACCAACAAGGTTCCGCGCAGCCCATCGGAGTCGCCTTCCTCGGCGCCGGCGACGTCGCCGAGCTCCACGCCGCCGCCGTTCGTTCGTGCGCCGGAGCCGAGCTTCGCGGCGTTTGGCACCGCGACGCCCAACAGGGGCAACAGAAGGCCCAACGCTATGAATGCCGCAGCTACGCGTCTGCGCAAGCTGCGATCTCGGACCCAGAGGTGGACTGCGTATCGGTTCTGACCAACCTGGAGACCCACCGGGAATACGCCGAAATGGCGATGCAGGCGGGAAAACACGTCCTAGTAGAGAAGCCGGCCGGAGCATCGCGAGACGAAGTTGCGTCGATGCAGCGCTGCGCCGAAGCGTGCGGCGTGCAATGTGTCCCAGTGCACAACTACGTCTATGAGCCGGCGCTGGAGCGCACCCGAGCGCTGCTCGACCGCGGCGACCTCGGCCGCCTGGTATCGGTCGACGTCCTCTACAACATCCACCACCCCGAGGCCGTCGCCCAGCGTTACCCTGGCGTGATCCGCCAGATCATGACGCACCACGCCTACGTGCTGCTCTACCTCGCAGGCGTCCCCGTATCGGTCGCGGGGATGAAGTCCACGATCAACGATGGCTCCGTCGCGCAAGAAAACCTCGCGGTCGCCACGCTGCAGCTGCAGGGCGGCGGAGTCGCGCACCTGCACGCCAGCTTCGCTGCCGACGACCACTCCGGCGACCCCTGGACGTTCCTGGTCAAGGTCATCGGCACGGAAGGGTCGACGCGCTTCAGCTACCGAGACTGGGTGCAGAACCGACGGGCGCAGGTGCACAGCCATACGTTCAGCGCGTACCCATTCCACATCGAGCGCACCGTCCACCACTTCCTCGACGGCTGTGTCCGACGCGGTGAGGCGCCGCTGTCGAGCATGCAGGACGCATACGACGCCCAGCGGATCATCGAGGCGGTCGAAGCATCGATCGACCAACAACGCATCCTCCGACTCACATGAACAAGCACTTCGACCTCTCCGGCCGCGTGGCCGTTATCACCGGCGGCGCGCGCGGCATCGGCCTCGCCGCCGCGCAGCGTATGGCCGACGCAGGCGCGGACATCGCCGTCGTCGACCGAGACGCTGACGCCACAGCGGCGGCCGTGCAAGACATCGAAGCGCGCGGCCGCAGGGCGCTCGGCTGCCCGATCGAGCTCACCGACGAACAGGCCGTCGCGTCGATGACCGACGAGGTCGTCGAGAAGCTCGGTGGCTATCACATCTTGGTCTGCGCAGCCGCCATCGTCGGACGCAACGCCTTCGCCTGGGAGACGACCGCGGAGGAGTGGCGCAACGTACTGGAGATCAACACCACCGCGCTGTGGCTCTGCAACCGCGAAGCCCTCCGCCCGATGCGCGCTCAGGACTACGGCCGAATCGTTAACATCGCGTCCATCGCGGGTAAGGAGGGCAACCCCAAGCTCGGCCCGTATTCGGCGTCAAAGGCGGCGGTCATCGGGATGACCAAGTCGCTCGGTAAAGAGGTCGCGGACACAGGTATTCGGATCAACTCGATCGCGCCTGCGGTGATCCAGACCCCGATGCTCGACCAGGTCAACCAGGAGACGATTGACTACATGGTCAGCAAGATCCCGGTCGGAAGGACCGGCAAGACCGACGAGGTCGCGGCGCTGGTCCACTACCTCGCCAGCGACGAGTGTGGATTCTCGACGGGCGCCTGCTTCGACATTTCGGGCGGCCGCGCTACCTACTGACGGCGCCANAACAAGGGGGCTCGTTCTCTCTGGCGGTTGTCCTAGAATCTGGTCGTGGACGGTTACGGCTACAACCCGACCCTCGTCAGGATCTGGCGAGCGCTGACGAGCTCCTTCTCGCTGGGCACCTGGTTCGGCGTGCACGTCCGGATGTTCTGGGCGGCGCTGCTGCTGGTGCCGCTGGTCATGCTGGGCCGCTTCTCGGCGCTGGGCGGCGGGATGGGGCTGCTGCTTACGGCGATCTACTTCGTCTCCCTGTTCCTGATCATCTGGACGCATGAGATGGGTCACATCGCCTGCGGTTGGCGCTTCGGGATCCGGACCGACGTCATCACGCTGGGCCCGCTAGGCGGGCTGGCCCACATGAACTCTGCGGCCAGCAGCCCGCGTGAAGAGGTCTGGATCTCGCTGGCAGGTCCGGCCGTGCACCTCGTCTGGCTCGCGATCTTCCAACCGATCGAGTGGTTGCTCCCGCTTGAGGCGCAGCTGACCTGGTACGGCTGGACCGTTTGGCTTCTCAACGTCACCAACCTGACGTTGATGATCTTCAACCTGCTCCCCATCTTTCCGCTGGACGGCGGCCGCGTGCTGAGGGCGCTGCTGGCGATGCGCGTCCACCCAAACCGCGCGACGCTCTGGGCTGCGAACGTCGGCATAATCGGCGGCGGCGTCCTCGTCGTCCTCTCGTTCACGCGTCCAGACCTGCAGAGCTCGGTCGGACTTGTGATCGGCGTGATGTGCATCCTCAGATCCCTCGACGAGAAGCGCATGGCCAAACATGTCGCGGTGTACGACCAGGCAATCCGGCGCGACCCTTGGGAGCAGGACCCTGACGCGTGGAAGCGCGGAGCAGCCGACTACAACGCGGAAGAGCAACGTCCAGGGTGGCTCGCCCGACGGAGGCAAGCTCGGGCCGAACGTCGCGCATCCGCCGCAGCCGAGGCAGCGCGCGACCTTGACCGAAAGGTCGACGAGGTGCTCGCGCGCGTCAGCGAAGTAGGAGTCAGCGGCTTAAGCGCGCAAGAAAAAGCGGTGCTGAAACAGGCCAGCGAACGCCATCGCGGGGCCGGCTGAACCAAGCACGCGCTTAGAGCGAGACGCCGAGTTCACCGCGCGTGAGCTGGAACCTTACGTTACGAGAGGACGACGCCAACGGTCGATACCGCCGAGACAGCGTCTCCGACAACCGCGCGACCAAGGCTGACCGGTCGAGATCTGTGAGGTCTGCGTCGCCGCCGACGCCCACCTGAAGCAAGGGGATCATCGGGTGCCCCGTCAACCTAGCGCCGTTGACCAGCGCGAGCATGACCTCGACTCCTGCCCCACCGAGACCGGTGACGGTCTCGCTTCGGTCGGCCGTAGGCATACGCATGACGTGAAGACCCGACCGCTTCGCGACTTCGCCGTAGGCCAGCGTCGGCCCCGCCGGCGCGGCCATCAACACCTCTCCAAAGTCCGGCTGCGAGAGCAACGCGTCGTTGCCCGGCACCACCACCGTCGCACCCGCCGCGACCGCGGAAGCACAGAACGCCCCCAGCGCGCGAGCCTGAGCCGCATCGGGCTCGCCGGCAGAGAGGATCGCCAGACGTAGATCTGCTGCCGAGGCGCGCACTGTCGACGTTAGATCACGGCCTCCCAGCTCCGCTTCAAACCAACTCACGATTCGCTCGCGGACCTTCTCGATGCCGCCGTCGAGTTGGACGCTCGCATAACCGAAGCGGTCGACGTCCACCCCGCGGTCCCGGAGCCAGCCCTTCACCGCGTCGTTGTGGGTCTTCTCACAGCCGTGTTCCAGCAGCACCGCGCGCTGCGTAAACGGATGCGACAAGTGACCGGCCAGCGTCTCTAAGTAGAGATCGTCTGCGTTGGCTGCGCCGCAGCCCTCCGTGTGCGCCAGCGCGACGAAGCGCGTCAGACCGAGCGGCTGTTCGCCGCGCGCGTTGAGGTCTTGCGCGACGAGGTCCGCGATCTCACCAGAGCAGATGCTCGTCGGCATAACCAGCCCGACCAAGTCCGCACACCGCCCGCCGTCGCCGTCGAATGCGTCGTAGGTCAACTGCAGCGGCGGCGCGTTGACGACGGGCAACGGCTCACCGCTCGGCCGAGCCTCCGCGCGCAGGCGATCGAGGTGCAGGGCATCCCGCTGCTGCCACTCGCGCCAAATGGACACCTGCGCGTGACCAGCAGCCTCGCCCTTGCTGCGTTGCCCCGAAGCCACGCTGCAAACCAGCTCGAAGGTCTCAGCGCCGAGTTCGTCCATGGGCACGCCGTCGTTGTAGCGCCCCGCGTTGACGTCCATCTCTTTAGCCAACATCTCGAAGCGACCTGTCGTCGTAACGAACTTAAGCGTCGGCACGAACGGGAAGTTCGTGATCGATCCGTTGCCGGTGATGAAGAGGATTACGTTGCAACCAGAGGCGACCTGCCCGGCGATGGACTCAAGGTCATTTCCGGGGCTGTCCATGAAGTAGAAGCCGCCCGCGGTCATGGGTTCGCCGTAGTCCAGGACCTGGTCCAGCCGCACGTCCGGCGCCTTCTTGCGGGCGGCGCCGAGCGACTTCAACGCGATATTGTAGAGACCGCGAAAGTTGTTGCCGCCAGAAGGGTTCCCCTCTGCGCTCGCGCCGTGGCGCTCGGCGCGCTCCTTGAAGACCTCGACCTTCTCAAGAAAACGTGCGGCGACCGCGGCGCTGGACACGTTCTGAAGCACGTACGGCTCAGCGCCGATCAGCTCATCGGTCTCGGCGAGGTTGGCGGCGCCGCCGTGCCGGATCAGCTCCTTGGCGACCCAGGCCGCGAGCGCGTTACCCGTTATCCCCGAGAAAGCGTCGGACCCGCCGCACTGCAGCGCGATTCGCAAGCCGCTGAGCGGCTGCTCGCTGCGCTCGGCCCTCGCGGCGAGCGCGAGCAGCTCCTCAGCCTGCGCGCTCGCCTGCTCGACTGCCTCAGCGAACGAGCCGCGTATGGTGAGCAGGCGGTGTGGGACGTCGTCGATCGGATAGCCGTACTCGCGTAAGAAGCGATCGAGGTCTGCGTTGCGATAGCTGCCGTGACCGTGGTCGAGCACCAACACCGCTCCCGTGTTGCCGTGTACGCACCAACCCGCGAGCGTCCGGAGCACGAAGTCGAGGTTGTGAGGGCGGCGGTCCCCGCCGCCCTCCGTGTGGGTTACGGCGGCGACCTCTGCGAGCCCCCGACGCGCGGCGTCCATCGACCGCGCGCGCTGCGCGACGGCGGTCGCGAGCGCAGCGTCGATCGACGTCAGCCCGATCACGACCAAAAAGTTGCGGGTGCCGAGGCCACGACGCGAGGAACGCGCAAAGCCCGAGAACGTCCTCTGTACAGCGGCGGGCTCGACCTGACGACCCGGCACGATGCGGGACGCCTCCAACTCGAATCGATCAAAGCGGTCCGTGAAGTTGGGGCTCGAAGGCAGCTCAAAGTCCAACTCGCGCGCGCCGAGCGCTGCCAGGATGCGCTCATTGCACAGGTATTCCCCAGGCCGCAGGTTCCTGATTGCGTCGCCGAAGGGCAGCCCCCAAGACAGCAGCGGCTGCCCCGCGGCGACGGGCTCGAAGACGAAGCGGTGGCCTTCCAACACGGTGTGCTGCATCACCACGCTGCCGCCACGATGTTGGAGTTGTGTGCCTGCTTCCAGCCTCCGGACGGCGATCGCGACGTTATCCCCGGGCGCGGGCAAGCGGCTGCAATCCTCGAGGTCGAGCATCATGGCCAGCTTAGCGTCGATCTCCTGCTGACGGCACGATCCAGCCGTGCTGCTTGACGATCGCCCGCCGTCCGTCAACCATAGAGAAGTCTCTCACCGGCCCGTCTCGTGACCCGGCTCTCTCTCTCACAACGTACAGCGCTGCCCGTGGCTATATCGGCCGCGTTCACCGCCGTCTGCGCGACCGCGCAGATCAAAGTCCACCCGGACGAGCTGAAGCTCAAACCTGAGATCGACCAAGCGATCGACCGCGGCGTCGAATACCTCATCAACGAGCAGCTGCGAGATGGCTCTTGGGGCCTGCACGGGGACTACATCGGCGGCCGCGGCGGACTCGCGCTCTACACGCTGCTGCAGTGCGGCGTGAGCCGCCAACACCCTGCCGTCCAACGGGCCGTCGCATACCTGGACAGCTGTGAGCCAACCCAGACGTATGCGACAACGACCATGCTGCTCGCGTACGATGCGCTCCGCGACGGACGGGAAGACCGCATCACCAAGTTCGTTGAGAACCTGCTGCTTTGGCAAAAGCCTGGCGGCGACTGGGCCTACCCACACGGCACCCCCGACCTGTCCTGCACGCAATACGCGGCGCTCGGGCTTTACATCGGGCAGAAGCACGGCATCACGATCGACCCGTCGCACTTCCTGGACTTGTTCGAGTCGCTGGAGGACTACTGCGGCGGCGTAGAAAAAATCGCGAACCCGTTCGTGAACGGTGAGCGCACGGGCGCTGCCAAAGTGAACATCGCGGGCTACGGCTACAGGCGCCACGACGACAACCAGAAGTGCACCGGCTCGATGACCACCGCTGCGCTAGCCGTCATGCAAATATGCAAGGCGGGCCTCGGCAGAAAACTGCGCGGCGGCATACGAAGAGAGATCGAAAGCTGCTCGGACGCCGCGATGACCTGGATGGGGCAAAACTTCAAACCTGACCAGAACCCCAACGGCGGCTACCACTACTACTACCTCTACGGCTGCGAACGGGTCGGGGCCCTGATGAACACCGAGCGCTTCGGCAAGCACTGGTGGTACATCGACGGCGCGAAGCACCTGATCGGCGCGCAGCGTAAGAAGGACGGCGACTGGGGCGGCGTCACAGACACGTGCTTTGCCCTGCTCTTCCTGCGACGTGCGACCCGCGGCCACGCGCCGACGACAGGGCTCGGGGGCGCCAACGCGCACGTCTTCGCCACTGGGGACGAGAACAGCGACGTCCGCCTACGAGGCGCCGGCCAACAGCCGCTGTCGATCTGGATCGA
This sequence comes from Planctomycetota bacterium, assembly GCA_002684655.1. Taxonomy (GTDB): domain Bacteria; phylum Planctomycetota; class UBA1135; order UBA1135; family UBA2386. The sequence continues at coordinate 14,437 of NYVR01000016.1, read as the reverse complement.
CGGCTTCGGCGAAGACCTCCTAGACCTACACAGCGACTACGGGCTGCGCATTGAATCCGTCGTCTACGAAGACGAAGCCGGCCACGTGCTCACCAAGCTAGCCGGCGACCACACCAAGGCCTGGAAAAAGGAGACGTTCCTTTTCCGTGACAAGGCGATCGCGCGCGGGACGCACAAGATCCGCGCACGCCTGAGAATCTTAGCTAACGACTGCGCTCCCGGTGAAACCGAGCCGGTCGAAGACCTGACTTCTGACTGGATGGAGGTCAAGATCCGTGACGTTCTTGAGCCGTGGATGGCGACCGCCACCAACGCCTATCGCGACAACATCCTGCGGTCCGAGAAGGTCAAGATCACGCCGTCTAGCGAGGCGGAGCGCAACCCTGCAAAGAACCTGATCGACGGCTTCGAGTCGCGTCGCTGGCTAGCGGTCGAAGACGACAAGGCGCCGACTGTGACTTTCGCGTGGCGGAAAGCCCAGCGGATCGGGCGCATCATGTTCACTGGGCTCGCCCAGCATGAGCGGGAGCGCAGCAAGTATGACCACTTCGCGATTGAGTTCGCCGTCGGTAACGATCGTAAGCGTTGGACTCGGATTGAGGTGCCGCAGGACTCGCTTAAGCCAGTGATCTTCGACCTGCCGAAGGCTCGGAAGATGCGCAGCATCAAGATCCGCTTCGTGGAAAGGGTCCGCCGAAATGGGCAGCTCGGCTTATCAGAGTTCGCCCTGCTGCCGCCTGAGAAGAAACCGAAGATCCGCTAGCCCTCGGCCGACACCTAAGAGCTCTGCTAGAGCCGCGGCCCAGGCTGATGTCGCCGCCGCGATGACGACGGCCGCGCTCACCTCGGCCGTTCGGGCAGTGGCTGGTTACGCGACCAGGTGTCCTAGCGGACCCGTGGCTCACCGCCCTCGCCCGATCCACCCCGCAGGCGCAACCTGACTCGACAGCGTTCTGCGATGCTCATCGAAGACCACGCCTGGATCTGATCCAAGGTGCGCCCGCAGCTACGACATCGGACCTTCGCCGCGTCGAGTGAGCACCGGCTCACGCACGGGGACGGCACCGCGCCCCCAGCGCACGCGGTGCAGATGGCGCCTTCATCGATGCCGATGCTCGCTGCGAACTCCGCCACAGCCGCGACAACCCTGCGCGCCTGTTTGCTATCCCCAGCCAAATCGGCGCCGCATATCGCGCAAACTCCTCCAACGGACATGCTCCCAAAAGAACCTATGCGGGCCTCCTTGGCAATGAGGCTCGCGGCAAGCCCAGGGGTGCTAGAATCGCGAGCATGCGCGACCTCGTACCCTGCACCCTGCTCGTCGCAGTTGCGGCGCACGCCCAGGACGCCGCTCCGCGGCAAGCTGTGCCCGAGAAAGTTACGCAGGTACGCCCGCTCAACCCCGAAGATGCGATCGCCGCGATCGAACTGCCGCCCGGCTACCGACTGGAGGTCGTCGCCAGCGAACCGATGATTCACGAGCCAGCGGTCGTCGCGTGGGACGGCAACGGCAGCATGTATGTCGCCGAGATGCGCACATACATGCAGGACATCGACGGCTCCGACGAGCTCGCGCCGAGGAGCCGTGTAAGCCTCCTCGACGACACCGACGGGGACGGCGTGATGGACAAACACTCGGTCTTCATCGACGACCTCGTCCTGCCGCGGATGCTGCTGCCGCTCCAAGACGGCGTGATCGTACGCGAGACCAACACCCTAGACCTGCACCTCTACCGCGACACAGACGGGGACGGGGTCGCGGACGACAAGCAGCTTGTATTCGCAGGAGGACGACGCGGCGGCAATCTCGAGCACCAACCGACAGGCCTCGACTGGAACGTCGACAACTACCTCTACGTCACATACACGAACAAGCGATACCGATGGCGCGACGGCAAGATCGAAGCGCACCCGATGCCTGCTGGCGACGGACAATGGGGCATCACCCACGATGACTGGGGTCAGTGCTTCTACTCGCGCGCAGGCGGCGAGGTGGTCGCAGCGAACTTCCAACAGAACATGCAATACGGCAAGCTCGGCCTCCCTGGCCAGCTTGAGGAGGGGTTCAACGAGTGTTGGCCGATCGACGACATCCCGGACGTCCAAGGCGGTCTCCGCCGCGTCCGCGACGACGGCTCTCTAAACCACTTCACGGGGTGCTGCGGTCAGAGCGTTTTCCGCGGTGACCGCCTGCCCGCTGCGCTGCGCGGCAACCTGTTCGTGCCAGAGCCCGTCGGCAGGCTGATCCGGCGCGCCACCGTGCACGACGTCGACGGCACGCGCGTCCTTCGAAACCCTCACGAGAAGTCCGAGTTCATCCGCACTAAGGACGCCAACTTCCGCCCGATTAACACCTACACCGCGCCCGACGGGACCCTCTACATCGTCGACATGTACCGAGGGATCATCCAAGAAGGCAACTGGGTTCGCCGCGGCAGCTACCTGCGCGGCGTGGTCCAGGAGTACGCGCTCGACAAGAACATCGGTCGCGGCCGCATCTACCGACTCGTCCATGAGGACTTTGAGCGCGGACCGCGCCCGCGAATGCTCGACGAGTCTAGCGAAGAGCTTGTCGCGCACCTGGCGCACCCCAACGGCTGGTGGCGTGACAACGCGCAGAAGCTCATCGTCGTGCGCGGCGACCGCTCTGTCGCGCCCGCGCTGCGCAGGATGATGACATCGCACTCAGAGCCGCTAGCGCGTATGCACGCCATGTGGACGCTGCACGGCCTGGATGTATGGACCACCGCTGACGCGATATCATGCTTCGCGGACGAAGATGCCCGCTGCAGGGCTGCGGCTGTTCGCGCGAGCGAACGATGGCTCGGCGACGCGGCGTCCAGCGACGTCCGCAACGCGGTCGCTGCCTTAGCCAAGGACCCGGAGATCCAAGTAGCGCTGCAGGTGATTCGGACCGCGCTCTACACGAAGCTCCCAGGGTATGGCCCGCTGGTTCGCAGCATCGTTGCCGACCACCCGAACAACGTAGCCATACGCTCTACGGCGAAGAGCTACTTCGACCGCGTCGAGCGCGAGGCTGCAGAGGCGGCAAAGCGCGCGGCCATCGCCGAGGAAAACGCGGCGCTAGCCTCCGCCATCCAAAGCGGCGCGACCATCTACAAGTCGCTGTGCTTCACCTGCCACGGGGCAGACGGCAAAGGCGTCGAGGTCACAGGGCTAAAGGGCATGAAGCAAGCTCCGACGTTGATCGGCTCGGCGCGCGTGCTCGGATCGCACGAGCGACTGGGTCGTATCGTCCTAAACGGGCTGACGGGACCGATCGAGGGCAAGACCTACATCGGCGCCATGGGCGCTATGGCGACCAACGACGACGCCTGGATCGCTGACGTGCTCACCTATGTGCGCAACAGCTGGGGCAACCAAGCCGACCGCGTCACAGCGGCGCAGATAGCCCAAGTTCGCGCCGCGTGCGAGGGCCGCAAGACACCTTGGACGATTGAAGAGCTCAAGCCCTTCGACCCGGTGCTCACGGGGCGCGATCGATGGACGCTGACGTCAGCGTCCAATCAAGGGTCGCTGAACGGATGCGTCGACGGCGACCCCGCTACGCGTTGGACAACTGGCCGCAACCAACGCCCAGGGGACTGGCTCGTAATCGAGCTACCAGAGGCTGCAGAGGTCGCCGAGATAGACCTCTCCACGGACGCGTCACCTGGCGACTGGCCCGATCGCTATGAAGTGCGCACGTCGACCGACGGCAAGACATGGAGCAAACCGATCGCCAAAGGCGCCGGCGCCCGCGGTAAGCACCGCATACAATTCCAACCGGTCACGACCAGGTGGCTCAAGGTCACGCAACAGGGAAAGAAGAGCGGGCTCTGGTGGTCGATCCACGAGCTCAACCTCTACGGGCCGCGGGCCGGCGACGAGCGGTGACGTCGCTTACAGAAGGGCTCGCGGGCAACGCAGCCAAAACCCAAGACGCCCTGCGAAGCGCAGGGCGTCGTGAGAGGCGCTTGTGCGCCGCAGTGGCTCCTCGAGCAGGGCTTGAACCTGCGACCCAGTGATTAACAGTCACTTGCTCTACCAACTGAGCTATCGAGGATCGCTCCGATATGGTTTCGGACCAATCGGGCCGCAAACGTTAGCCGAGGCCCGAAACAGGTCAAGGCCCGACTAAAGATCAACGCGGCTGACTGTGGCGACACCCAAGTAACGCCAAGCACGGCCGCTTACGCCGGTATTGCCACCACGCTCCGAGGTCCTCAGCGCTCCGACGGTTATGGTGCCATCGTGATCGCTAACACCGCACGCACCCTCGCAGCCTTCCTGCCACTGGCGCTCGCTCCGGGCCAAGGCACCAGCACAGAGGTCCATATGGGAAACGGGATCAAGATCGGCGACGCGCGCGCTGACCGGTGCGCGGTATGGATACGGCTAACAGCCGTCGCACAAGCCAATCAAAGCGGCATCCCGTTCCCAGCGCGCAAGGCACATACGGCCCAGCTGCCTCCTGCAACGAACCTCTCACAAATGGCCGGCGCGATCCCCGGCGCCAGCGGAGACGTGCGCGTCCGTTACTGGCCTGCCAATGACCGAAGCGCAGCGCGTAGTACATCGTGGGCCAACGTGGCCGCGTCGACGAACTACGCGCACACCTTCACGCTCACAGGGCTGAACGCCGGCGCGCGATACATCATCATCGCTGAGGGCAAGCGGCCAGGCGCCGACCGCTCGTCGTGCACCGTCGAGGGTCAAATCCAACTGCCCTATCGGCCGAATGATCCTGCCGCAGTCTCGTTTTGCGTGGTCTGCGGCCAGGACTATCACCGCCGTGACGACGACGAGCGCGGCCACCTCATCTATGGGGAGATGCAGAGCTGCGCACCCGACTTCATCGCAAACGTTGGCGACGCTGTCTACTACGACAAACCCAAACCATGGGCGGACACTGCGAAGCTCGCCCGCTTCAAGTGGAACCGCTTCTACGGATTGCCGCTGCAGCGGGACTTTCACGCGACCGTAGGCGCATACTTCGTCAAAGACGACCACGACACGCTGAAGAACGACTGCTGGCCAGGCCAGCGCTACGGCGAGCTGACGTGGGCGCGCGGCCTTGAGCTCTATCGCGAGCAGCTGCCGCTGCTGCCGGGCGAACCGTATCGCAAGGTGCGATGGGGAGAGTTGCTCGAAGTTTGGTTCCTAGAGGGCCGCGAGTTCCGGTCGGCTAACCGCGCGCCCGACGGCCCCTCCAAGTCCATCCTAGGCGCCGCGCAGTGGCGATGGCTTGAGCAGACGCTCGCGGCCAGCGACGCGAACTTCAAGGTCGTTGTCTCCGCGACGCCGATCGTGGGACCAGACCGCAAGAACAAGAACGACAACCACGCAAACCTCGGCTTCAAGGACGAGGGCGACCGGCTGCGGCGCCTGCTGGCGAAGCACGCCGTGCAGGTTGTCTGCGGCGACCGACACTGGCAATACGCGTCGCACGATCCTGTGACGGGACTGCGCGAGTGGTGCTGCGGACCGACGACCAACAAGCACAGCGGCGGTTTCTCGATGAAGCAGCGCACCGAGCAACACGACTTCCTCAGGATCCGCGGCGGATTTCTGCACGTTAGCGTCCAACCTGCAGCAGGGTCGCCGTCACTGACAATTCGCCACGTCGGCACAGACGGCGAGACATATCACGAGGACACGCTGCGACCACGAGCCCCAAGGTGACCCAATGAACCATCGACTGAGCCTCCTCGGCATGCTCTTGCTGGCGTCCTGTGCCGCCGAAGCGCCGCGCTACTACAAAGGCAACCTGCACACCCACACGCTATGGAGCGACGGCAACCACTTCCCCGAGATGGTCGTCGACTGGTACGCGCGACACAGCTACGACTTCTTGGCGCTAACCGACCACAACATCGTCGCCGACCACGACAAGTGGATACAGAACGACCAAGTCGTGCGCCGCGGGGGCCGCAACGCGCTCGCAGATTACCGGCGACGTTTCGGCGCCGACTGGGTAGACGAGCGCCAACAAGACGGGAAATTGGAGGTTCGTCTCAGACGCCTCGATGAGATCACACCGCTCTTCGCAGACCTGCTGCTGATCCCAGCCGAAGAGATCACCTCTTCTTTTGATCGCAAACCGATCCACATCAACGCGAGTAACGTGACGGCGCGAATAGCCCCCGAGCGCGGCGAGAGCGTCCAGGATGTGATACGCAAGACGATGCGCGCGGTCGCGGCGCACGCGGCTAAACATGACCGGCCGATCCTGGCGCACCTCAACCACCCGAACTTTGGCTGGGGCGTCACGGCCGATGACATCGCTCAGGTCACCGAAGAGCGCTTCTTCGAGGTCTACAACGGTCACCCGAGCGTCAACCACAAGGGGGACGCCGACCGCCCCGGCACCGAACGCCTGTGGGACATCGCCAACACCACGCGACGGCGAGACCTCGACGCGCCGCTGCTGTACGGTCTCGGCACGGACGACTGCCACAACTACCACAACGCCTCCGGATCGACGCCAGGGCGAGGGTGGGTGATGGTTCGCGCCCAAGAGTGCACCGCCAGAGCGCTCCTCGACGCGATCGAACGCGGTGACTTCTACGCGTCCAGCGGCGTCGACCTTGAGGACGTCACCTTTGACGGCGACGTGCTATCCGTAGCGATCACCGAGCGCGAAGGAGCGGCTTACATCACCGAGTTCATCGGCACCCGCGTCGACGGCGAGCCCGGCGAGATCCTGGCGCGCGTCGACGGTCCGAGGCCCAGCTACACGCTGGTTGGCGACGAGCTGTTCGTGCGAGCCACCGTGACCTCTTCGCTGACCGCAGACAACCCTGTATGGCAGGGCCAGCCTCGACAAGCCTGGGTTCAACCGGTTGCGCCGCGGCGGCGCCGCTGACGCCCGACGCCGCTGCTCAGGCGCGTCAACCGAGATATTTGCCGATCAGCAGCTGCAGCCGACGGCGCGCGTCGGCAGAGATCTTGTCGGGGGCCGTCATCACCGCATGCTCCATGCAGCCCGCTGCGCTGATCGGCTCCTCCATCTCCCCCACCGCCCTGGCCAACTCAACCACGGTACGCTGGGCGAGGTCGGCGTTGGCCTTTAGGACGGAGAGGACCGCGGCGACGTCGACGTCTCCTTCAACCTCGTGCCAGCAGTCATAGTCGGTCACGAGCGCCACCGTCGAATAGGCGATCTCTGCTTCCCGCGCGAGCTTGGCCTCCTGCAGATTGGTCATCCCGATCACGTCGACGCCCCAGCTGCGGTAGAGCCGTGACTCGGCGCGCGTGCTGAACAGGGGGCCTTCCATACACAGGTAGGTGCCGCCGTCATGCGCGACGGCGCCAGCCGCGCGCGCTGCCCGCAGCGCGACCTGACGCAGCGGTTCCCAAATCGGGTCGGCGAAGTGCGCGTGGGCGACACAACCGCCCCCGAAGAACGTCGACTCGGCCGTGCGGCCCCGCGTGCGATCAATGAACTGGTCTACCAGCACCAGCTCGCCCGGTCGCAGGTCAATCTTCATCGAACCTACTGCTGAGATACCGACGACCGCGCTCATCCCGAGCTCTTTCATCGCATAGATGTTCGCGCGGAAAGGAAGCTCGCTCGGCGACAAGCGGTGTCCACGACCGTGCCGTGGCAAGAACGCCATGCGAACACCGTGCAGAGAGCCAGTCACCAGCACGTCGCTGGGCTTGCCGAACGGCGTCTCGACCTCGACGGTCTTACGATCTTCAAGGCCCGGGAGATCGTAGAGGCCCGATCCACCGATGATGCCCAACGTCTTCTCGCTCATACTCCGTCCTGGTCGTCTTCGTAGCGCAACACCGATCGAGAGCGCAGGTCACGCTCTCGCCGCCCGCGGCCGCGCGGCTCCGGGGGCTCTATGCGGTCGGTCGGCCGGCTGTACCAGCTCGGCGCGAACAGCCGCTTGATCAACATCGTGGCGTAAGCGCCGCGCGGCAGCGAGAACTGCAGCGTCGCCTTGACCTGCCCGTGGTGCATGTCGTCGGGCTCAATGCGCACCTCGGCGACGTCGCGGGGCTTAACGAACGCGTCGCGCTGCTCGTGCTTCCAGATCATCCCCTGGACCTCGTGCTCCACGAAGTCACTGCGCCTCAGCTGCGCGCGCTTAAGCTCGTCGACCATGGCCTTCTTGAACGGCGGGCTGCCGCCGTCGCCGTCGATCCCGAACAACGGCGTCCGCATCGACTTGAGCTTCTCCTCGCGCTCCGGCGAGAGATACTTCCAAGCCAGCAGGTCTCCGGCCAGCGTCGACAGCCTCAGCCGCTGGGCGCCGCGGACGCCGGCGCGCAGCAGGTTGCTGACGGCGCGGTTCCACAAGAAACTCTGGAAGGCGAACGCGTGGATCACTCGCAGGCGCAGCGGGACGAACTGCAGCGCCCTGCGGAAGTCCCGGGGGTGATGGCACAGGTGCTCGAAGAGGGGCTGATAGGCTGGCCCCCGCGCGATGCGCTTACACGCCTCCCAGTCTCCCCAGCGCAGCTGGAGCGCCTTCTTGAGCTTGACGTCACCGCTGATCGCGACGGGCGACGGTTCGGCGACCAGCTGTTGCAGCGCACGCTCGAAGTTGCCGTGCAAGACGCTCTGCATCGGAAATCCTTGGCCGTGGCGCAGGCTGCCGAACCGTTGATCATCGAAGTAGTTCGGGAAGCCGGTCTTAACCAAGGACGGCATACTGCGGCGTAAGGTCGCGGCCTCCGTCGGACGCAGGTCGCGCACGACCACCTTGAAGGCGTTGCCGCCCGACTGCTTCGAAGTGATCGGGCGGTCGGTCGTGCCACACGGCGTCACGCGGAGGTTTGCGAGCTTGAGCTCGACCGCGCGCCGCTCGATCGTGATGAACTGGTCTGTCACCGCTTGACGATCCTTCAAACCCGCATACGCGATCTTGGCGCGCTCGACGTCGGCGTCGCGGGACAGGATGGTCAGCGCCTCTGGCGTCGACAACTTCTCCTTGTGGAGACGGTGTACGACGAAATCACCGTCGGGCACCTCTCGCCACTCAAGCAGTTCTCGAACGCAGAAGTCGTCAGGCGTGGTCTTCAGTCGCAAGGGGATCTCCGCGCGCTGGCGTGCTTCTCGACGTGTCGCAGCGCGACCGTTAGGTCTTCAGGCAAAGGGGATTCTACGTCGAGGTCGACGCCGTCGAGGTCTTGGAATCGAATGCGCTCTGCGTGCAGGAACATCCGCTGGAGCAGGGGGCGCTCTTCGACGCCCGTCCGCTTCTTGTAGTCTGGCTTTAAGCGCGACAGCAGCAAGCGTTCTCCGCCGTAGTCCTCGTCTCCGACGATCGGGTGACCCACGGATTGGAGGTGCACGCGCAGCTGATGCCCCCTGCCGGTGGCGGGCTGCAGACCGAGCAGGGCGTGGCGACGGAACCGACGCCGCACGGCGACCTGGGTCAGCGCTTCGCGGAAGCCCTTCCGCTGGCCTGCGGCTGCGACGACCATTCCAGGCCTCCTGCGGTCCGGCCCCAACCACGCCGCCACCGGGAACGCGTCCCGGCTCGGAACACCGCCCACCAACGCGACGTAGGTCTTCTCGACGCGTCGCTCGCGGAAGCTCTCATCGAAGTGGCGGGCTGCCTGCAGCCCCTTGGCCAGGACTAGGCAGCCCGAGGTGTTTCGGTCGAGGCGATGCACGATCCGCAGGTCCTCGCCTGGGCGCAGCTCCTTCAGGAGACCGTGGACGCCTCGCTCTTTGCCGTGCCTGGACGGGACCGACGGTGTCCCGGCAGGCTTCGCGACCACCAGGGCCGTCTCGGTCTCCTTCAGCACCTCAAGCGGAGCCGGGCGGGACCCGGGCGCAGCAGGGGCCGACGGCGCTGCGCGGACGACGACGACGTCGCCAACCCGCAGCCGTCGGTCGCTGAGGCACTCCTCACCGTTGACGCTTACCTCCCCACCTGAAACAAGTTGACGCAATGCGCCGCGCCTGGCGGCGGGCCAACAGCGAGCGATGAAGTCGTGCAGCCGAACACCCGCGAGGGCGCGCTCGACGACCAGGACTTCGGACTCGGGCGTGGACACGGCGGAGCGAGGATACGAAGCCGCTGGCCGGTCTCAAGCCCCGAAGACCGAGCCAGCGCGCCGGCGAGTCCAGTCACCGCCGCCGTCCTGGGAGCGGGATCCGCGACTCCCAAGTACGGGATCCGCGGCGAGACCGTTCACCTAAGGATCGCTGGCAGCGGGACTTCACGTTTCTACACGCCGTTGGCACGGCGTTCGCAAAGCAACGAGCATGCAGCCAACGAAGCCCACAACGACGCGCAGCGAGCAAAAGCACGACGCCTGCGCGGTGCGCGTTTCCGGGCCGGAGGTTTGCAGAGAAAAGAGCTGTTTGGAAAGGACGCCACGCGGCCGGGTCGGAAAGGCGAGATCTGCCCGGCCTGCGTCGGTCGACGAGTCGGGCGGCGGCCAGCGGCGAGCTGGCCGTCGCCCGCGGCGAAGCGCCCACGGCGTTGACCCGATCGGAGGCCAAGGATGAGGGCGTAAGCCCCCGTTCGCTGCCCGGCGCCCGGATGGGCGCCGGGCAGTTTTTTTACCGAAAGACAAACTTACGAGGCGCGAACTGACCCGTGACCACGCGCGACCGCTGTCGCGGGAGAGCAGGGGCGCGCGCGCTTAGACAACCTACGGCGCTGGGCTGGCCGAGCTGCTCGCTTCACCGCGGTCAACCATCGCGCCCGCGCGCTCGTAGGCGATCACGTCCGCGACGATCGAACGCAGCGGCGCCGACGGCACCCAACCGTTGGCGGACTGCAGCCGGCGCAGGCACGGCACCCGACGCGGCGGATCGACGAAGCCGCTAGGGAACACTTCGTGGAAGGGGACGCGCTGGACGACGGAGTCGCTCTCCGAGCACTCCAGGACGACTCGGGCGAGGTCGGCGACCGAAGTCTCCAACGCGCTGCCAACGTTGATCACGCGCCCAGGCAAAGACGCGCTGCGGGACAAGTCGACCAGCGCGCGCGCGACCTCGCGAACGTGGGCGAAGCAGCGCGTCTGCCGCCCTTGGCCATAGACAGTCACGGGCTCCCCGCGGAGCGCTTGCCGAACGAACCGCGGCAAGACCATGCCGTCCTCGCCCGCCTGACGCGGCCCGACCGTGTTGAATAAGCGCGCGACGGCGACCTGCAGTCCAGACTGCTCAGCGTGGGCCGTGGCCAACCACTCGCCCATAGCCTTGGCGCAGGCATAACCTCCGCGCAGCCCTTCCGTCGAGCCAGGCATCACCGGAGCCGTCTCGACGAACGGCACGGGGCCGTCGCCGTAGACCTCGCTGCTCGAGGTCAACAACACGGACACGCCACGCGCGGCGGCGGCCTCTAGGATCACTTCCGTGGAGCGGAGGTTGGCCTGCGTAACGTCAAGCGGTTCCCTAGCCAGCCGTCGGACACCGACAACACCAGCGAGGTGAAAGACCACGTCGGCGTCTTCGAGCACGCTCCCCGCCAACTTCGGCGACGCGACGGACCCCACCGTGACGGTGAGCCCAGAGGCCCCGTGGACGCTCTGCAGGTTCTCGAGCTTGCCGGTGGACAAGTCGTCGACGACGTGGACGCGGAACCCGTCCGCGAGCAAGCGCTCGACCAAGTGAGAGCCGATGAAGCCTGCGCCTCCGGTGACGACGGCACGACAAGGCCCCGCGCACAGCGGCGCGCTCGGGACTTCGGCTCGAGGTGGCAGCGATCGGGTCATGCGGTGGCAGAAACATACGCGGGAGCGGCGACGACGTCGCCCCTCCACGGCGCCGAAGACAGAATCGCTCGCCGACGATCACCGCAGCTACGACGGCCGGATTCCCGTGGCTATTCCCTAGATCGTCGCGCGGTCACCGCGACGCGCCAACATCACCCGCTGCGCGCTCCGCAGCGCGGGCGGTTCTAGCGTTCGTCGTTGCCGCTCCGCCCCCGGTGTGGGACGTTGCTGGTGCATGGTGTGGTTACGTAGAGAAGACCACGAAGACCTGGAGCTTCACTCACTGAGCCGCTGGGCGACGCCGAGCCGCAGCGCCGGCGGTCGCAGGCTCGCAGAAGCCGACGACCCTCTGCGCACCGTCTTCCAGCGGGACCGAGACCGCATCGTCCACGCCACTGCCTTTCGACGACTGCAACACAAGACCCAGGTCATGGCAGCCTTCGAGGGCGATCACTTTCGCAGCCGGATGACGCACTCGCTTGAGGTCGCACAAATGTCGCGCGGGGTCGCGCGCGCGCTCCGCTGCAACGACGAGCTGGCCGAGGCGATCGCGCTCGCGCACGACCTGGGCCACCCGCCGTTCGGACACGTCGGCGAAGACGCGCTGCACGCGAAAATGTCTGGCTACGGGGGCTTTCGACACAACGCGCAGAGCGCCCGCACCGTCGACTACCTAGAGGACCGCTACGACCACGGCCTCGGCCTCAACCTCACGCTCGCGCTCCGAAAGAGCCTGCTCAAGGGCCGCGTGCCCGACGGCTTTCCCGTCAGCCCAGACCTGCTGCCGCAGGGCGACGTGCCGGTAGAAGCGCACCTCGTGGACCTGTGTGACAGGATCGCGTATTTGAGCCACGACCTGGACGACGGGCTGCGCGCCGGCATGTTCGCGGAGCGTGAAGCTGCAGGCTTAGCGCTGTGGCAAGACGCGCGCGCAGCGTGCGATAGCGACAACCGACAACGCATCGTGAGCGAGGTGACCTCGTTGCTGATCAACGACGTCGTCGTAACGTGCGACGAGATCTTGACGGGTGCGCCTGCCGGCGAGCGGCCGCCCCGCCCGCGTCACAGCGAAACGATGGCCCAAAAAGCGCAAGAGCTGCTGAGCTTCCTGCGCGCACGCTTCTACCGCGCACCGCGCGTGCTGGAGGTGATGGAGAGAGGCGCGACCCGCATTCAGGTGGCCTTCGACAGGCTGCGCGACGACCCCTCCCCGATGAGCGCGCGGCGGCAACGCCGAATCGAGGAGGACGGCCTCGAGCGCACGATCTGCGACTACATCGCCGGCATGACCGACCGATTCCTGATGAAGAGCTACGCTGACTAATGATGCTCGGACTCGAACTCTGGACGGTCGCAGCCTCGCTCCTGCTGCCTGCGCCGTCAGGCAGCGCTCAACAGCCTCCGAACGTCGTCTACATCCTGCTCGACGACGCTGGCTGGGGAGACCTCGGCTGCTACGGCCAGCAAAAGCTGAAGACCCCGAACATGGATCGGCTCGCCGACGAAGGGATGCGCTTCACGCAGCACTACGCGGGCAGCACCGTCTGCGCGCCCACACGCAGCTGCTTGATGACGGGGCAACACACGGGACACACGCCGATCCGCGGCAACGGCCGCGACAAGAACGAGCCGGAACAGATGCTGCCGTTAGGATCCGGCACCGTCACGGTCGCCTCGCTCCTACAGCAGCGCGGCTACGCTACGGGTGCTTTCGGCAAATGGGGTATCGGCGGACCCGGCAGCGGCAGCGACGCACTGGCGCTCGGGTTCGACCACTTCACAGGCTTCTATAACCAAGCCTTCGCGCACGACTTCTTCCCGCGCTGGCTCTGGCGCGACGGCGTGAAGTTGAAACTCAATCGCAGCCGCTATGCACACGACGTGTATATGGATGACGCGCTGCAGTTCGTTCGAGACAACAAAGACGGACCGTTCTTTTGCTACCTGCCCGTCACGATCCCTCACGCGGCAATGCAGGCGCCCGAGGAGTACCACCGACGATTCCGCGCGGTGTACTCTCAATTCGACGAGAAGATCGGGAAGTACAACGGCGACGGCCGACAGACCCGCGTCCAGAACCCGGTCGCCGGATTCGCCGCGATGATGACCAAGCTCGACGACGACGTCGGCCGGTTGCTAGCGCTGCTCGATGAGCTCGGCATCGCCGAGGACACCCTGCTGATGCTCACGTCCGACAACGGTCCCCACCGTGAAGGCGGTCACAACCCGAACTTCTGGAACAGCAACGGCCCGTTCACAGGCAACAAGCGGAGCCTCCACGAGGGCGGCATCCGCGTCCCTCTGTTGGCGCGCTGGCCCGGCAGGATCGAGGCGGGCGCGACCAGCGAATTGGTCAGCGCGCACTGGGACCTCCTGCCGACTTTGTGCGACCTCGCCGGCGTGGACGCGCCTGACGACGTCGACGGCCTATCCATGAAACCCACGCTGCTAGGCGACGCCGGACAAGAGCCACACGAATACCTCTACTGGGAGTTCTACGAAATGGGCGGCCAACGCGCGCTGCGCTTCGACAGATGGAAGGCGCTGCGCAAGAATCTAGCGAGGGCCCCCGACGCGCCGATCGAGCTCTACGACATCACGTCAGATCCCGCAGAGCGGCGTGACGTCAGCGCGGCGCATCCGGACGTCGTCGCGCGCGCCCGGCGCTACTTCGAAGAAGCACACACGCCGAGCGAGCGCTGGCGACACCGGCGCCCGACGCGGAAGAAGAAGAACTAAAACG
>NYVR01000015.1 GCA_002684655.1 Planctomycetota bacterium | reverse complement strand
TGATCGTAGACCGCGTCGATCAACTCGTCGCGGCGCCGCCAACAGAAGTCCAGGTCGATGTCCGGCAGGTCGCTGCGCTGCGGGTTGAGGAAGCGCTCGAACAGCAGGCCATAGCGCAGCGGGTCTGCGTCGGTGAGGCCGAGGCAATGGGCGACGAGGCTGTCCGCAGCCGAACCGCGCCCCACGAACGGGATGTCTCGCGCGCGCGCCAGGTCGACGATCTGGTGCACCGCGAGGAAGTACGGCGCGAACCCCATGCGCTCGATCACGGCGAGCTCGCGCTCACAGCGCGCCTGCGCTTCGTCGAACGCGTCGTCGCCGCTGTAGCGGCGACGCAGACCTCCTCCTACGAGCGCACGCAGCGCGCCCTCAGCCGTCTCACCGTGACCGAGCGCGACCGGCGGAAAGATCGGCGCGGCGCGCTCGCCGAACGTCAGCTCACAGCGACCCAGGACCTGTTCAGCGACCGCCACCGCCTCTGGCGCGTCCTCGTGACCAGAGCGCAGCTGCTCCGGCGTCGGCAAGTGCATACCAGCCGCTGCCACGCCGACGCCGCGGAGGTCGTGCCGCAGGTCTCCGCCGCCGCCGACGAGGCTTCGCAGCGACCGGTTCCATTTCACCGCGAGGAACAGCTGATGGAGCGTGTGGTCCTCTGGTGTCGCGAACCAGACGTCCCGCACGGCGCACAGCTGCAGGCCAAGGTCGCCCGCGAGCTGACGCAGCATCGGTCGCGGCCACGCCGGCCCCGGGTCCGGGAGCTTGCGGCTAGACGCCAGCGACGCGTTACCGGCGCTGCGGTCCACGCAGCCCGCCCCGCGCGGAGGCAGCCCGACCAGCAGCCGCTCGCGCGGCACGCGCACGGACAGCTCCGGCAGCAACCGAGGGTCTCCGCAGACAAACCAGAGGCCGTCGGCGAAGCGTTCGCAGGCCCGCGACAGGTCGATCGACGGGGCGACTTCGAGGTCCTGCTGCCCGAGACCGACCCCGTGGAAGCGGCTCAACAACCCGCAGAGCGACGCGTAGCCCTGATCGTCTTGGGCGAGCACCGACAGCCGCCGGCCACGATGCACGAGCTCTGCGCCGAAGACCGCCTTGAGCCCTACACGGCGAGCGGCCCTGGCGAACGGGTAGAGTCCGTAGAGGCCGTTGGTGTCGTGAAGGACGAGGTGCTTCAAGCCCAGCCGGACCGCCTCTTCGCACAGCGCCTGCGGAGACGAAGGCGCGGTCAGCAGCGAGTAGTGGGTCCGGGACAGCAACAAGGCCACCCCTCCGGTATACCTAACAAATACCGAACATCAACCCCAGACGCCCGGCCGGAGCGCTAGTAATCGTAGTCGTCGAAGCGGCTACCGCCGCGGCGACCGTGGTCATTGCCCGCGTCCTCGTGCCGACGCCGGCCGTGGCCTCCGCGCCCCTTGCGTCCACGGTCCCGCTCTCGGCTCGGTCGCGCGTCCGGGCCAAAACGACGCTCGCGGTTCTCGCGGGCGCGCTCGGCCGGGTCCCGGTTAAGGCCGTCGACGTCGCCTCCTGTCGGGCTCGGGGCGTCAGAGCGGGCTTGGTAGCCGCCGCGACCATCGTCCGCGCTGCGATGTCCACCCGAGCCGCCCTTTGGACCGCTAGACGGACGACGCTCCTCAGCCTCGGAGACCTTGAGCGTGCGCGAGCCGAAGTTGCTGCCGTTCAGCGCTTCCACAGCGCGTTGGGCCTCCTCGTCGCTCGACATCTCGATGAACGCGAACCCGCGGGGACGCTGCGTGTCCCGATCCAACGGGATGTGCACGCGCTCGACGGTTCCGCCGTTCTCGGTGAAGGCAGCGCGGATCGCGTCTTCATCAGCGTCGTACGGGAGATTTCCGACGTACAGTCTCTTACCCATTCGAGAGGATGGCAAAAGTGAGTGGCGATGCGGCGGATGGGATCCCCCGCGGCTCCATGATACGTGCAAACAAAGGCCCGAAAAGCGCCTCCGCGCGACTTTCCCCGCATCTAGGCCAGAGATCCCTGCCGGCGCGCCGGTCGACGTAGGCCACGCAGGTGCTCCAAGAGACAACAAGTCCGCCGCGAGCGTCGCGGCAGCAGCGAACGTGTCGGAGAGGCCATACAAGCCGCGAAACTAGCGGCGCACGGGCTCCTCACAGCAGATGCGGAGTCGAGCCAGACTTTCTGCTGCGCGCGTGCAGCCTACAATCACACGGCCGAATGGATCTCTTCGACCTCGACCCCGCTGCCAGAGAAGCGCTCCAGCAAATCTGCGAGCGGGAGGGCATCGACGCCAGCTACGCCAGCTTCGTCGCCCGCTACCTCGACGAGCCGGACAAGACCTGGCGGTGGTGTTGCGGCAGCAGCTGCGACCCGTGCGTGCACAGCCTGGGACGCGCCGTCGACCGCGCGCGCGCCGACCTGCGGATCGGGCCGGACAACGACGGCGCGGAACCGCCAGACGCGACGTAGTCGCCTGCTCGCGAGCTAGATCACCTGCTGGGCCGTGGAGCGGCCGCCTACTCCACCTGCTCTTCGGGCGTGTCCTGCCGCGCCTTGCTCTCGATCTGGAGTTCAGCCAGCTGCTCGGGAGCCACAGCGCTCGGCGCCTGGCTCATCAGGTCGACGGCCATCGTGGTCTTCGGGAACGCGATGACGTCGCGGATACCTTGACGGCCCAGAGCCAACGCCACCATCCGGTCGACGCCGAGCGCGATCCCGCCGTGCGGCGGGCCGCCGTATTTGTAGGCCTCCAGCATGTAGCCGAAGTTCCGCTCCTGCTCCTCCTGGCTGATACCGAGGAAGTCGAACACCTTCTTCTGCAGCTCCGGGCGATGGATCCGGATCGAACCCGACCCGAGCTCCCAGCCGTTCATCACGAAGTCGTAGGCGCGGCTGCGGTGTGACTCCGGGTCCTTCTCGAAGTCCGTGTTGTCCCAGTCGACCGGCGCCGAGAACGGATTGTGCGCGTACTGCCAGCGCTGGTGATCCTCGTTCCACTCGAACATCGGGAAATTCAGCACCCAGCAGCAGCGGAACGTCTGCGGGTCCCGCAGCCCGGCATCGTCGGCGACCTTCAGGCGCACTTCGCCCAGCGCACGGTGCACGACCTTGGCCTCGTCAGCGCCGAACAGCAGCAGGTCGCCGGGCTCGGCGGCCATCAATTGGATCAACTCCGCGCCAGCGTCGCCCTCGTAGAACTTCGCGATCGAGCCTTCGACGCCCTTCTCGGAGATCTTCGCCCACGCGAGCCCCTTGGCGCCGTACTCCTGCGCATGCTTCGTCAGCGCGTCGATCTTCTTACGGCTGTAATCCCCCGCCGCGCCCTTGACGCAGATTCCCTTGACGATGCCGCCGCGCTCGACCGCGCCCGCGAACACCTTGAACGCCGACGCGGCGGCGTGCTGCGTCACGTCTACAAGCTCCATACCGAAGCGGAGGTCGGGCTTGTCGCTGCCGTAGCGCGCCACCGCCTCCTCGAAGCTCATCCGCGGGAACGGCGTCGGCAGGTCGATGTCGAAGCCCTGCTTGAAAGCGTGCACCACCGTCCGCTCGACGAGGTCGAGCACGTCGTTCTCCTCGACAAACGACATCTCGAGGTCTACCTGGGTGAACTCGGGCTGGCGGTCGGCCCGCAGGTCCTCGTCGCGGAAGCACCGGGCGATCTGGTAGTAGCGATCGACGCCCGAGATCATGCAGATCTGCTTGAGCACCTGCGGGCTCTGCGGCAGCGCGTAGAACCGGCCGGGGTGCACGCGGCTCGGCACCAGGTAGTCGCGCGCGCCCTCCGGCGTGCTGTTCGTCAGGATCGGCGTCTCAATGTCGATGAAGCCGTTGTCCTGAAGGTAGGTGCGCACCGCGGTCGTAAAGCGCGATCGCTTGATCAGCGCTTCTTGCAGCGGGCGGCGCCGCAGGTCGAGGTAGCGGTAGCGCATGCGCAGCTCCTCGTTGGCCTCGACGTCGTCGAGCACCTCGAAGGGCGGCGTCTCGGCTTCGTTCAGCACGGTCACCGCTTGGACCAGCACCTCGATCTCGCCGGTGGCGCGCTCGTCGTTGCTGCCGCCCTCCCGTCGCCGGACCCGGCCGCGGATCGACACCACGTCTTCGGCGCCCAGCCGCTGCAGGAGCTCTAGCGCGCCGTCGACGATGCCTTCGGTCTCGCTGTGCGCGGTTACCTGGGTGACCCCATAGCGGTCACGAAGGTCGACGAACACCAGCTGACCGTGGTCGCGGTGATTCTCGATCCAGCCGTTGAGCACGACGACCTCGCCCTCGTTCGAGATATTGAGGTCGCCGCAGGTGTGGGTCCGCTGCCAGGGAGCGCGTTCGTGAGCCATTGCGCCGAACGTCGTATCCGCGATCGACGGCGCATTCCAGAGATGGCGCTCCGAGCGAGGCGCGCGCAGGCTCACCCAACCCGCGGCGCCGCCGCGTCCGCCGGCGGCGCCGAGCGCGCCCAGACCCCGAACCAGACCGCGAGCGCCGTGAACAGCGCCGCCGACCACGGCCACCAGATCACCTGGTCGGCGACGCCCGCGACCAGCGCCGCGAACGCGGCGACGGCGAGCGCCGTCGCGGCGGCAGCGGCCCACCCGCGCCGGCCCCAGCCCAGCAGCGTTTGCGGGACCTGCTCCAGCGGCACGAACGCGAACAGCATCAGCCAGACGCGCATGTAGGCGCCGGTGTCCATCGTCATCCAGGTCATCAGGTGGAAGAACGTGGCCATCGGCAGGAAGAACCAGCGCGACCGGGGCCAGAAAAGCGCCACGGGGAACGCCGCCTGCACGAACACCACGCCGACGCTTTGCAGCTGACAGAGCGTCGGGCTGCGGCCTACGACGTCCGAGAGGTAGCCGTCGTGGCCGAGCATGATGCCCTGCAGCGTGTAGCCGTTGAACCACTCGACGCCGCCCAGGAGCAGCTTCGCGAAGCCCGCGCCGCCGTAGCCGAACGCCAGCGTGACCATCGCCAGCCGGATCGGCAGGCCACGCACGCAGGCAGCGCGCGACTCGACCCGAGGACGGCGATGCCACAGCTGGTCCAGCGCGAGCGCCGCGCCGACCCTAGCGAACGGCATCGCGGCCAGCGTGATGGCCAGCGCGACCTTGTCGTGGTGTGGCTTGCCGAACGAATAGCCGAGGCCGGACCACCAGTAGAAGACTACGGCAGCGACCGCGCACGAGAGCCGCGAGCAGAAGCCGACTGCGCCGCACAACAGCGAGACCACCCCGGTCACGTAGAGCGCGCGGGCGCCCTCGACGCCAAGCGGCTCGGCGCCAAACACCTGCAACAAGAAGATCGGGCGCCAGGGTCGGTCTTGCGTGCCAGCGGTTACCGCCGCGGCGTCAGCGAGCACCGCGTTGCCCCAGAGCATCAGATCGTAGAGGGCGACCAGACATACAATGGCGCGGAACGCGCCCAGGCGCGCCGCAGGTACCTGCGGCGCAAACAGCCGCTCAAAGCCCAACCAGAACGCGCGCCGCCGGTCGCCGCTCACGGCCGCCTCCACTCTCGCAACACCACCGGCGCGACGTCCACGGGCCCGTCGCGCGTCAGCCGCTTGCGCGTGTCCGTGAACCGCAGACCGGTCACGCGGTAGTCGGGACGGCGCGCCGCCAGTACGCCAATGCGCTGCTGCAACATCGCATCGGCGCCGTAGACCAGCTCGGACAACACCTGCCAATAGCCGTCCTGGCGCAGCCCAAGATCCCAGTCGACCAACGCGACCGCGCTGCCGTCGTCACGGAGCCCCAGCACCTGGGGCTTGTAGAGCAAAGAGCCCTCGCGGTAGACCTCCGTGTACATCGAGAACCCCATGAAGGGCCAGCTGCGGCCATAGCCGAGGCCAGCCGCCATGACCTGGAGCGCGAGCACGCCGAAGACGCCGACGCGGAGCAGCGCGCGCGCCGCCCGGCGCCGCCCGCGGCGCGGCCACGCCAACGCCACCAGCAGCGCCGCGGCGATGCCGGCCCCGGCCAGCAAGGCCCGCTTGGAGAGCTGCGGCGGCGGCGCGACTTCGACCTGGTGGCGTCCTACCAACGTCCGCCGCAGGTCGCGGTCGATCGCGTAGACCTCCACGGCGTGGGATCCCGGACGCAGACCAGGGAGCCGCCCGTCCTCCAGCGGCACCAAGAGGTGATGGTGCTGACGGCGAGCCCGGAGCTGCACGACGCCTGCAGCGACCTCGGACGGCGCGACCGGCGCCGCGGCGCCGGCGTCGAGCCGCAGGTCGCGGCGATCTAAGGCGCCGCCGACGGGCTGCGGCGGCGACCCCTGGTCGGGCCGATAGCGGAACGTGCCCGCTGCAGTGAACAGCAGCACGTCGCGGCCGCCGCCGTCACCGAGCCCGAGGTATGGCCCGTCCGGCACGCCCTGCCCTTCCCCGAACGAGAATCCGTAGCGGTGGCGCAGGTCAACGCAGCCGAACGCGTCGCGGGTGCAGACGAAGACCCTGCCGTCGCCTGCCGAGACGACGCCGCGCAAGGCGCCCTCAAGGCCGCCGTCGCGAAGGCTGACGAGGTCTGCGACCGGGTGCGCTTCGTCGAGCACGAACAGCCCGCGCTCGGCTGCGACCACGCACTGCCCGAACCCGGTGGCCGCGAGCTGCGTGACGCGGCCGGTGTCGGCCGGGTCGGTGCAGGGCGCCGGACGACGAATCGACGAGCCAGGCGACGCGGTCGACGCCAGCTCGAGGGCGCCCGCTCGCGCCGAGACCGTCAAGCTGCCCAAGACGACCTCACCAGAGCTGNGCGCCGGAGCCTGCTCCGCGACANGCACGAACGGNCCNTGCGCCGCCAGGGATGCTGACAACACNGCGCCNAAGAGCGCCGGAGAGCACGGCAGACGGATCATCTGCCGNGCAAGACTAACGCACACNGCCGACGTCGACACGCTACTCGTAGCGCACGGACTCGCTGGGGCTCTGCGCCAACGAGCGCCACGCGGGCACCGCCGAAGCCGCGACGGAGGTCGCGAACGCCATCGCGGGTGCATAGGCATACCACGCCCACGGCACCGTCAAGGGCGCGTCGAGCCGCGCCACGGCGTTCATGCCCAGCACCAGGACCTGGCCGAGCGGCAAACTCAGCCCGACCGAGAGCACGCTCGCCAGCGCCGCCACGACGGCGCCTTCAACCACAAAGCTCCCTGCCAGCGCGGCGCGCCGGATGCCCAGCGCGCGCAGCACACCCAGCTCGCGCGCACGCCCGAGCGCGGCGATCGTCATGCCGTTCAGCAAACCCACGCCGGCGAGCGCGAGCATCAACAGCAGCAGCAAATCGAACAGGCGGAAGTCGCGCGCGACGTCGCGCAGCAGATAGGCCTCGATGTCGCTGCCGGTCTTGTTGCGTCGCAGCTCCGGCAACGTCGCGCGCGCTGCGGCTCGCACCGCGGCGACGTTCGCGCCGCGTTCCAGGTGGAGGGTGATCAGCTCGACGCACCGTCCGGCTACGCAGAAGTCCTGACGCATCCAGTGGGGCGAGCAGATCGCGAAGGCGCGCTCGTCGCTGTCGAACCCGGCGCGATCGCTGACCATCAGCACCTCGTAGCTGACGGGGACGCCGTTCTTGTCTCGCAGGGCGACGAGGTCGCCGCGGCTCCAACCACGTGACTTCGCGAGGCGCCGACTCGCCACTAGGGTGCGCGACCGCTTGTCGCTGTAACGTCGGAGCGCGTCGCTGCGACGCTCAAGCGGACCGCCAGCGGCGCCAGCGCTGTCCAAGGACAACCCGCGCAACAAGAAGCCCCCGTCGCGCACCTCTCCCTCGAACGCGTCCACGCTCCGAACCCCCTCGGCGTCCCGCAGTCGCTGCGCGGTGGCGACGTCGGTAGGTTCGCACTGGACGATCAACACGTCGCGGAGCGCCTCTTGGCCGAACACGCGCACCTCCGCCTCAAGAGAACCTGTCAGGGTCTTGAGCCCGAGCGTCGCGAGCAGCACCGCCGACAACCCGCAGACCGCCGCGGAGACCCGGCCGCCAGAGCGCTTCAGCACCTTGTCAACCAACCACGTCGCCATGGCCGAGAACGGTCGAAGCGGCCACAGCAACACGCGGCCGAGCACGGTGGTCAGGCCGGGCGCGAGCAGCAGCACGCCGCCGAACAAGCCGAGGATCCCCGCCAATTCGAGCAACACCGCCCGCGTCTCGTGCCCCTCCTCGACCGCGAGCGGGGTCATCGCGAGGTACGCGAGCGGCAGCGCCAGCACCAGCAAGCCGAACATCCAGAGGTGCACGCCTTTGAGCAGGTCGACCCCGTCGTCATTACCCGGCGCGACCCCGCGCGCCCTGAGGATGTCCAGCGCCGGCACCTGCCGGGCGCGCACCAGCGGGAACATGGCGCCGGCCAACGTGAACAACACCCCCAGCGCCGCGGTCCACATCACTGGGAACCACGGGATCTCGAACGTTGCCCACTCCTTGCCGAGCCCGAGCGAGCTGACCCGCTGGCTCTGAAGGCCCAGCGCCAGCAGCATGCCCAGCCCGACGCCGACAGCGGCGCCGACGACGCCGAGCATGAGCGCGTCGAAGAGGAAGATTCGGGTGATGGCGCCCGTTCCCGTACCTAGACATCGCAACAACCCGAGCTGCCGGATACGCGCGACCAGCGAGTGCGACAGCGTCTGGAAGACGACGTACATTCCCAACAGCAGCGCGAGGCCGCCGAGGATTTTAAGGCCGTTGCGGAACGCGCGTTCGTCCGCGCCTTCCCCGATCATCGCGCCGCGAACGTCCTGGACGGTGAACTCTGCCCGCAGCTGCTGACGCATGCGGTCGAGGTCCGTGCCCGGATGCCGCAGGATGTGAAACAAGCTCCCCCCGACCGCCCTCAACTCCTCAGCCAGGGGCAGCGTCGTGACGGCCATCAAACCCTGCGCCCGCTTGCCGAGCTTCTGGTGGGCCAAGACACCCACCACCTCGACCGTGGCCGTGAAGGGCACCGCGCCCGCCGGAGCCTCGACCGGCACCAGCACGCCGTCCCGACACTCGACGCGCTCCAGCAGCGGCGGCTCCCCAAGCTGCAGCGTATCGCCGACGTCGACGCCGAGCAGATGGGCTGCCTCGCCGCCGAGCAGGATCCCCGGCTGTCCGCTGAGGTCCTGCGCCCCGAGATCGCGCCCACGGTTGACCACGTAGTGGGCGAAGGCCGACTGCCCAGCCAGCGGACCGAGCCCGTAGACGTTCAACGGCAGCGGCCCGCCGGCGCCCGCCGCCACGCCGCGCGCCTCTCGCCAAACGGCCACGTCGCGCACGCCGTCGTAGGCGAGCAATTGTTCGCGCACGTCATCGACGGGCTGGTCTGCGACCTTAGGCAAGACCTCCAGGTCGACCCAGCCGCGTTCGGGGTCCTGCTGCAGCAGGCGGCTCTGGATCGTGTTGAAGTCCATCACGTAGATGGCCACCACGATGGCGACGCCCAGCGCGATGCCGACCAACGTCAGCAGGATGCGCAGACGACTAGACGCCCAGTTCCTGAAGACGATGAAAGACGTCAGCGACATCGAAGGGTCCACCGTTGAGTTCGGCGTGATGCAACAGCGCGCCGTCGTGCAGGAAGAGCACGCGGTCGCCCGCGGCCGCGTCCCGCGGGTTGTGCGTCACCAACAAGATCGTCGCTTGGAGCTCCGTACAGACGTCGCGGAGCAGCGCGACCACCTCCTCGCCCGCCTTGCTGGACAGGTTGCCGGTAGGCTCGTCGGCCAACACCAGCGGCGGCTGCGTGACCAGCGCGCGCGCGATCGACACGCGCTGCATCTCACCTCCCGACAGCGCAGCCGGCTGCCGCGCGCGCAGCTTCTCGACGCCGAGCAGACCGCAGAGGCTGTCGACGCGCTCGCGGTGTCGCCGCGGGCTCTCCCCGAGGATGCGTAACGGCAGCGTGATGTTCTCCTCCACCGTCAGGTCCGGGAGCAGGTGGAAGAACTGGAAGATGAAGCCGATCTTACGGCGCCGGATCGCTGCCCGGTGCTCCTCGTCGCCCCCGCTCAGGTCTTCGCCGTCGACCCGGACCTCCCCGGCCGACGGCCGGTCCAAGCCTGCCAGGAGGTGCAGCAGGGTCGACTTGCCCGATCCCGAAGGCCCCATGATGGTCGCGAACTCGCCGCGCCGCAGGCCGAAGCTGACGTCGCGGACGATGGGCAGATCGCGCCCGTCGACCTGACGGAGCCGAAAGACCGACCGCGCCTCCAGCACGGCCCCGCCGTCGGACGGTGCGGACCCAGCCGCGCGCGCTCCCGGGTCAGGATTGCTCGACATGAAGTCGATCTTGCCCGATCAACCGAGCCCCGCGGGGGACTTTTTCACCCCCACGCCGATTCCTGAGCGACATCGCCGAACCGCGGATCTGTTCGTCCGGCGCGGCGCGCCGTGCTATCTAGTGCACCGAAGAGACGCGCGATGTCGACGACCTCCCTCGCCCCCCTGCCGCTGCTCGGCACGCCATCGAAGCAGCTGATGTCTGCTGCGCGTGCGTGGTTCGGCGATGACAAGGGCGCGGGCTTCGCCCCGGACGTGCACCGCATGGCGGCTCGGCAGGGTCGCTTCGACCCGGAGGCGCTCGGAGCGGGCCCCCGCGCCGCGTCGCTCTGGCGGCAGCGGACAACGCT
>NYVR01000014.1 GCA_002684655.1 Planctomycetota bacterium | reverse complement strand
GCGAGCCACTCTTTGTGGTGACCGGGCGAGGACGCGATCGTCTTCGGCGGCGCCACCCAGGCCACGGCGCGGTCCGCCGGCCCGATCTCGTGTCGGTTGTAGCCGCTGATCAACCACCCGTCGTCGCCGATGAACAGTACGCCGTTGCGCCACTCCTGCAGCCCACGCTCCGCGAGCTTCTCCTCCGGGCGATCAGCCGCGGCGTGCCAGTGAAGCGTTAACGCCGGACGGTCGCCGCGCGGGCCAAACTCGTATTCACAACGCATCCCGCGCGGCGCGCACTCGGGGTGGGGCTCGGGTCCATCGGCGACCAACGATCGCGGCGCGTCCAGGTCCAAGGCCCACCAAGCGAGGTCCGTGTAGTGGCAGCTCATGTCGGCGGTCGTGCCGCCGCCGAACGCCCAGTAGCGCCGCCACCCCGCCGGGTGGTAACCCTTCGAATACTCCCGCACGGACGCAGGGCCGAGCCACTGGTCCCAGGAGACGTGTTCGGGCGACTCGCCCACCTCCGGCAGCTGCTCGGCCGACCAGTCGGTGCTGTTGACGAAGACGACCACCTCGCGGACGGGGCCGACGGCGCCGGCGCGCACCGCTTCGACCACGCGCCGGAAGTTCTCGTTCGCATGGATCTGCGTCCCCATCTGGGTGACGCAACCGTTGGCCTGGGCGGCGATCAACAGCCGACGCGCCTGCGCGACGGTCTGCGTCAGCGGCTTCTCGCAGTAGACGTCGAGGCCGCGCTGCAGCGCCAGCATCGCGGGGTGGTAGTGCGTGTGGTCCGGCGTGCTGATCACGACGCCGTCCAGCTCCTCGCACTTCCCAGCGTCTTCGAGGACCTCGCGATAGTCGACGACCGTCTGCGCGTCGGGGAACTTCTCGGCGGCCTTGGCGAGGTGTTGCGCGTCGATGTCGCACAGGACCCTGACGTCCTGGTCCTTGACGCCGTTGAGGTTCGCGCCGCCGCGCCCCGCGACCCCGATCACCATCAAGCGCGCCTTGCCGCGCGGGCGACGCCCCTCGGCGCGACGGAAAGGGCTGCTCACGGCGGGGAGCGCGAGGCTCGAAGTGACCGCGGCAGCGGCGCCGAGGAAGGAACGACGGGTCGAGGACATGCCGGGATCATCTCGCATCCTGTCCAGCCAGAACAGGGGCGGTCAGCGCCCGCGAAGCGGGTCGTCACGGCGGCCGCTCCGCCGTAGCATCGACAGACCATGTCGCCCGCTCCGACGCCTCCCGCCCCGCCGACGCTCGCGCAGATCCAAGACGCCCGGCGCAAGCTGCTGGGACGCGTCAGAGAGACCCCCGCGTGGACCTGGCAAGGTCAGCAGTTGGACGCCGTCGCGCCGGAGGGCGCGACCGTCTTCAACAAGTTGGAGCTGTTCCAGCACGCCGGCTCGTTCAAGGCACGCGGCGTTATGTTGAGCATGCTCGGGTTAGACGACGACGCGCGCGCCCGCGGCGTGACCGCCGTCAGCGCCGGCAACCACGCCATGGCCGTCTCCTACGTCGCCCGCGCGCTCGGGTCCCACGCCAAGGTGGTCATGCCGACCAACGCCAACCCCGCGCGCGTCGCCGCTTGCCGCGAGATGGGCGCGGAGATCGAGCAGCACGACGACATCGCCGCGGCGTTCGCCCGCGTCGAGGAGATCGAGCGCGACGAAGGCCGCACCTTCGTGCACCCGTTCGAAGGCGAACACATGGCGCTCGGCGCTGGCACGCTCGGCTTCGAGTTCCTGCGGCAGGTCGGCCAGCTCGACGCGCTGATCGTGCCGATCGGCGGAGGCGGCCTGGCGGCCGGCGTCGCCAACGCCGTCAAGCAGCTGCAGCCGCGCTGCAGGGTCTACGGCGTCGAGCCGACCGGCGCCGACTCGATGCACCGCAGCTTCGCCGCTGAGGCGCCGCAGCGCATCGAGTCGATCACCACGATCGCCGACAGCCTCGGCGCGCCGATGGCGATGCCGTATTCGTTCGCGCTGTGTCGTCGCTTCGTCGACGAGCTGGTCATGGTCGACGACGACGAGCTCTGCCGCGCGCTCTGGCTGCTGTTCGCGGACGCGAAGCTGGCCGTCGAGCCGGCGGGCGCGGCGACCACCGCCGCGATGCTGAAGCTCGGCGCACGGCTCAGCGGACAGCGCGTCGGGCTGATCGTGTGCGGCGCCAACATCGACGCCGAATCGTTCCGGGGATACCTGCAGCGCGGCGCGCCGTAGCCGATCTCTCGTCACTTACCGGCGCACTTTTGCAGCGCCGGGATCACGGCGTCCTCACGCCCCAGCTCGCGCGTGCGCCCTTCGTCGAAGCGATCGGCGAAGACCTCCTCGACCTTGCGGAACAGCTCGTCGGGCTGGCGCACCCGCACCAGCTGTTCCCGCGCCCAGACCGGGTCGGGGTGATACTGCGCATACTTGATCACGTGCGTGCGCACGGGCGCGAACGCCCGACGCTCGTCGCGGTAGAATGGGACCGCCAGCTCCCAGTGACGCGCGATCGCGCGGCGCTGCTGCGCGCACGTCGGTCGTCGCGGCGGACGGCCTGCCATGACGTCGCGGACCTGTCCGAAGACGAACGGGTTGCCGATACAGCCGCGCGCGACCGTGACGCCGTCGACGCCCGTCTCGCGCACCATATCGACCACGTCGTAGGCGGAGAACAGGTCGCCGCTGCCGAGCAAGGTGAAGTCCCCGACGTGTCGCTTGACCCGGCGCAGGAACTCCCAGCGGCTCGGGCCGACATACTTCTGCGTGACCGTGCGCGGATGCACGGTCGCAGCGCTCAGCCCGCGCTCGATGCCGCCCTCGAGGATGTCCCAGAAGCGCTTCTCCGCCGCAGCGGAATCGTCGGTGCCGCGACGCATCTTCACGGTGACCGGCGCGTCTCCCTGCACCGACTGCACCACGGAATCGATGATCTGCAGCGCAGTGTCGGTGTCTTGCAGCAACCAACCGCCGCGACGGCGTCCGAGCACCTTATTCACAGGACAGCCGAAGTTGATGTCGACGACGTCGTAGCCCGCGCGGACCAGCTCGCGCGCCGCGTCGCCAAAGGTCTCGGGCTGGCTGCCCATCAGCTGACCGCCCACCGGGTGGTCATACTCCGGCACCGACAGGATGCGGCGCTGCAGCTTGCCCTTCTGCAGCACGAGGGCGTCAAGCACGACCTCGTTGATCGCGTAGGTGGCGCCGTGCTCCCTGGCGACGACGCGCATCGCGAGGTCCGAGTAGCCGCTGAGCGCGGCCTGCACGACGGGCAGCCCCACCTCGACGTCACCGATGCGCAGCGGGCCGTTCACCCCCGCAAGCGTGCCCGATCCGGACGCGCCCGACCAGGGGGCCCGACGTAAACTCCTCGACCCTGATCGGTCCACGGCCTCGATCGCGCGGGGCCTCAGCTGCCGAACTGCTTAACGAGGTAGAAGCCCAGCGAGACGACCATGACCGCCGAAGCCATCAGCAAGCTGGCGACGGCGACCGCGCCGCTCAGGCCACGCTGACGGTCACTGCCGAGGTAGGCCTTGCTGCGCTGCAGGATCAAGAACCCCATGTAAGCGATCGGCACCATGGCGCCGCAGATGATCGTGGTCGGGATCGACAGCCAGACCGGATACTTCGAGAACAGCAGCGGCGCCAGGAACGCCGGCGTCGGCAGCAGCGTCATCAGCCGCTGCGCACGCGAACCGAACGGTAGACCAAACCACTCCATCGCGACGAAGCCGCAGCACACCATGTGCAGCGTGATAGTGCTGAGCGACATCGCGAGCATGCCTAGGTCGAACAGCAGGCGCCCGGCCACAGGTCCGATGACTTCACCGAGCACGCCGGCGAGCTTGGCGACGTCTGCGTTTTGCCCCACTTCGCGCTCGCCGAGCGTGTTCGCCGACGCGATCACCATCAGTCCGCTGGCGAGCGCGTAGGGCACCATCATTCCCGTGAAGAGGTCAAACTTCGCGAGGCCGCGGTGCTCTCTGCCCCAACCGCGCGCCTGCAGGCTGTAGGGGTAAAGCAGCAGCATGTTGATGCCGACCGCCGCCGCCAAGCCGGCGACGATGACCGCGATCGCGCCGACCGTCTTCTGCTCGCCGTTCGCGCCAGGAACGACGACGTCGTCGGGGATCGACGGTATGAGGCCAGCGAGCACGCCGCCCCAGTCCGTGGGCGTGTGAACCACGACCCAAAGCAGCAGGAACACAACCGCCCACACCGTGTACTTCAAGAAGCGCTCATAGACGCGAACCAACCGCACGCTCTTGCCGTACGTCAGCGACAGCGCGACGGCCCACGCCAGGATGATCGTGCTACCCACGGCAGGCGGCAGACCGTCGACGCCGAGCACCGTCGCGGCGTCGACGACGACGCTCGCGCCGAGGTTGTACTGAGCGAAGTGCCAGATGATCGAGGCGAGCATCGCCGCGACCGCGAAGCCCATCGCCAAAGGCTTGCTGGCGAACTCCGACATGGCCGGGAGCACGCGACGCCCGGTCGAGAGGGTCTGGTGGGACACCACGCCCATCACGAGCACGCCGAGCAGCATCCCCATCGGCGCCACCCAGAGCAGGTCGTAGCCGAACATGGCGCCCGCGAACAAGCTGCTAGCAGCCGTGCCGCTGCCGAGCGTCATCGCGCTCTGTAGATAGCCCGGCCCGATGAACTTGAGGTAGCCGCCCCACCGCTTGGCCAACGGCGCTGCGTCCAGCTCGACGAGCAGGCGCCGCTCTGCTGCGAGCCGCTCCGGATCGGGCGGCGCAGCCATGCGCAGCCCCTGTCGAACCTGATCGAGATCGCCGTCGTTTGGTTCCGTCACTGCTTGCCTGCTTCGCGCTTTCGCGCCGTTTCGTTGTGGTCGCTGTCTCCAGCGCGAGCCTGCCTCGCAGAGCGGTCGGAGCGCGCCCGATGATCATGCCGTCGCGTTACCCGGTCGCGCAATCACGGAGCGCAGGACCGGTGTGCACAGGCTACACCTTTCTGCGGTCGATGCGGTCGCGGCAGGGTCTGGGCCCGTCGCCTCCCCGGGTAGCGCGCGATGCAGGCGCGATACGCTCACTCCATCAACTGTCGGACCACCTTGCCGTGCACGTCGGTGAGCCGGTAGTCGCGCCCCTGGAAGCGATAGGTCAGCTTCTCGTGGTCGATCCCCATCAGGTGAAGCACCGTCGCGTGCACGTCATGCAGATGCACTGGGTCCTGGGCCGCGCGGTAGCCCAGCTCGTCCGTACCGCCGATGGTCTGGCCGCTCTTCACGCCGCCGCCCGCGAACCACATCGTCCAGGCGCGCGGGTTGTGGTCGCGGCCGAGGTGCGACTGCTTGCGGACCTCGCGCATAGGCGTGCGGCCGAACTCGCCGCCCCAAACGACCAGCGTGTCGTCGAGCATGCCGCGCTGGCGCAGGTCCGTGACCAGCGCTGCGGCGGCTTGGTCGGTCTGCTGACACATCCGCGGCAGGCCGTGGATCAGGTCGTCGCTGTCGTTGGAGCCGTGGTGATCCCAGCCGCGGTGGACAACCTGCACGCAGCGCGCGCCGCGTTCGAGCAGCCGCCGCGCGAGCAGGCAGTTGTTGGCGAACGAGCGCTGCCCTGGCACGCTGCCGTAGAGTCGGTGGACGTGCTCGGGCTCGTCCTCGATCCGCGAGAGCTCAGGCGCGCTGTCCTGCATCCGGTACGCGAGCTGATAGGCCGCTGTGCGCGCCGCGATCTCTGGGTCACCGAGCGCCTTCGAGCGCTCCCCGTTGAGCGCCGCCAACAGGTCGATGCCGCGGCGCCGCGCCTGCCGACCCATGCCTTCGGGGTCCTTGACGCAAGGCACTAGGTCACCGCGCGTGCGCAGCTCGACGCCCCCCAGCGTCGACGGCAAAAAGCCGCTGCCCCAGCACGCCGAGCCGGCGCCTGGGTCGATCTTGCCGCTGACGAGCACGCAGAAACCGGGCAGCGACGACGTATCGGCCCCGAGACCGTGCAGGAGCCAGCTGCCGAGGCTGGGGCGCCCGACGAGGTGGTGGCCGGTGTTGGCGAAGACCTGCGCCGGCCCGTGGTTGAATTGGTCGGCGTAGACCGACTTGACGAAGGCCAGCTCGTCTGCGATCGCCGCCGTATACGGGAGCAGCTCGCTGACCTGCGCGCCCGAGTCTCCGTGGCGCCGGAACCGGTAAGGCGACGCCATGAGATTCGGCACGCCCTTGAGGAAGGCGAAGCGCTGCCCGTTGAGGATCTGCTCGGGCACTGCCTTACCGTCGTAACGGCGGAGCGCCGGCTTGTCGTCGAACAGGTCGAGGGTCGACGGGGCACCCGCCATAAACAGCTGCACGACGCGGCGCGCGCGCGGAGCGTGGTGCGGCGCGCCGCCGCCGCCGCCCGCGACGGCGCCCGCAGGCAGCGCACGCGCGGCCACGCCAGCGCCAGCGGCTGCTATCACGTCGCGGCGGGTCGGGTCGTACATCGTCATCCGCGGCTCAGGGTCTCGTCGAGGTTCAACAGCACGATCGCGACGCGGGACCACGCGACGTCTGCGGGCTCCGCCTGCAGCGCGCCGCGGAGCATCGCCAGCTCTCGCGCGCTCGGGGAACGACACGTGCACAGCCTGAAGCCATAGGCCAGCTGCTCGTCGGCGTCGCCGTCGTGCGCGCTCATGCGATCGGCCAGCGCGCTGGCCGCCGCCAACGCGGTCGGGTCGTTGAGCCCGACCAAGGCTTGCAGCGGCGTGTTGGAGCGTTCGCGCCGGACCTGGCACATCTCGCGCGACGGCGCGTCGAACGCGTCGAGCTGGACAAACGGCGCGGTGCGGCGCCAGAAGGTGTAGACGCCGCGGCGCCAGCGGTCCTCGCCCGCGCTGACCGGCCAGCGCATGTTGACCTTGTTCATCGGGATCACGCCGCTGGTGTCGGCCTGCAGCGGATAGACGCTCGCGCCCCCCACCTTGCGCGACAGCAACCCAGCGATCACCAGCCACGTGTCCCGGAGGCGCTCGGCGTCGAGCCGATAGCGCGTGCCTCGCGCGTAGAAGCGGTTCTCGGGGTCGCGCGCGAAGTCGGCCGGTGAGGCCTCGCTGCTGCGGCGATAGACGTCGGACATCACGACGGTCTTGATCAGCTGCTTCTGGCTCCAACCCGACCGCACCAACTCCGTCGCGAGCCAGTCGAGCAGGTCCAGGTGCAGGGGCTCCTCGCACTGCAGACCGTAGTCCTCGGGCGTCGAGACCAAAGACTCCCCGAACAGCTCCATCCAGATCCGGTTGGCCGCGACGCGCGCGGTCAGCGGGTTGTCGGGGGCGACGATCCACCTCGCGAGCGCGAGGCGGTCGAGCTTCGCGTCGCCGACGACGTCGGCGAGCGGCGGACCGAAGGCGGCGGGCACGTGGGCCCGCACCTCCGCCGAGGGGCTGTCGAACGCGCCGCGCACCCGCAGCCGCGTGACCGGCTGCGCGTCACGCTTCTCTTGCAGCACCATCGTCTTCGCGCCGTCCGCGCGCTTGAGGTCGACCTCATCCTGCGTCTCGAAGAACGCGACCATCCCGTAGAACTCGCGCTGCGAGAGCGGGTCGTATTTGTGGTCGTGGCACTGCGCGCAGTGGAACGTGCTGCCGAGCCACGCGGTGCCGGTCGTGCTCGCGCGGTCCACCATCCGCTCCCAGCGCGCCTCCTTCGGGTCGACGCCGCCCTCATTGTTCAGCATCGTATTGCGGTGAAAACCGGTCGCGATGCGCGTCGATTCGTTCGCGTCAGGCAGTAGATCGCCGGCGAGCTGCTCGATCGTGAAGCGATCGAACGGCATGTCGTCGTTGAGCGCGTCGATCAGCCAGTCCCGGTAGGGCCAGATCGAGCGGCGGTTATCAAAGTTGTAGCCGTGCGTGTCGCCGTAGCGGGCGAGGTCGAGCCACGGGACCGCCCAGCGCTCGCCATAGTGGGGCGAAGCCAGCAGCCGGTCGACCAGGCGCTCGTAGGCGCCCTCGATTGGGTCGTCGAGGAAGGCGGCGAGCTCTTCGGCGGTCGGCGGCAAACCGATGAGGTCCAGCGACACACGCCGAGCCAGCACCGCGCGCGACGCCGCAGCCGTCGGCGTGAGCCCAGCGCCGCGCCACTTGGCGGCGAGGAACGCGTCGACGTCGGTGGTCGCGCCGCGGACCGCAGGCGGCTCCCGACGCTCGGGGCGGCGGTAGGCCCAGTGTTCCGTCGGTCCTTGCTGCACAGAGCAAGCGACGAAGGCGCACGCGACGAGCGAGAGCATGCCTTGATGATCGGCGACCCCACGCGACGATCAACCCCTCCGCGCTTTCCGCGGCAATGCGTTGCGAACCGACGCGCTGCGGGACACCGTGTCGCGGTGCCGTACGCCTACGACTATCCCAGGCCGGCCGTAACGGTCGACGCCGTGTTGGCGACGGCGGACGCCGCAGGAGCCCTGCAGGTCCTGCTGATCGAGCGCGGACACGAACCCTTCGCGGGCGCCTGGGCGCTGCCCGGCGGCTTCGTCGACGAGCAGGAGGACCTCGAGGCTGCCGCCCGGCGGGAGATGCTCGAAGAGACCCATACGACGCTCGGGCCCATGCTGCAGCTCGGCGCCTACGGTACGCCGCACCGCGACCCGCGAGGACACACCGTCGGCGTGGCGTTCCTCGCGATCTGCGGCCCGGGCGAGGTGATCGCCGAGGCAGGCGACGACGCGGCGGACTGCCGCTGGTTCGCCGCGCAGCAGCCGCCGCCGCTGGCGTTCGACCACGACGTCATCCTGCGCGACGCCCGGCGCAGGTTCGCGCAGATCGCCGCCGACGAGGAGCAGTTCCGCGCCGCCTTCTGCGGGGAGCGAATCCCGGAGTGGCTGCGCCGCGTCCGGCTCGCAGCGCTGGCAGGGGCTTGAGCGTCGCGCGCCGCCGCACGCATCCGTCGCGAACAGCTCGACGAACCGCCCTCTACCATGAAGTCCCCAACCATCCTGATCTTCTCCGCCCTGCTCGCCCTAACGGCGTGCGCCCCGACCCCTGCGGACAACGCGCCCAAGTCGGTCGCCGCCGCGCCTGCGACGGAGCAAGCAGCAGCCCCTGCGTCGAACAGCGTCTACGACCTCGAGGCGACCTCGATCGACGGCGGCAAGGTCTCGATGGCCGACTACAAGGGCAAGGTGACGCTGATCGTCAACGTCGCGAGCCGCTGCGGCTACACCGGCCAATACGCAGGCCTGCAGAAGCTGCACACCGAGATGGCCGACAAGGGCTTCGCGGTGCTCGGCTTCCCGAGCAACGAGTTCGGCGGCCAAGAGCCAGGCAGCGAAGCGGACATCAAGCAGTTCTGCAGCAGCAAGTTCGGCGTCGACTTCCCGATGTTCTCCAAGGTCGAGACCAAGGCCGGGAGCGGCCAGAGCCCGGTCTACGCGGCGCTCACGCAGGCCACCGGTGACCAGCCGTCCTGGAACTTCTGCAAGTATCTCGTCGGCAAGGACGGGGCGCCGATCGCGTTCTACAAGTCTGGGACTCGGCCCGGCTCGGCAGAGCTGCGCGAGGCGATCGAAGCCGCGCTCCAATAGCGCACATGGCCAGCGGCGCAGGCTCTAGCAGGTGAGCTGCCCGCGCATCACCGTGACGGCTTGACCGCGCAACATCACGCGGTCGCCGACGAGCTCGACCTCGACCTCGCCGCCGCGCGGCGAGGCCTGGAAGCCCTTCATTTTTGCCTTGCCGAGGAGCTCCCCCCAATACGGGGCGAGCGCGCAGTGTGCGGAGCCGGTCACGGGGTCCTCGTCCACGCCGGTGCGCGGCCCGAACCATCGACTGACGAAGTCTGGCTTGCCCTTGGAGGCAGCCGTAACGATCACGCCGCGCATCTTGACCTTGGCGAGGGCCCCAAAGTCCGGCTTGGCTCGCAGCACCGCCGCTTCGCTGGCGACCTCGAAGATGAAGTCGTCCGCGACCTTGCAGACGTTCTTTGGCCGCAGCCCCAGCGCCGCCGCCAGCGCCGCCTCGGGCACGCTGCCGCGCAGCTTCGGGCGCGCGGGAAAGTCGAGCTCGATGCCGCGGCCGCGTTGGTTCGCCGTTAAGACGCCGCTGCGCGTCTGGAAGCGCAGCTCGGCGCCAGCGGGCGCGACCCCCTCGCTCCAGAGCACGTGCGCGGTCGCCAAGGTCGCGTGACCACAGAGGTCGATCTCGCAGACGGGGGCGAACCACCGCAGCCGGAACCCCGACTTCAGCGGCGTGACGAAGGCTGTCTCTGACAGGTTCTTCTCGGCGGCGACGTCCTGCATCCACTTGGCGGACCGGCTCTTGTCGAGCAGGCAAACGGCGGCGGGGTTGCCGCGGAACGCGCGGCTGGTGAAGGCGTCGACCTGAAAGCACGGAGTCGTAGACATGCCATCCTTCTATCACGTGCCGCTCGGCGGCTAGCATCCTTCCGTGCGCTGTTTCGTCGCCTTCGATCTCCCGCGGCCCGTCCGGAACCACCTCGCTAAGGTCACGTCCCCGCTGCGAGACCGCTACGACATACGCTGGGTCCCGCCCGAGCAGCTGCACCTGACGGTGTTGTTCGCCGGCGCGCTGGAGCAGCGCGGCGTCGACGCGCTCGCGGCAGCCGTAGAGAGCTATGACGCGTCTCCGATCACGCTCTCGCTGCAGCCGCTCGGCGTCTTCCCGCCCAAAGGCATCCCCCGCGTCGTTTGGAGCGGCCTGACTGGAGACGTCGACGCCGTGCGCGCCGCCAAGGAGGCGTTCGAGGTGACGGCCGCGCCGTTCGACGTCCCGCCCGAGAAGCGCGCGTTTCAGCCCCACGTGACGCTCGGACGGGTCAAGAGCCCGTTCGGGGCGCTGGCTCTGATCGACGAGCTGGCCGAGCGCTCGCGTGAGCTCAAGGACAAGCCGTTCCGCGCTACCGACCTGACGCTCTACGCCAGCCGGTTGACGCCGCGTGGACCGCGCTACGAGGTGCTGGCCCGGCGCGCGCTCGAAGCCCCTGCCTAGACACACAGCGACCCCGCGACGGAGATCCATCGCGGGGTCGCTGCGCTGCGCCGGGCAGACCGGCGCGGGTCTCCGTCGACGAGGTGACGTCGACGAAGTAGCGTCGACTAGAAGATGCCGACCTTCACGCGGACGGCGTTCGAGCTCAGCAGGTTGCCGAAGATGTTGACGGCGATCTGCGTGACGTCGAACCAGACCGACTGTGCGTAGAACTCAAGGCCGACCACGTTGGGGTTGACCGGGATCGGGAACGGCACCGAGAGGTTGACGCTGTCAATCCCGAGCAGGAGCGCGCCAGGCAGCGGGACCAGCGATGTCGAGCCGACCGCGGCGCCCAGCGGATCCAGCGGGATCGGAGGCGTGACCGACGTGTTCACCAGCGTGATGCCGAAGCTTGGGAAGAGCGTCGGGACGTTCGAGGTGTCCAGCGAGATGGTCTGGGCGAGGAGCGGCGTGCCGCTCACGGCGAGGCTCATCGGCGAGACTTCGGGGAGTTGCCCGATGAAGTTGCCGGTCGAACCCGAGGCGCCGAGGTTGTTGAAGTCACCCTCTGGGACGGTCGGCGAGACGCCGGCCGGGGTCCAGCCGATGAGCGTGTCGTCACCGCCGGCAAACGTGCTGCCGCCGACCGCGTCGATCGTGTCGTAGACGACGACGATGTTACCCGTCGCCAGGTCAATCTGGACCTGGATGCTGCTCGGGTTGGCGACGAGGTCNGGGTAGCTCTCGACGCCGTCCCACGTGATGTAGAGNGTCGGGCCGTTCGGNGCCTGCAGGTCTTCCTCGACCCAGATCTGGCCGCTGCCGGCCTCGNNCGGGTTGAAGTCGTGGTAGCTGGCGNAGAGCGTGAACTCGTTGACGTCCATGGCCGCCTGCGGGTCGATCGGCACGAAGAACAGCGGGCTGTTCGGGCCGGTGAAGGCGATGTAGCCGTTGGAGTGGATCCAGAGATCCGTCGTCGAGCCGCCGCCGGTGGCGCTCGGGTAGAGCACCGGGAGGTTGGCGATCGTGTACTGGTTCTCACCGTCGTCGACGGCGGGGAGCACCGTCTCGTTGCCGCTCGCAGGGCGGAACGTCGCGCCGGTCGCCTCAGCGAGCACGTAGCCGGTGAAGATGTTGGTGAACTCCAGCGCGCGCCCCTGAAGGGT
Source organism: Planctomycetota bacterium (assembly GCA_002684655.1). Lineage (GTDB taxonomy): Bacteria > Planctomycetota > UBA1135 > UBA1135 > UBA2386. Next base: position 30,500 of record NYVR01000014.1, on the reverse strand, counting down.
GGTGTTGACGTTCGTGGCGTCTTCAATCAGGTCGTACCACGAAGCGACGTTCGTGCCCGAGCCCGTGCCGACGGACTCGACCTCACCACAAGCGTGCGGGACCTGGAAGGGGTCGTAGATGACGCTGAAGTCGGCCATCGTGCCGACGTAGTTGGTGCCGTTGAACGCGAACGCCCCGAGGGTCGGCCCCCAAGGGTTGGCGCCGGTCGTGCCGTTGGTGATCTCACAGTTGGCGTCGGAGAACGTGCCGGCAGGCGCGGGGTAGGTCGTGACGCCGAAGAACTGGTGGCTCACATCGGTGTAGACGATCGCGAAGCCGAAGTTGCCGGGAGGCAGGAACGTATCCGGGACGTTGACCGTGAAGGCCGACTGACAGGTCGTCGACAGCACGGCGAAGCCGGCGGAGGTGTATTGACCAGAGGTCATCAGCTGCCAACCACTGGGGTCACCGCTGGTCGCGGGCGGCGCGGCGGGGTTCTCGAGGCCGACGTGGGACGTCGCGGACGTCTGGATCCAGAGTTCGATCTGGCCGACGGTGCCCGCAGGCTCCTGCGTGGGGATCTCCAAACCGCGAAGCGTGATGCCGCCGGCGTTGGTGACGTTGAGGTCAAAGAAGTTGATGCCCGGGTTTGAGTAGGTCAGACCAACAGCGGCCGGGTCATACGCGGAAGGATCGCAGGTCAGGGTCGTCTGCGCGGAAAGGCCAGCGCAGAGGGCTGCGGCGGCGATCGAGATCGAAATCCTCATGGTGTTACTCGCTCGTGATGCGGAGTGCTGCAGGGGGAAAAGAGAAGAGACCACCAAACTGTAGCCCATCACACGGAGCTTGCATCCCCCTGCGCGGCCTCGATTGCTGGGAAAGATGCTCGGATCCAACCGCAGTAACGGCCAACCGAAACACGGGCACAGCACGCGCGGCTGTCAAACGCGACGGGGCGCTGCCGGCGACGCGCATCGCAGCGCGGCAGCTTGAACCGGCGCGATCCGCGCCGGCCTAGTCCAGGTCCAGGTTGACCAGCACGCGCTGCACGTCCAACGTCCTCGGCGCCTCCAGCATACGGGACGCGATCCGCCGGCACTCGTCGGCCGAGTAGCGCGCGAAGACCTTGAGCATGCCGCGGAGGCGCACAGGCGCGACGGAGAAGCTCCGGTAACCGACGCCGACGTAGAACGGCACCCGCTCAGGGTCCGCGGCGCTCTCACCAAACAAGACGATCGGCTTCTTCTTCCGCTCGGACTCTTTGGCCATCTGCGCCAGCGTCTCGAACACGGCCGGATGGACCATCTCGTAGTAATTCCGGACGCTGGCGTTGTCCCGGTCTGCAGCGAGCAGGTTTGCCTGGAGGTCGTCGACAGCGATGACCGCGAAGTCGCTCTCGTTGAGGAGCGCGCCAAGCGACATCGCCGCCGCAGGCACCTCGACGATCGGCGCGATCCGCAGGTTTTCTGCGCAATCGACCGCGGCCTTCATCATGCTGACCCGCTCCTCGAGCACCGCCGCCTTGACCCGCTGCAGGTCCGCGATGCTGGTCACAAACGGTACGAGCACGGCGACTCCTTCGACCCCGTGCGCAGCGCGCAGCAGCGCGCGCAGCTGCAGCCGCAGCATGTCCTGGTTGGCCAGCAGCCCGCGCACGCCTCTGCGGCCCATCGCCGGGTTGCGCTCCTGCAGCGACGGGTCCAGGGTCGCTGCGGCGACGTCCAGCAGCCGGAACGACACAGGCTTGCCGCCCTGACCGTCAATGATCGCGCGGTATCCCGCCGCGAGCGCCTGCTCGTCAGGGGCCGAGTCGCTCGCGAGGAACTGCAACTCGGTGCGGAAGACACCGATGCCCTCCATGCCAAACGTGTGCACCAAGTCTGCTTCGCCCGGGCTGCCGCAAGAGCCGAGGATGCGGATCGCCGTCCCGTCGCGGGTCTGGTGCTTGGTGACGTCTGTGAGCGGGCCGTCGCCCTGTTGGCTGTCCTTCCATCGCTGGGCGTCGGCCGTCGCCTCGGCGAGCGCGGTGTCGGTCGGGCCGATCAGCAGCTCGCCGTCGGTGGCGCGCAAAACGGCAAGGTCGCCGTCGCGCAGCTGCTTGGTCAGGTCGCGGATGCCGGTGAGCGTCGGGATTCCCATGCCGCGCGCCAGGATCGCGGCGTGAGAGCTCATGCCCCCCTCTTCGGCGACGATCCCCTCGACCTGCTCGTTGTCCAAGTTGAACATGTCCGCGGTCGTCAGCTTCTTCGCCGCGAGGATATAAGGCCCCTTGGGCGCGTCGCCGCCGCGCACCGCGTCGCTCTCGATGTTGCGCAAGAGCCTGGTCGCGACGTCGCGAAGGTCGCTGGCGCGGCGTCGGAGCATCTCGCTCTCGACCAGCGAGAAGATCCGGTCGTACTTCGAGAAGACGCCCTGCACGGCCTCTCGCGCCGAGAGGCGCTCATTGATGATCTGCTTCTCGATCTCCGTCGCGAACATCGCGTCGCCGAGGTAGGCCAGGTGCGCGTCGAAGATCCTGAGCTCGGCTTCGCCGAGCGAGTCCGTCTGCTTCTGCTTGATCTCCTCCATCTGCGCGCGGCTCTTATCCAACGCAGACCCGAGGCGGTTGAGCTCTGCCTCGACCTCGTCCGCGGCGATCCGCGGGCCAGTGCCTTGGCTCTCAAATCCTCGCAGGTAGACCTGGCCGATCGCGACGCCAGGCGAGACGCACTCTCCCCGGACCAACGTCACGCGAGCCTCCTCGCCAAGGGACCGTTGTGGATGGCGCGCGCTCGGAGCGCGAGAGAGAGCCGTGACCGGAGTTGCTGAAACATGCCTGCGAGCCTGATCCCGGCCCGCCGGGGGTAGCGAACCCCCGACCGCAACGAAAGAACGCTGCCTGTCGAGGGCTCTCGACAGCGGCCACCGTGGGCACGCAAGGCTAGCGTGCAGGCCGTCCCCAGGGTAGACATTGACTGTTCACCTGCGGCCTGTTGCGCTGCAAAAACGAGATTCACCTCTTCATGGGTATACACCCCACCGCGATCGTCGCTGCTGGCGCCCAGATCGGCGAAGACGCCGACGTCGGCCCGTACTGCGTGATCGGACCGCGCGTTCGGCTCGGCGCCCGCACCAGACTCGTGGCCCATGTCGTCGTCGACGGCGACACGTGGATCGGCGAAGACTGTGAGCTCTACCCCTTCTGCGCGGTGGGCACGACCCCACAAGACAAGAAGCTCAAGTCCACCAGCGACCCGGCCCGCCTCCGCATCGGGTCCCACAACAAGATCCGCGAGCATGTCACCATCCACGGGGGCACGCCGTTCGGCGGCGGTACGACGACCATCGGCGACCACAACATGCTGCTGGTCGGCGCCCACATCGGCCACGACGCCACCGTCGGCAGCCACGTCGTCTTCACCAACGGCGCGATGGCGGCGGGGCACACGGAGATCGGAGACCGCAGCATCCTGGGCGCGATGGTCGGCATCCACCAGTTCGCTCGTGTCGGCAAGCTCGTGATGGTCGGCGCCGGCGCCATGGTCTCGCACGACGCGCCGCCGTTCGCGATGATCCAGGGGGACCGCGCCAAGCTCGTCGCCGTCAACAAGGTCGGGCTACACCGCAACGGCTACACACCGGAACAGAAGGCTCTCGTTAAGCGCGTCTTCCGACTACTCTTCTGGCGTGCCGGAACCCTGCACCAACGCCTTGAGTTCGTCCGCGAGAGCGCCCTCTACCGAGACCCCATCGGCCGCGAGATCGTCGAGTTCGTCGCCGACAGCAAGCGCGGCATCTGCAGCCCGCGCTCCGGCCTGCGCAACCACCCGACCGAAGGGGAAGCGCGCGGTGAGTCTGCCGACGCGGCGATGGCCTGAGTTGCCGACCGCCTTGCTGTCAGCAGCGCTGACGCTGTTTGCGGTCTGCGTCCCGGTTGAGGCGCAGCGACAGCAACCGCAGCCACAAACGCCGAAGCGGACTGTGCGTGAGGTCCGCACGCCTGACGGCAGCCGCTTCCTCCTCATCCGAGATCCGCAGCTGCGCCAGATACACTGGGCCCTGGCGAGCTGGACCGACGGCAGGGACGACCCAACCGGCCTGCCCGGACTCACCGCCGCGACCGCGCGCGCGTCGCTGTTGGGCACATGGTCGACGGGCAGCAGCGACCCCGTCGCCGAACGAGCCGCGCTCGACGCTCTGGACGTGGCGTGGCAAACGCGGATGGCCGACCAGGGCAACCCCGCCTTCGAAGCGGCGCTGCTGCAGCGAGACCGCGACGCGGCCGCGCTCTGCGACCCGCGCGCCTTCGTACGGGTCCTCGCCGCGGCTCCCGCGCATCGACCAGAGATCGTCGACCGCGACGGCGTCGCGGTCTTCTCGCTGACCACCTTAGAGCCAGCCCTCGGCGAGGTCGCGAGGCTGATCTTCGAGCGACGCGAGCAGCAGGCGCTCCGTGGCCTCGCGCGGACCTGGCTGCCCGCGCTGCTCGACCGCGCCCGAGACTTCAGCCTGCACCCAGAGCGCCGCGTGCAGGCAGAGCTGCTCGCGCTGACAACGCCTAGCTCGACGAGGATCGCGCTCCTAGAGACCCCGCCGATGCTCGCTCCCAAGAGAGCCCAGGCGATGGCTTGCTGGGGCGCCAGCCAGCACCCGCGCAACACAGTGCACGTGATCTACGGAGGCTTCGACCTCGACGGCGCGTCGGAGATGCTTGCCGCGACCTTCGCGGACACGTCCCTGCCGACGCCGCCGGCTCGCAGCCCGGCCGTCAACCGCAGGCTACAGTCGCAGCGCCGCTCCGTCGTCCCGGGCAACCTGCCGAACTCGGTCTCGCTCGCGTGGATCCTGCCTCGCGACGCTTCGCCTCATGCAGTAGCGGTCGCGGCCCGCTGGCTGACCAACGATCGCAACGGTCACCTCCGCCGCAAGCTCCAACGCAAACGTCCGCAGCTGCAGATGCGAGCCGTCGGGCCGTGGCCCAGCGGCGCAGCGACACCGCTCCTACGGATCGACGCGACCGACCCGCAAGGCACAACAGACCTCGTCGAAGACCTGCTCGCCGCCTGCCGAGAGGCCGCCGCCGAAGAGCTCAAAGATGGCCAGTACTGGAACGCCAACGTGCTGACCGTCGCCGAGTGGCACGCCGCCACGGACGAGGCGCGCGCGCTAGCCGTGCTGCTGGCCGAGCGCGCGCTCAAGTCCCCGAACTCGCCGACCGCGCCAACGGCGCCAAAGACCGTCAAAGGCGAGGAGATCCGGCGCATCCTCCGAACCACCTTCGCAGGGCAAGCCGCAATCGTGGAGGGATCATGACGACGCAGACCGCGCGGACTCGCGCCGCGTTAGCGTTCTTGGCAACTGCATGGTTCGGCGCTTGCGAGAGCCCGCCGGCGCCAGCGCCGAAGCTCGAAGAAGCGAACCGCGACGCGCCGGAAGGGGGCCCCGCCGGCCCCGCCAACGAGACGCTGGATCCCGGCCCGGCGGGCACGGTCCAACCGCTGCCTAACGGCATGATGTGTTACTTGCTCCCCGCGCCCAGCGGCGGCTCGGCGCAAATCCAATTGGGGGTTTTCGCGGGGTCGCTGTTCGTCGCGCCGAGCCTCGCCGAACTCGCGGCCTACACGCTGCTGCACTCGACTGACCCGACGACCAGCGTGCCCAGCCTGAAGCAGCGAATCGGCGAACTAGGCGGCTCGATCGACGTCAAAGTCGGCCTGACGACCACGTGGTTCGACATACGCGTGCGGCCCTACGCGACCGCGCAGGCGCTCCGCGCGCTCCGAGAATCACTGGAGCACGTCACGCGATCTCGATCGCAGATCCTCCGCATGCGCGACGAGCTGGTCGCGCGCCGCACTGCGCAGGTCCTCGACGACCCGCTCCTCGCCGCTGCGCGCAGCCTCATGCAAGCCGAGAAGAGCACCGCCGCGGAGCTCAACGCGCTGCTCGACCGCGACGCGAGCGAGGTCACGCTCTTCCATTCGCGGCTCTATCGCCCCGAGCGCGCCGCCCTGACAGTGCGGTCGCCCGCCTCCGTCGAAAAGCTCAAGGCGCTGGTGAGCGAGGATGACACGTGCTTTGGGCGCTGGTCTCCCGCAGCGGCGCTCCCTGGCGAGAGCCCGGTGTTGGCGCGAGCCTTCCAATCAGGCCTCTACTGGTGCGAGAGCCCCGAGCCCAACGTCGAGACGTCTTGCGCCGTCGTGATGCGGCTCCCCGACGCGACCGTTTCAGGCGCCGCCGAGTGGCTCGTCATGCACGCTTGCCTGACGCTCGACGGCGTCGGCGGCCGTCTTGAGCAGCTGCAGGACGAAGCCGGACTGTCACACCTGCAGTGGCGGGTCCGGTTTCAGCAAACACCGGACGTGATCACGATGATCATGTCTACGAAGGCCAAGCCAAGCGAGGTCGTCCAGATGTGGCAGCTCTACCAGCGCGCGCGCCGTTCGCTGGTCGACGTCCCGCCGTCCGCGTCAGAGCTGCAGATCGCCTTGCGCCGCGCGCGGTTGAACGCAGGGCTAGCGAGGATGAGCTCAGCCGACCGACAACGACTCGACGTCAACCTCATGATGAGGCAGATGTCGCCTAGCGTCTTGGAGGAGCAACTAGACCGCTTCGCCGACGGCACCGTCTGGGACGCGCGGGGCGCCGCGAACAGGTTCCAAGAGACGCCAGCTTGGATCGTCGCCGTCGGCCCCGGACGACCGCCGGAGCTCCCCGGCTTGGTAGTTACCGACGCCCTCCCCACGGGCTTCGACCCGGTCACGCAGAACCAGCCGACACCCGAGAACCTCGCCTTGGCCGATCCTTGGCTGAAGCGCGCGCGCGCCGCCACCGGCGGCCGCGAGAACTACCTCGCGCTAAACGGCTTCATCACGAAGGCCGCCACGATCTCTGCGCAGGGACTGACCTCCGAAGACGAGATCACGTGGACCAACGCTGGTGACCTCACGCGCCGACGGACGATCGTCGGCCAGGTGATCTCGACGTCGGTGCAAGACGGCGTCGGATTCGAGGAGCTAGACGGAGACCGAAAGCCGCTCGCCCCCCGGACCATCGAGCTGCTGCTGCACGAGCAGCGCCGACACCCTGTGAGCCTGCTGCGGTCGCACCTGCGAGGGCAGCGGAAGTTCCGACCGATCGCGCAGCGCAAGGTCGGCGACCGCGAATACTTCGTCGTCGAGGCCGTCGGCGACGAGTTCGACCGCCTCCGCGTGCACATCGACACCGAGTCGCGGCTGATCCGCGTCGTCGAATCCTGGGAGCGCCTCGCAGACGACACGCTCGTGCATATTCGCGAAGAGTGGAGCGACTACCGCCGCGCCGGCAGCCTGCGCGTGCCGCACCGCCGCAAGACCATCTGGAACGACGGCCAGCGCGAGGTCGAGACAACCTACTCCGGCTGGTTGGCGCAGTGAGCGGCGCGGAGCCGCCGCGTCGAATCAGCGCCGCGACGCGCCGAAACGCATGATCACGCCGAGGTAGAACATGTGCTGGCCCCGAAGATCCTCGTCGATGCGGATGGAGGGGCGGTTCTCGTTGTCCAGGAACGAGTAGTAGCCGTGAACCGAGAACGTCTGGCCGAGATGCCAGTAGGTCTCGGCGCCGCCACCGAGGAAGAAGTCGCTCGTCGACCCGAGGCCGTCTTCGGTCGCGACCGTCGAATACTGGGCGTGAACGAAGGGCGTGATCGTGACGGAGTCGCCGATCATCCAACGCAGCCGCACCTGGGCGTCGCCCCACTCGTTCCCGATCGGACGCTGTCCTTCGAAGTTAAACACGCGGTCGCGCTCATCCTGCACGCCACCGTTGGCGAACACCTCCCACGTAAATGAGTCCGATCCGGGGATGTACCACTCCAGCCGGCCTCGAGCGCGCCAGACAGCGCTAGGCAGGCTGGTTGTATTGAGCGCAGTGCCGAACGGCTGCGACGCGCCGATCCACTCGCGCTCGCCCACCAAGGTCAGCACAAAGCCTTGCTGGGGCATGCCGCGTCGTCGGTCCATCTGGACCGCGCGCTGCTCCAGATAGAGACGCCCGCCGTATGAGTCGAAGTCCTCGGGCAGCGTAAAGATGTTGCCCGCGACGTTCGTCCGGTCAGACGCCCGAAACTCGTGCCGACGGTAGTAGGGTCCGAACTCGATGTACAAGCCGTCGCTGGCTTCGCGCCCAAAGCCCAGGTAGCTCTCGTAGTCAGATCCTTCGTAGAAGCCGTTCGGTCGCAGCTCATCGTCGACGTAGAAGCCGTCGCGGTAAAACATCCAGGGCCGCGCCCGCAGCTCTAGCCTGGTCACCGTGTCGTCGCCGATCAACTTGCCGTCCGTAAACCCAGCGAAGATGCCGTCGCGACCGGCGTAGGCTTCGAGCGTCCCACGACGCGAGCCGAACGCCTCGTCACGATAGTAGAGCTTCGCGTCCCAGCTGATCTCGTCGCCGAGGCCGCGCTGCTCAGCGTCGACGCCAGCGCTGTCGCTGCTCACGCCGATGGCGCCCAGCTCGACCTGGAAGATCGATGAATAGGGCTGCGCCGCGTTGCGGGAATCGACCATGTCCTGGAACGACTGCGCTACGACAGGCGCGCCACCAAGCGCTACAACGCACCCGAAAGAGAGAAAGCTTAAGAGGTTTCGATGCATCAGTTCTGTTCGTCGGATTGCCTCGTTCGCTCGGCAGCAGACCGCACGATCGCGTGGGCCTCGTCCAGCACAATGACGGAATAAGGGTGATCGGCGTACTGATTTTCGCGCTCCTCGATACGGATCGCGCCGCGCAGCCGCAGCTCGTTGATCAGCGCCCGCCGCTCCGGGTGAACGAGGCCGCTGAAGTGCTGACTCATCGGCCCCTTGAGGAACGGCGACAGCCACACCTCTGAGCTCCCGTGCCGGGCCTGCGCGCGCAGGATCAGCTCGATGCACTGCTCCAGTCGCTCGCCAACGTTGTCGTCGTTCGGCAGCTCGTCCGTGCGCCAGGTGACCGGGATATGCCCCACGATCTCGGCCTTGTGCGCGTCGATGACGTCTTCGCCGACGCCACCAGAGACGGCCGACTGCGCCTCGTCGGCGCTCGCGACGACGGTCTGATCTGCGACCGACGGCGCGGCCTCGACCGCGGGCTTCACATCGATGAGATCCAGCGCGTTCCAGAATCGATCTTTGCCGACCCGCATCCGCAGGTCACCTGAGGTGCTGTCCGGAATCGCGACGACGCGCAGCTCACGATTCTCCTCCAACACCTGCCGCGCGATCGGGATGAAGTCTCGATCCCCACTAACGATGACGATCGCGTCAATATCGGGGCGTCGATACAAGACGCGGCAGACATCACACGCGAGCTGGACGTCCGCCGAATTCTTGCCCGCGTGCCCGACCAACACGTACTGCGGATCAAAGCCCATCAGCGCGAGGTCGTGCGCCACCTCCATGCCCGGGTAGGTGTCGAACGCAGCGTAGCTGCGTCCAAGGACCATCGGCGCCTTGTCCTTGCTCAAGCGCTCTTTGAGATGATCCAGGATGCCGAGCGAGAGCTCTCGGATCCGTAACCCGCTCAGTTCTTCACGATTCTTAAGCGAGAGGAACAGGTTCTCGAAGTCGACGAAGACAGCAGCGTGCATTGCAGGTCGTTTGATTCCACGGTTCGGCCACGATCAGCGCGCGATCACGTCGCCGTGACGCGGACGCCGATTCATGATCAGCCCGGCGGCTGAGAGACCGACATAGTGTCACCGAGGAACGCGCTATCGCCAGCATTATCACGAGGCTGCGGCGCCCCCTGGGCCTGCCCCGTGACGCGCCCGACCTTGGCGTCGTCGTCCGTGAGGTAGGTGTAAGAGGCCAGGCCCTCCTCGTAACGACGCATCAACAAGGCCGACTCGCGCATATCCAAGCGCCTCGCCCGCACCGCCTCCTCTAGTCGGCCGCGCATTCGCCTGACGAGCTCTTGCTTCTCATATTGCACGTAGCCGAGCACCTCAGTGATCGAGTCGCCCTCGATGACCCGCTCGATTCGGTAGCCGTGATCGTCGTCAACGGAGACGTGGATCGCGTTGGTATCCCCGAAGAGGTTGTGCAGATCTCCGAGGATCTCCTGATAGGCGCCGACCAGGAACATCCCCATGTAATAGGGCTCGCCGGGATGGACCGGGTGCACTTCGAGGACGTCCTTGACGTCACGGAGGTCGATGAACTTGTCCACCTTGCCGTCGCTGTCGCAGGTCAGGTCGGCGAGCGTCGCGCGCCGCGTTGGCCGCTCGTTCAGGCGGTGGATCGGCATCGTCGGAAACAGCTGCTGAACAGCCCAGTGGTCGGGCGCCGACTGGAACACCGAGAAGTTGCAGTAGTAGATGTCGGCGAGCGAGCGCTCGAGCCCCTCGAGTTCCTCAGGGACGTGGTCGAGCGCGCGGACGATCTGCAAGATGCGGTCACAGATTGACCAATAGAGCCGCTCTGCGATCGCTCGCCCGGTGAGGTCTAGGTAGCCCAGGGAGAACAGGCTGGTCGCCTCCTCCTTCAGTTGAACGGCGTCGTGGTAGCTCTCGAGGATGTTCTCGCGAGATACGCTCTGCAGGATCTCGCGCAGGTGGATGATCGGCGGGCTGTCGTGCGATGCGTCCTCGTCAGGGGGGTCCGTGCGCTGCCGAGAGACGCCGAGCACGTCGAAGATCAGGATGGCGTGGTGCGCGGTCAACGCCCGCCCCGACTCGCTGACGATGTCCGGGTGCGGGACGCCGTTTTCGTCGCACGCCTGCTGGATCGCGAAGACGACGTCGTTGGCGTACTCCTGCAGGGTGTAGTTCGCGGAACTGTGAAAGTTGGTCTGCGAGCCGTCGTAGTCGACCGCGAGGCCGCCGCCAACGTCCAAGAACTTGAGCGCGGCGCCGAGCCTGTAGATCTCGGTGTAGAAGCGCGTCGCCTCCTTGAGCGCGTCTTTGATCGCGCGGATCGACGTGATCTGGCTGCCGATGTGGAAGTGCAGCAGCTCGAGGCAGTCCAACATGTCCACCTGCTGCAGCCGCTCGACCACTTCAATGATCTCGCCTGCGGTGAGGCCGAACTTGGACTTCTCGCCGCCCGACTCCTGCCACTTTCCGGCGCCGCGTGAGGCCAGCTTGGCCCGCACGCCGATGTGCGGCCGCATGCCGAGCCGCTCGCTGACTTCGATGATCGTCTGCAGCTCGTCGAGCCTGTCGATCACGATGATCGTATGCAGCCCCATCTTCTTGGCGAGGACCGCCGTCTCGATATAGCTGACGTCTTTGTAGCCGTTGCAGATGACGACGCCGTCAGGGTTGGTCATGTGCGCGAGCACGACCAAGAGCTCAGGCTTGCTGCCGGCCTCGAGCCCGAGCGCATGGTCTCGACCGAAGTCGACCAACTCCTCGACGACGTCGCGCTGCTGGTTGACCTTGATCGGAAAAACCGGCCGGTAGCGACCCGTGAAAGCGTGCTCCTGGATCGCAGTGTCGAAGGTCCCCGCGAGCGCCTTGACGCGCTGCTCCAAGATGTCCGAGACGCGCAGCAGCATCGGCAGCTCGAGGCCGCGGTTTCGCAGGTCCTCAACCAACGACGGCAGAGAGAAATAGCCTCGGTCAGGACCGTGCGGCATGACCACGAGGTCACCGCGTTCGTTCACGTCGTACGTGTCCCCACCCCACGCGGCGAGCTGATAGAGGTCCGCGCTATCGCGCACCGTCCATGCGCGCAGTTTGTCTCGTTGCTTACTCAATGCAGGATCGTTGTAGCGGCACACACGGGTCGCAGGCCGCTGACACGAGCGCTTGCCCCAGCCCGCGCACCGCGGCGGCGGCGATTACACCCGACGCGCGCGCGAGGCGGCGCTCCAATGGAAAAAAACGTGCTCAGAGAAGCGCTAGGACAGCGGCTCCGGCGCTAGTCTGGATTCGCCCCTCGTCCTATCTTGGACCAACTGTGACGACACAAGACCTGCACGTAAATGCGCTGCGAAACCAAGACGCCGATGTGGCGGATTGGCTGCAGCGCGAAGACCAACGACAAACCACCACGCTGACGCTGATCGCCTCAGAGAACCACTGCTCTGCGGCCGTTCGCGAGACGGGCAGCAGCAGGCTGACCGACAAATATGCCGAGGGCTACCCCTCGCGGCGCTACTACGGCGGCTGCGAGGTCGCTGACGAGATCGAAGAGCTCGCCCGCGCCCGCGCCAAGGAGCTCTTCGGCGCCGAGGCCGCGAACGTCCAGCCGCACTCCGGAACCACCGCCAACTTATCTGCCCTGATGGCGCTTGCCGGGCCGCAAGGACGCATCGTCGGCATGTCGCTCAAGGACGGCGGCCACCTCAGCCACGGTCACCCCAAGAGCCACACCGGGATGTTGTTCGACCCCGCGCAATACGGTGTCAACGACGACGGCCTGATCGACATGGACCACGTCCGGAAGATCTGCAAGGAGCACCAGCCGCACGTGCTGATCGCGGGCGGCAGCGCATACGCGCGCGAGATTGACTACCAAGCATTCGCGGAGATCGCGCGCGAAGTAGGCGCCTACCTCTTGGCAGACATCGCGCACCCTGCTGGCATGATCGCGGGCAAAGTCCTGCCGAGCCCAGTGGGCGTCGCCGACGTCGTCACGATGACGACACATAAGACGCTGCGTGGTCCGCGCGGCGGCATGATCCTAGCGAGCGCCGAGATCGCTAAGAAGATCAACTCGTCCGTGTTCCCGGGGTCGCAGGGTGGCCCCATCATGCAGCAGGTCGCTGGTAAAGCCGTCGCGTTCGGAGAGGCGCTGCAGCCCTCGTTCAGAGAGTACCAGCTGCAGGTGCAAGCCAACGCCGCGCACCTCGCAGCGCACCTGCAGAGCGCCGGCCTAAAGATCGTCTCCGGGGGCACCGACAACCACATCGTGCTGGTCGACCTCCAGGGGACCGACGTCACCGGCGCAGACGTCGAAGAGCGCGCGCTGGCAGCGGGCCTCGCCGTTAACAAGAACGCCGTCCCGAACGACCCGCGGCCGCCCATGGTCACCTCAGGCTTGCGCCTCGGCACCCCCGCCGTCACGACGCGCGGCTTCGGCAAGGCCGAGATTGAGATCGTCGCCGACGTCGTCATCGGCCTCGTCCGCGGCGAGGATCCGGCCCGCTACCGCGCGATCGTTCAAGATCTCTGCGCGGCGCACCCGCTGCCGTAGGTCGGAAACGCGGGCGCGCGCGGGCCTTCGGCGGCGCCGCCGAAGGCCGCGGCGCCCATAGTTCTCGGGCGCAGGCGCGCGGCCCAAATCACGATGCCACCGGACGCGGCGCGAACGTCGCAGAGCCGCCGCAGCTTTTGCTTCAGGCGCCCTGAACGGCCTTCCGAACTCTTTGAACGGCAGATGCTTCTGCCGCCAGCAACAAGGAGTTACAGCAGGGATGAAGCGCACGCTCGCAGAGGTGTCAGCAGGAGTCGCGGTCTTGATCGCGCTGCTCTGCTTCCACCGCCAGCTCCACCGCGTCGAAGTCCGCCAGGCGGGCATCGAGCGGAGACAGGAGGGCGTGGAGCTTCGTCAGGGAGACATCGGCGCGCTCGAACGAGCGATCCATCAGACGATCGCTCGCGGCGACGCCACCCGCGACGAGCTGCGCTCCAACCAAGAGCAGGTGATCGCGCAAACCGAGGCGCGCCTCTGCTCACTAGAGCAGCAGCTGCTGCTCGCTGCCGCCGGCTCCGAGCAAGCCGAGACGATCGCGTGCGAACTGGAGCAAGCCCAGAGAGACGCCGCGCAGCTGCAGCGTCGACTCTCTAGCGACTTCGCGGAGACCAAGGCCTTGGTCGACTCCTACATGAAGGAGCTGCGCGCCAAACACGAGGACTGCGCTGCGCGCTTGCGCGAAAGTCGGCAGCAGATCGCAGCGCTCGCCGGATCGGTTTACCGGGACCGAGGAGCGATGACCCGACAGATGCTGCTGCCAACGGTGCAGCTCAACAGCGACGACACCGTCGGCTCCGGGACCATCGTCTTCTCAGGACCCAACCCGAGGCGGAGCCAACGCGTCGAATCGTACGTGCTCACCTCGTATCACGTCGTCCGCAACATCCTGGCCGACACGCCTCGCACCGCGCACGAAGGTTTTGACGTCACGGTCTACCTAGACGGCGAGCAGCTGCTCTTGAAGGGCCGGATGGTCGCCAGCGAGCCCGGCATCGACGCCGCGCTCGTAAAGCTCGAGACGGACCTTGTCTTGCCCCACGTCGCCAACGCTTTGCCGCGATCACAGTCTGACGAGATCCAGGTCTGGGACCCGATCTGCGCAGTGGGCTGTCCGCTCGGCAATGACCCGGTGCCCTCCACCGGAGAGGTCAGCTCGTTGCACAACGACCTCAACGGTTCCAACTACTGGATGGTCAACGCGCCAACCTACTTTGGCAACTCTGGCGGCGGCATCTACCGTTACGGCACGCGCCAGCTGATAGGCGTCTTCTCGAAGATCTACACCCACGGTCAAAGCCACCCCGTCGTCGTCCCTCACCTCGGCCTCTGCACGCCCATCGACCTCGTCTACGACTGGCTAGAGGAGCACGACCTCGATCACTTAATCAGCAGCGCGCGGGTCGAGCAAGTCGACCTCCAGCAGCTGGCCGCGCCTGCGAAGTAGCCGGCGCGCGGTCCGCGGCCTCAGTCGCGACAGAGCGATCGACCGAGACGCCGCAGCGCGGGGCTCTCAAGCCCCGCAGTGATCGCGACGGCGACGACCTCCCTGGCCTCGTCGAGCCGACCGAGGCCCCTCAGGTATCGCGCCTTCGCCTCGTGCAGCCGCGGCTCACCGTAGCGCTGCCCGAGCGCTTGCTCGATCAACTCCAGCGCCCGCTTGCTGTTCTGCCGACGCGCGAACAGCTCAGACATCTCGAACAGCACGTCTGGCTGCTCCGGCATCACCTCGAGCGCCGCAGCTTGGAGGTCCAAGGCCTCGTCTGGCTCTCCCATACGGCGCTTCGCGATCCCCGAGTAGTAGAGCGCTGGCCAGAACTCCGGCTGCAGGCGCAGCCAGAGCCGGAACTCAGCCAGCGCAGCCTTGGGGTTGCGGCCGCGCAAGCTCTTCTCCGTCGCCTTGGCGAACCGCTCCTCGAAGTCCACGACGTCAATCCGCAACAGCGCGCGCACCGCCTGATCGCGCGTCGACGGGTCGCATACAGCGCGCATCCCCGCGATCAACTCGACCCTCGCAGGTCTCGTCGCGCCGGTCGCGAGCAGACAAAGCCCGAGCGGCAAGCGGTCGGCTGTTGTC
Source organism: Planctomycetota bacterium (assembly GCA_002684655.1). GTDB lineage: Bacteria > Planctomycetota > UBA1135 > UBA1135 > UBA2386. The sequence goes on along the minus strand of NYVR01000014.1, from coordinate 15,307 downwards.
AACAAGCCGCGCAGCTCGACGAGCGCTGCCGCGATGCTCGACGGCGCCTCGCGGTCGCCGAGGTGCTCATGCAAGCACTCCAGGAGCACGCCAGCGCCGCGTTCGGCCTCCGTCCACTCGGCCGCGCGCAGGGTTCGCTCGCGGAGCCGCCGGAGGCCGCGCTCAACGAGGTCCCACGCCGACGCCGCGTCTCCTTCTACGAAGCTGAGCTGCGCGAGGTGGGAGAAGAAGTCGGGGTGACCATCGACCGAGAGGCCCCGCCGCCATAGACCACGAGCGGCGTCGGGTTCGCCGCGACGTGCCTTGAGGATGCCGAGGCTCTCTAGACCTCGCGAGGGCGGCGGATCCAGCTCGGTCGCGTACTCGAGCCACGCGAAGGCGCGATCCTCATCACCCATATCGCTCAACTGCTCGGCGACCGCGACGCACGCCTCACCGTCGACAGGATGCGCGGAGTAACAGCGGTCCATAAACCTGCGCACCTCCTCGCGGTCGATGCGCTCTCCGTTGAGCGCCAGCGCCGCCGTCGCGTTCGCGATCCGGAGCGCGAGCCCGAACGCCGGGTCGCGCTCGATGGCGTCCGCGAACGGCTGGATCAAGGCGCCGCGATCTTCGGGCACGGCGATCTCGAGGTCTCCGCTGAGCAACATCGCGTTGTCGAGGCCGCGCAGGAAAGACATGAAGGCCGCGCCCTTGTCCGTGAGCAGCCCGATCTGCGGTTCATGGAACGGGAGCGCGAGGGCGCGGGCCAAGCGCCGCGTCAGCTTCATGAGCCCGGCGACAGGGTCTCGCCGCGAAAGCACGATCCCCATCTTCTCCGTAACGAACTCCTCGCCCTCCTCGTCGCGATAGATGTGCAACTCCAGCCGCAGGCCGTCGTCGACCGGCTCTACCTCCCCGGTGACGACGACGCGCACCGTCAGCTGCGGCGGCATCAACTCGAAGGCCTCTTCGCGGTCAGGCGGCGCGTCCAGCTCTACCCAGGTGACGGGGCCGGAGTCCGCCGCAGACTGCAGCTCGAGCATCGCCGTAGGGCCAGGGCGCCCCTGGTTGAGCATCTGGTGCATGAAGTCCGGGAGGCGTCGCGCGACGACGCCAGCGTCAAACGCGCCCCAGTCCGGGCGTGGCGTCGCCGCGAGCGGCAGGAACATCACCTCAGGCTCCTTGTGCTCTTCGTCGCTGTCGCGCTTGTCGTTCATGAGAGACTTCCGGGCCCCCCGCCCGGTCGACGCCGCAGATATCGGTGGATGAGACGGATCAGCCCGGCGGCCACGTCAGCGGCCTCCCGGCGAGGACGTGGACGTGCAAATGGAACACGGTCTGGCCGGCGCCAGCGCCGTCGTTGATCACGACCCGACTCCCGCCTTCGGCGATCCCCAGGTCCCGCGCGACCTTGGCAGCCGTCACCAGCAAGTGCCCCAACAAGCCAGCGTCCTCTGGGCCAGCGTCGCTCAGCGAGGCGATCTCTCGCTTGGGGATGACGAGGAAGTGCGTCGGCGCTTGCGGCGCGACGTCTCGGAACGCGAGACAGTGATCGTCTTCGTGCAGCACGTCCGCGGGCACCTCGCCGCGCAAGATGCGGGCGAACACGTTCGTCGGGTCGTAGCTCAAGAGATACCAGTTCGGCCGCGGCCGCGGCTCCACTGTGGACAGTAAGGCGCCGCTCGCGCTCATCACAAGCGCGGTGGTTCGAAGAAAGCGCCCGAGTTCGATGCAGGCATCGACGCCGATGTTGGCTACTTTCCACGAATGGGCAGCAGGCCATTTTCGATCGCCGTCTCAGGAGGCTCCGGCAGCGGCAAGACGTCGCTGACGCGCGCCATCGTTGAGACGCTGGGCGACGAGCGCTGCTGCGTGCTGGACCACGACAGCTACTACAAAGACCTCAGCGATCGGCCGCTATCGCTGCGGCAGCGCACCAACTTCGACCATCCAGACAGCCTGGACAACGACCTGCTGCGAAGTCACTTGGAGCGACTCCTCCGCGGCGTCGCGGTCGAGCGGCCGGTCTACGACTTCGCTACGCACACCCGCACGCCGACCACCAAGCGCGTCGAGCCGCGCCCGCTGATCATCTGTGAAGGCATCCTGCTGCTCGCGGTCCCAGCGCTGCGGCGGTCGTTCGACCTGCGCGTGTTCGTCGACACGCCCGCCGACGTGCGCGCGCTCCGAAGACTCCGCCGCGACATCGAGGAGCGCGGACGCTCCGTGGAGTCGGTGGTCAAGCAATACTTCGACACGGTCCGGCCCATGCATGAGCAATTCGTCGAACCCGCGCGCGCGACCGCCGACCTGGTGCTCGACTGGCAGCGGAGTCCTGCCGAGCAAGCCGAGACCGTGCTCGCGCGGCTCCCCGTTCATCAAGGCGAGGAACCACGCGAGGCCGCCGACTAACGGACGCGCAGGCCGGCCGGCATCAACGCGTAGATGCGCGCCTTGCCGTCGCTGGTCAACGCCTCGCGGATCACGGCGACGACCTCCTCGAAGGGACCGCAGCGCGCGATCAACGTCTCCAGTAGCCCGCCGTCGGACGTCCGGATCTTCGCGTCGAAGAGCTGACTGAAGAACGCGTCTGCGAGCTGCGACGGCTGCGGCATGTGACGGACCTCGACGTCAGCGTCGATGCCGGCCTTCTCCACGATGATCGCGACGGCGCGGTCGACGCCGCCGATCTCGTCAACCAGACCGTTCTCGAGCGCTTGCTGACCTGACCAGACACGCCCGCCCGCGATCGCGTCGACATCTTCAGGGGTCGTGCCGCGCGACGTCGCGACCAGCTTGAGGAACTTGGCGTAGACCTCGTCGACGCCAGCCTGGACCTTGGCGCGCGCCGCAGCCGTCCAGGGCCGATCGATCGCGTCCATCTGCGGGCCGTCGTCGATGCTGACGATCTCGCTGTGGACGCCGACGCGGCGCATCAGCGCGCCCGGCTGGTAGCGCATACCGAACACGCCGATCGAGCCGGTGACCGTCCCGACCTCGGCGAGGATCGGTTGGCCGATCGCGGTGATCCAGTAGCCGCCCGATGCGGCGGTGTCGCCCATCGAAAACACCACGGGCTTTTTCTCAGCAAGACGCGCGATCGCGAGGCGGATCGCCTCGCTCGCCGTCGCGGAGCCCCCCGGCGAGTTGATGCGGATCACGACGCCTTGCACCAGCTCGTTTTCCGCGAGCTTGTCGAGCCGCTTAACGGTCGGGCCGCTGACCATGCTGCCCGCAGAAGGCGAGCTGCCGTCGACGATCTGCCCGGAGAGGTGCATCACGACGACCTCGGGGTCCTCGATCTCTTCCTCCTTCTTGGGATTCATCAGCCCCGAGAGCATCGACATCAGGTCGCGACGCTTCTTCTTCTTCTCGCGCGGGCCGACGTCCTTGAGCTCGAAGTCATGGTTGCCTCGGAACGTCGCGAGCGCGCGCTCGGCGCCCTCCCACGGCACCAGCCGGTCGACAAGCCCCTCCTGCAGCGCCTCCTTGGCCGTGAACATGCGACGCTCCTGCAGCGCTAGGACCTTCTCCGTGGCGAGCTTCCGCCCCGCCGCGATGCGGCGCACGATGTCGCTGTTCATGGAGCGCAGCATCGCGCGGTAGTGCTCCCGCAGGTGGCTCGACATCGTCGGCAGCATGTAGGGCTCGACGGCCCCTTTGAACTCACCCACGCGCGTCACCTCAACCTGGACGCCCGCGAGGTCGAGCGCGTCCTTGAAGTGCATGATGTTCATCGCCGGCGAGCGCAGGTCGACGCCGCCCATGTCCGCGAGCAGCACCCGGTCACACTGCGCGGCGATCTGATACGAGCCGATGCTGGCGTTCTCCAGATAGCAGGTGATGTGCTTGCCGGCCTCGTGCACGCGCGCGATCGCGCGCTCCAGCTCGCGGTGCTGGGCGAGGTTCAACCCGACGCCGCCCGAGAGGTCGAGCAGGACGTTGTCGCCAGGCTGAACGGTCAGGTCGAGCACCATCTCGATCAGCGAGAAAAACGCCTTGGGCTGACCGCCGCCGCCCAACAGCAAGCTGGTCGGGTCAAAGCCCGACTCCGGCAGATCCGCATACGAGCCTGAGGGGCGCAGCAGCGCGACCTTCTCCAGCTCGGCAGGTTTCTTGGCGGCGGCGTCCTGCGCCGGCGCGAGGGCTGCAGCGAACGCAGCGGCGAGGACGAGAGAACAAACAGAGAACAGATGACGCATTGAGCTGCTAACCGTAGCCGAACGCCGCGGGTTTGGGTTGCTTGCTGTTGACCGACGGATCGCGGGAGCGTGCGGCCGCCCGGAAAAAGCGACGTCGCCGCGTCGAGGTGGCCCACGCAGCGCCCAACGGGCATCCTCATAGCGTGTCCCACGCGCGCTTGTCCTCCCTGCTCGCCGCAGCGACGCTCGCTGCCTGCAGCGTCTCGCGGCCCGACGTCGTCATCTACGGCTGTACGTCTGCAGGCGTGATGGCGGCCGTCCAGGCCCAGCGGATGGGGAGATCGGTCGTGCTTTTAGGGCCCGACCGCCACCTCGGCGGGCTCTCTTCGAGCGGGCTGGGTTGGACCGACTCCGGCGACAAGGCGGTCATCGGCGGCCTCGCGCGCGAATTCTACGCGCGGATCTTCACGCGCTACGCCGACGACGCGGCGTGGCAGTGGCAGCGTCGCGAGGACTACGGCAACCGCGGCCAGGGGACGCCCGCCATCGACGGCGACGCGCGCACGATGTGGATCTTCGAGCCGCACGTCGCCGAGGCCGTCTTCGAGGCGATGGTCGAAGAGCACCGCATCCCCGTCCACCGCGAGGCGTGGCTCGACCGAGCGGCGGGCGTCGAGGTGATCGATGGCAGGATCCGATCGATCACCACGCTGGCAGGAGAGCGCTTCACGGGCGACGTGTTCATCGACGCGACCTACGAAGGCGACCTGATGGCCGCCGCGGGCGTTAGCTACACCGTGGGCCGCGAGTCCAACGAGACCTACGGCGAGACGCTCAACGGGGTCCAGACCGCGCGCGCGCGGCACCACCAGTTCGACCGCCCGGTCGACCCGTACGTCGTCCCCGGCGACCCCTCCTCTGGGCTGCTCCCGCGCATCCACGAGGGCCCGCCGGGCGAGGAAGGGCGCGGCGACCACCGCGTCCAGGCCTACTGCTTTCGGACCTGCATGACCGACCATCCGGACAACAAGGTCCCGTGGCCGAAACCTGCCGACTACGACGCGCAGCAGTACGAGTTGTTGCTGCGCCACCTGCTGGCCGGATGGGCCGGCACCTACCGCAAGTTCGACCCGATCCCCAACCGCAAGACGGACACCAACAACCACGGCGCCTTCTCGTTCGACAACATCGGCGCCAACTACGGCTACCCCGACGGCAGCTACGCCGAGCGGCAGGCGATCGTGGCCGAACACCGGGCCTACCAGCAGGGCCTGCTCTGGTTCCTCGCCAACGACCCGCGCGTGCCAGAGGCCATACAGACGCAGATCCGTCAGTGGGGCCTCGCCGCTGACGAGTTCGTCGACAACGAACACTGGCCGCACCAGATCTACGTGCGCGAGGCGCGACGGATGGTCTCCGATTGGGTGCAGACCGAACGTCACCTGCGCGGCGCGCTCGACACCCCGCGACCGATCGGCATGGGCTCCTACAACATGGACAGCCACAACGTGCAGCGCTACGTCGACGCCGACGGCAACGCGCGCAACGAGGGGGACATCCAGATCAACCCAGGCGGCCCCTACCCGGTCGACTTCGGCGCCATCCTGCCCAAGCGCGCCGAGTGCGAGAACCTGCTGGTGCCGGTCTGCTTGTCCTCGTCGCACATCGCCTATGGGTCGATCCGGATGGAGCCCGTGTTCATGATCCTGGGGCAATCAGCGGCGACGGCCGCAGCGCTCGCGCTCGAGCGGGGCTGCGCGGTGCAAGACGTCGACTACGACGCGCTCGCGGCGCGGCTGACGGCAGACGGACAGGTGCTTCGAGCCGCCGGAGACGCCGGCGCCGCGTACGTTTCCCTCGACGAGCTCGCCGGCGTCGTCGTCGACGACACCGCCGCCGAGCTGACGGGCCCGTGGCGACCGTCAGGGGTGCGCCGCGGCGTCCACCGCGGCTACCTCCACGACGGCGGCCGCGGCGACGGCGCTTGCCGAGGGACGTTCCGGGCCGAGCTTGCGCCTGGTAGATATCGAGTAGAGCTGGGCTACGTCGAGCACGCGAACCGCGCCGCGAACGTGCCGGTCGAGGTCCGGTGCAGCGATCGCGTGCACCGTTACACCGTCAACCAACGGCGACGACCGAACGACGGCACGTTCCACGTCCTCGGCGAGCTGGGCCTCACCGGTCCCGTGTCGGTAGTCGTCACCAACGAAGGCGTCGACGGCTACGTCATCCTCGACGCGGTCCGATTCACGCCCATCAGGTAGCGGCGCGGCTATCGCTTAGGGCTGCAGCCACTCGGCGCCCCACCCCCCCGCCTCGCGCCGCGTATAGCGAACGCGTCGGTGGCCGGACCGCGCGAGCACCAGCAAATCCATCGAGTGGATGGCGACCTCGACGACGGCGAAGCGCGCGCGCCCGACCTCGCTCTCGTCTCGCGTCGGCGCCGACCCGACGAGATGAGGCGGCAGGTTCGGGCTCCAGTCGTCGCTGCGCGAGCTCGGCTCGTGCTCGCCAAGATACGAACGACGCCCGCCGAGCCCGCAGCGCGACCAACCGGCGTCGAATACGGGACCCTCGAGGTGAACCTCGGCCGCGCCGCAAACCCGCAGCTGGAGCCGCCGGCGTCGGTCGTGGAAGGTCAACGACAGCCGCGGCTCGGCGCGCAGCTCTCGGACCTTAGGCGAGCGCCGGTCCGTCTGGAACGTCAGCTGCCCGCCGCCCTCGGAGACCGATCGCAGCACGCAGACCCGCGCCTGCGGCGCCCCGCGCTCATCGACCGTCGCAACCACCGGCCAGTGAAACCCGTGGCGCTCATCCGGCACGCCGCGCACCAACTCGCGCCACGTCTGCTGCAGCAGCGCGTCGAGGTCTGGCGGCGGATCGAGGTCGTGGGACACGGCGAGGAGCCGTTCGCGCGGAGCCCACGTCGGGTTGCACTCCGTGTGGCAGCTCAGGCCAGCAGCTGCCGCACGACCTTGCCGTGCACGTCCGTCAAGCGGAAGTCGCGGCCCTGGTAGAAGTAGGTCAGGCGCTCGTGGTCGATACCCAGCAGGTGCAGCAGGGTCGCGTGCAGGTCGTGAACGTGCACAGGGTCCTCGGCGATGTTGTAGCCAAGGTCGCAGGTCTGGCCGTGCGAGTAGCCCGGGCGAAGGCCGCCCCCGGCCATCCACATCGAGAAGCAGCGCGGGTGGTGGTCCCGCCCGTAGTTGTTGCTGGTGATCTTGCCTTGCGAGTAGCTCGTGCGGCCAAACTCGCCTCCCCAGACCACGAGGGTGTCGTCCAGCAGGCCGCGCGCCTTGAGGTCGCGGACGAGCGCAGCGCTGGCCTGGTCGGTCTCTTTGCACTGCCGACGGATTCCACCAGGCAGCCCCCCGTGCTGGTCCCAGCCCTGGTGGAACAGCTGCACGCACCGCACGCCGCGCTCGAGCAGGCGGCGCGCCATCAAGCAGTTCGCAGCAAACGTCCCCGGTTGCCGCGCGTCCTCGCCGTAGTGATCGAAGACCCAGTCCGGCTCGTCAGAGAGGTCTGTGACCTCGGGCACCGACATCTGCATCCGGAACGCCATCTCGTACTGATCGATACGCGACCGCACCGCCGGGTCGACCTCGCGCTCGTACGCCGCCTCGTGCAGCTCGCGCAGCCGATCCAGCATGCGCCGCCGCGTCGCGACGTCGACGCCGTCAGGGTCAGCAAGGTAAAGCACGCGGTCTTTGCCCGCGCGGAACTGCACGCCCTGGTGCGTCGACGGCAAAAAGCCGCTCCCCCATAGACGTGCGTAGAGCGGCTGCCCGCCCTTGTTCTTCGTCACCAACACACAAGATGCGGGCAGCTCGTCGTTGTCCGAGCCCAAGCCGAAGCTCAACCACGCGCCAATGGACGGTCGGCCGGCGATCTGCGAGCCCGTCTGCAAGAAGGTGATCGCGGGGTCGTGGTTGATCGCCTCGGTGTGCATCGACTTGACGACCGTCAGGTCATCGATGATGCCCGCCGTGTGCGGCAGCAGCTCGCTGACCCACTGCCCGCTCTCGCCGTGCTGCGCGAACGAGAACTGCGCGCCGGCGAGCGGCAAGCTCGACTGGTTGCCCGACATCGCCGTGAGGCGCTGCCCCCCGCGCACAGAGTCGGGCAGTTCTTCACCGTTCCGCTGCTGAAGCACGGGCTTGTAGTCGAAGGTCTCAAGCTGCGAGGGGCCGCCGCTGTGGAACAGATAAACCAGCCGCTTGGCCTTGGGCGCGAAGTGCGGCTTCGGGCGCGCGCCGTCGTCGAGCAGGCGCGGCAGCGCCAGCGACCCGAGGCCGGCAGCACCTTGACCCATGAGCATCCTGCGCGTGATCGAATCCTTCATCGCAGCCTCACGACCTCGTCGAAGTTCATCACCGTGCTGATCACGATGGTCCAGGCCGCGACCTCGGCGTCGTCGAGGTCCGGGGTCTGCGGACGACTCCCGACCTTGCAGAGCGCAGCCGCAGCGGCCGGCGCCGCCCGGTAGGCCTGACGCTGCTCATCGAGCGCGGCGCCGAGGATCTGGCGCTCACGGGGGCTGGGCGCACGGCTCGTCATCCGCCTGAACACGGCCGCCAAGAGGTCATCGTCGTCCCCGCCGGTCGCCACGAGCCCTTCGGCCCAGACGCGCGCGGGCTCGACGAACTGCGGGTCGTTCAGCATCACCAACGCCTGCAGCGGCGTCGCTGTTCGCTGCCGCCGCATCACGCACACGTCGCGCTTGCTAGCGTCGAGCAGCATCATCGCCGGCGGCGGTGAGGTGCGCTTCCAGTAGGTGTAGAGGCTGCGGCGATACAGGTCGTCGCCCTTGCTGGGCGCGTAGGTCTGCCCGCTCGTCTCCTTCCACAGGCCTGCAGGCTGGTAGGGGCGCACCGGCGCGCCGCCGAACCGCTCAGCGAGCAGCCCCGAGGCCCACAGGACTTGGTCGCGCAGCATCTCTGCAGGCAGCTGGTAGCGAGGACCACGCGCCAACAGCTCGTTGTGCGGATCACGAGCGCGGAGCTCCGCTGACGCCGCCGAGCTCTGACGGAACGTCGCCGACGTCACGATCAACCGGTGCAGCGCCTTGAGGTCCCAGCGAGCGTCGACGAACCACCGCGCGAGCCAGTCCAGCAGCCGCGGATGCGTCGGCGGCGCGCCTTGCAGGCCGAAGTCCTCGCTCGTCGCGACGAGGCCGCTGCCGAAGTGCATCTGCCAGATCCGGTTCACCACGACGCGCGCCGTCAGCGGGTGGTCCGGCGCAGTCAGCCAGCGAGCCAGCGCGAGGCGGTCGCGCCGCTCGTTCGTGGGCATCGGCGGCAGGCACGCGGGCGTGCCGGGCGAGACCTGCTCGCCGCGGAGCAGGTAGCTGCCGCGCGGACGGACGTAGGTCGCGCGGCGGCCGGACATCTCTCGCATCACCATGATCTCGCGCTGGCCGTCCATGACCTCGCCGAGCGCGCGGCGAGCGTCGGCGAGCTGCTGCAGCTTCTGCTTGCCTGCGTCGCTGACGCACCGCAAGTGCCGGTCAACGACCTCGTCAAAGCTGCCTGCCCCGTCCGCGCCAGCGAGGCGCGCGACCTCGGGGCGGGTGAGCTCGCGTGAGAACACCTGCAGCTCATCGACCGCGCCGCCCTTCAATCCCCGGTCGCGGAAGCGCTGCGCGAACGTCAGCGCGTCGGCGCCGCCGCCGCGGATCGTTCGAGTCAGGCAGTCGCGGACCACCGCGAGTTCGCAGCGTCGGCCGTCGACGTAGATCGCCTGGCCGGCGGCCCGGCTGCTGCCGTCATAGGTCAACGCGACGTGCGCCCAGCGACCGACGGGGAGCGGCCGCGCGGCGCGCACGCGGATCGCGTTACCCGGCCAGAAGTGGACCAACGCGAAGCTGAGGCAGCCGTCCTCCACCAGCAGCTCGTAGCCCCGGCTGCCCGCGTCGGTCCAAGACTTCGACCGATGCACGACAACCGCGCGATCGTACGCCTCAGGCACGCGCAGCCAGAACGCGAGGCTGAACGGCTGGTGCCGGTCGAAGTCAGCGACCTTCGGCATCTTGGCCCAGTCCTCGCCGTCGAACGCGATCGCCTTGCCGCGCTTCCCGGCGATGAGCTGGGGGCCGTCCCCGACGCTGCCGGGGAGCTCCTGGTTCGCGACGTTGTCGAGACGCCCGCCCTCGAGGGCGTCGAACGAGAACGACCCGACGGGCGCGTTCGGAGCCGTCGCGAGCAGGTCTACGGGCGCCGCGCGGAGCTGCGCGGCCACCGCGATCCGCAGCTGCGCGAGCTCGCGCTCACGCCCGCTGACAGCCGCGCGCGCGTCCCGCTCGCGCTGCTCTTGGTCAGACGTGGGCAGCGACATCGCCGGGGTCGGCGTCGCGCGCGTGAAGTGCGAGTAGAGCCCAGACTCGTCGACGTTGTCGAAGAACGCCGACAGCTCGTAGTACTCCTTCTGCGAGACGGGGTCGAACTTGTGGTCGTGGCACCGCGCGCACTCCATGGTCATCCCGAGGAACGCCGTCGCGAACGTGTGCGTGCGGTCGGCGACATACTCCTGGCGCATCTCCTCCTCGACGCTGCCGCCTTCGTTCGTCTGTCGGTGCAGACGCTGGAACGCCGTCGCCAGCTGCTGGTCGCGGGTCGCGTCGGGGACCAGATCGCCGGCGACCTGCCAGGTGATGAACTGGTCGTAGGGCAGGTTGTCCCGGAACGCGCGCAGCACCCAGTCGCGCCACGGCCACACCGGCCGCTCGACGTCGGACTGATAACCGAAGGTGTCCGCGTATCGCGCGACGTCGAGCCACTCGCTCGCCATGCGTTCGGCGTATCGGGGCGACGCCAGCAGCTCGTCGACGACCGCCTCGACCTCGCCGCGCGCAGCGCGATCGAGCTGCCCCTCGTCCGGCGGGAGCCCGGTCAACGACAAGCTGACGCGCCGCAGGTAGCTCGCTGCGGCGAGCTCGTTCGCTGGCGCGAGCCCTTCACGCTGTAGGCGCGCCAGCACGAAGCGGTCGATCGGGTTGCGGCACCAAGCCGCGTCTGCGACCGACGGCGCCGACACCGCGCGCGGCAACGGCGCGAACGACCAGTGGCGCTCCTGCGCGTGCGCTGCGCCGAGGAGCGCCACCGGCAGCGCCCCCCTGACAAGTCTGGCCGACCACGTCATACAGCGATTGCATCCGATCGCGGCGGCGCTGGCAACGTGCCCGCGCCCCCTACAGCTTTTCGATGAGCTCGTTGGGCGCGCCCGGGCTCCGCCGCAACAAGAAGCGGTCAAACAGCTTGCCCGTCGCCGTATACGCCGAATACGTCAGCTCGTCGCCGTCGATCGACACAACCTGATAGAGCTGCGTCTGCTCGGCCGACTTCACCATGAACGGCTGCTTGGCGAGGCTGTACATCTTCGGACCGCTCACCGAGACGACGTAGACCGTGCCGGTCTGGTCGTCGCGAGCCCGGAGCCCGATCGGGACGTTTTGCTCCTCGCCCGCGGCGTGCTCATGCGCGGCCTCGCCGCCGTGCGCGTGCCGCATGCGCCCGGTTCGGCTGTAGGTGTGGTCATGCCCCTGCAGCACCAAGTCGACGCCGTTGCGGTCAAACGCCGGCTGCAAGATAGCGCGGCGCTTTGGGCTGTCGCGCAGCTTGGCGGTCCCGAAGACCGGGTGGTGCATCATCACGACGCGCCACCTCGCCTCGGTGTTCGCCATCACCTCATCCAACCACGCCACCTGCGGCTCTAGCTCACGGTTCGTGTTCAGCGAGACGAACAACACGCCCTGGTAGACGAACGAGTAGACGGTCTCTTCGTAGCCCGCAGGTCCGTTGAGCGGGAACGCAAACTGCGGTCGCCAGAAGGTCGACAGTTTGCCGCTTGGATACTCATGGTTCCCCGGCGTCGCGAACGAGGGCATGGTCCGCAGGATCCATCCGGCGCTGTAGAACCACTCGGCCCACTCCCCGCCGGCGTTGCCGCGGTTGACGAGGTCACCGGCGTGCAGAATGAACGCGGCGCGCGGCGACTCCTTGAAGGCCTCGCGGATGACCCTAGACCAGTGTGACTTGATGTTGTTCTGCGCGTCCCCGAAGTAGAGGAACGAGAACGGCGCGGGGCTCAAGGACGCGGTGGTGAAGTGACTCCACTCGCTCCAGATCTTGCCGTCGCCGACGCGGTAGCAGTACATCGTCTCGGGCTCGAGGCCCGTGAAGGTGACGCTGTGATAGCTCGCGTCTTCGACCACTTGGGTCTCGGCCGCGAAGCGCGCGGTCGAAGCCGTGAACGCCGGGCCGTCCCCGGCGACGCCGACCTCGCCGAAGGCGGCCTCACCCTTGCCATTGGAGCGCCAGGTCACGCTCTGCGTGCGCTCGGGCGCGTCCACCCACGTCAGCACGATGTGGTCGGGCACTCGGGATGCAGGCGCCGGCAACGCCGCGCTGGCCGAGCGCGACGAACCGAAGGTCGCCGCCTCCGCGGCCCCGGCCCCGTCCGAGCCAGGACCCACGCAAGCTGCCAGCAGCAGCACAGAGACAACCCACAAACGGACTCGCATGCTGATAAGCGAACCCGACGCGCGTCGTCAGGTCCACCTAGCAGGTCATGTTCGCGCAGGCATCTCCGCGGCGGCCCCGCGCTACTCGATGCCGAGCTTCTCGCGCAGCTGCTCGGGGACCACGTCCTTGTGCACGCCCCAGCTCAGCGTCTTGTACTGAACGAACGCCTGCGACGCGTAGAAGTGCCCCGCGAACTTGTTGTAGTTGCCCCACGAGTTCTTGACGAGGAAGTACGGCGTGCCGTGCTGATCCTTGGCGAGCCCGGTGATCACCATCGCGTGGTCATCGGTCGTCTCGTAATTATCGAACGCCAGCTGACGCATCTCCTGCGTGATGACCTTCTCAGGCATCGGGCTCTCAAAGCTGTAGAGCATCCGGCTGAGCTCAGCGCGGTCCATCTTCTCCCACTTCAGCCGCTCAGTCCCGGCCATCTCCGCGATGTCGTTCTGCGGCACGACCGCGACGCCCTTGTTGCTCGCGAAGCCGCGCTCGCTGACGTCGCTGGCCCAGCAGACCGAGTAGCCTGCCTTGATCGAGCCCTCGATCATGTCCGTCATCTCGGCCAACGGCACGTTCCAGAAGCTCGCCCACGTCCAGTTGTCGGGGACCTCCAGCACGAACTGCTCGTAAAACGGGTGGTGCGTGAAGGAGCTAAAGAAGACGTAGTCCGCCGGGTTCACGCCGACGACCTCGTCGGCGAAGGTACGCGGCGTGTAGTTGCGTCCCTTGAACTCGAACGAGGCAGGCACCGGACCGAGGTAGGCGTCGAGGATGCCCTGGAAGCCGCGGAACCACGCAGTCGAGAGGCTCTTGTTCTTGTTCTTGATAACCCCGTCGAGGTAAGCCTTGAGGACCTCGTCCAATTCTCCGTGGGTGTGCACGTTGGTGCCGTAGTTGAGGCCCGCGTACGCGCTCTCGGGCATCGCGCCATAGCTCGACAGCACGTCAAAGGAGTCGTTGAGCGCGCCGCCGCCGGTGAAGTTGCAGTTGCCGTGCATGCGCACGTAGCGCTTGGCCTTCTCCTCGTAGCTCATGCGCACGACGTACATCTCCGAGAGGTCCACGGGCGGCTTGCCCATCCGCAGCATCTCGGCCTCGACCATGCCGCCCGACGCGTAGCTCCAGCAAGTGCCGGCCCGCTGCTGGTTCGGCACTGGGGTCTCCTGGGTGTCGCTGATCACCGTGAAGCGGTAGCCCTCGGGCTTCGCGTCCGCCTGTTGAGCGTGGGCGACGGCGACGAGCAGCAGGCTGCTCATGAACAACGGGGTCGGGGTCTTTCTCATCTTGCAGTGGGGTCCGGGACAGCGCCTCCCTCAGCGCCCGCCCTAGTACACGGTCCGCGCCAGCAAGACGCAAGCTGAATGGCGCCGCGCAGCCCGCAGCCGACACGCCGCACCGCACCCTGGGAAGTCCGCGGCGCGTCGCTAGGATGCGAGCCAGAGGCGCCCGTAGCTCAGCTGGATAGAGCACCGCTTTCCTAAAGCGGCGGTCACAGGTTCGAACCCTGTCGGGCGTACCACTCGGTCGCGAGCGGGTTCCAACTCGTTACCTTCTGCTTGCGTGCTGTGCGGCCGAGTTCGCCCGCCGCCAGCTACGCTAGCGGCCCCAATTGGACCCCTACCGACAGCAGACATGACGCAGATCCTCCGCCGAGGCGCTCTCCGTTCGACGCTGGCGCTGGCCGCGCTGCTCGCGCCGCTCGCCACGACCGACTCCATCCTCGCTCAAAGCACCAAACGCGCCGTCACGCACGACGACTATGACCAGTGGACGTCGCTGCGCAGCACGACCTACAGCGACGACGGCAAGTGGATGGCGTTCTCCGTCGAGCCGCGCGTCGGCGACGGCACGCTCTACATCCAACAGGTCGACGGCGACAAGCGCTACGAGGTCCCGCGCGGGACCGGCCTGAAGTTCTCTAACGACAACACGCTCGCCTTCTACAAGATCGACAAATCGTCCGTAGAGGAGCGCCGCAAGAAGCTCGAGAAGCTGCACGCAAAGAAAGAAGAGGGCGAGGCGAAATCCGGCGAAGAGGAGTCCGAAGAGCTCCCGCCGGACGTGAAAGCTGCGCTCAAGGAGCGCGGCATGCCCGAGCGAGCAGCGCGACGCATGATGGAGCAGCGCGGCGCTTCGATGAGCGAGGTCCGCAGCTTCCTCGGCCTCCCGGAGCCGGAAGAAGAAGAGGCCAAAGAGGAGCCGAAGAAACAGTCGGAGACGACGGAGAAGTCCGCCGAGAAGGAGGCCAAAGAGAAAGCCGAAGAGGAGGCCAAAGCGCTAGCCAAGCGCGTTCACGTGTTGGACCTCGCGACCGGCGAAGTGACCACCATCGAGAACGTCAAGGGCTACCGCCTGATCGAGGACAGCGACCTGATGGTCGTCCACTTCGAGAAGCCGAAGGAGAAGGAAGAGGAGAAGGAAGACGATCAGGAGAAGGCGCCGGCCGGCGAGGAGAAGTCGGCGGAGACCGAGGGCGCAGCTGGTGAAGCGCAGCAGAAGGCGGAGACGCCCAAGAAGCAGAAGCCGAAAGCTGCGCCGCCAAAGAAGGCGAAAGAGCCCGGAGAGAAGACCGAGGAGCCTGCGGCAGAGCGCCCGCGCGGGCGCCGCGGGCGCCGGAGCGGCCAGGGCCGCGGCGGACGCGCGGGCCGCGGCGGACGCGCG
>NYVR01000013.1 GCA_002684655.1 Planctomycetota bacterium | reverse complement strand
AACCGAACCTGCTTGGATTGCCCCAACCGGAATCCAGCATGGATCTCCCTGTCCCATGGAACATTTGTGTGCCTGGAGTGCTCAGGTGAACACCGCCGCAAAGGCGTGCATATCTCATTCGTCCGGAGTGCCGACATGGATAAGTTCACGATTGAGCAGCTCGCCGGTGACCTGTTGCCCGGCGCCAGCATGAACCAGCAACTGGCGACGGCCTTTCATCGCCAGACCATGAGCAACACTGAGGGCGGCACCGACGACGAAGAGTTTCGTGTCGCCGCCGTGGTGGATCGTGTCGACACCACGATGCAGGTTTGGATGGGCTCGACGCTCGGCTGTGCGCAGTGCCACGACCATAAGTACGATCCGTTTTCGCAGGAGGAGTTCTTCGAGCTGTTCGCCTTCTTCGATCAGACGGCAGACGCCGATCGAAATGACGACGAGCCGCGGATGCGGGCGCCGACCGCGGCAAACGAGGCGGCAGCAGCAGCGCTGCAGGTCCGGTTAGAGGCGGCGCGGGCGGCATTTTCGGCGATCGAGGATGACCGACCCAGCGTGAGCGAATGGCGCCTGCTCGGGCCTGTGCCGGGCGCAGACTTCGCGGACGCTCGTGATCGGGCTTTCGCGCCCGAGCGGGACGGCGCGCAGCTAGATCGCCAGCAAGAAGGGCTCGGCTGGCAGCCGCGGCCTGACTTGGCCGACGGCAAGGTGCACAGCTGGAACGGTGCAAACAGCGCCTTCTATCTGCATCGAACCGTTCGCGCTGCAGCGGCCTGCGAGGTCACGCTCTCGCTCGGTTGCGACGACGCGGTCGCTGCCTGGTGCAACGGTCAGGAGGTGCTGCGGAAAAACGTCACCGGCGCCGCGCAGCTTGATCAACATCGCGTCGTCGTGTCGCTGCGGCCGGGGGACAATGACCTGCTGCTCAAGGTGACCAACGGAGGTGGCCCTGGCGGGTTCGCCTTCGAGCTGTGGAGCGCTAAGGAGCGTGAACTCCGGTCGGAGCTGCTCCGCCTGGAGCGCGAGCTCAAGCAGAACCAAGGACCGCTGGTCCCGATCTTGCAGGAGCTTCCCCCGGACAAGCGTCGAGTGACGCGCGTTCACATCCGCGGCAGCTTCCTCGATCAAGGAGACCGAGTGCAGCCGGACACGCCGGCGGTTTGGCCGCAGTTGGGCGCGACCGCGCGGCGCGATCGACTCGGGTTCGCGCGCTGGCTGATGTCGCCGGAGAACCCGCTGACCGCGCGCGTGCTAGCGAATCGGCTCTGGAGCGAGCTGTTCGGCAGAGGGATCGTGCCGACGCTCGAAGACTTTGGATCGCAGGGTGATCGCCCGTCCCACCCGAGGCTGCTTGATTGGCTCGCGAGCGAGTTCGTCGAGTCCGGGTGGTCGATGCGCCACCTGCTTCGCGCGGTCGTGTTGTCCGCGACTTATTCGCAAACGTCGGCGCAGACAGCTCGTCATCTGGAGATCGACCCGAACAACAGGTGGCTCTCGCGCGGTCCGGCGTTCCGACTGACGGGCGAGCAGCTGCGTGATCAGGCGCTCGCGGTTTCGGGGTTGTTGAGCGATAAGGTCGGCGGCCCCAGCGTGATGCCGCCGCAGCCGGGCGGTGTGTGGCGGCAGCTCTACAGCGGCGCGCGCTGGCAAGACGCCACCGGGGACGACCGATACCGCCGGGCGCTGTACACCTTCTGGCGACGGACTAGCCCTCACCCCGCGATGATGGTGTTCGACGCGCAGAGCCGAGAGGCCTGCGTTCTGCGCCGTCAGCGAACCAACACCCCGCTGCAGGCCCTGGTGCTCTGGAACGATCCGCAGTTCCATGAGCCGGCTAAGGCTTTGGGCGCGCGCGCCCATCAGGTCGGCGGCGAGGATCCGTTCGGCGGGGTGCAGTGGTTGTGGCGCCGTTGCTTGCTGCGGGATCCCAGTCGCCTGGAGCAGGACCGTCTAGTCGATCTCCTCCGCAAAGAGCGTGAGCTGGGCGCGTCCGAACAGGACGCATGGGGCGTCGTCGCGGGCGTCGTAATGTGTCTGGACGAATTCGTGAGTCGACGATGAACATCTTCGAACAAATCGAGCGACGACAGTTTCTGGCTGGCGCCGGGGCGACGGCTGGCGCTGCTGCCCTTGGACGGCTCGAGACGGGCAGTGACGGCGCGCGCAAGTCGAACCACGCGGCCCGCGCGAAGAGCGTGATCTACCTCCACATGGAGGGCGCTCCGCCGACGCTCGACATGTTCGACCGAAAGCCGACGCTAGACCGCTACGATGGCAAGGAATGCCCCGATGAGTTCCTGGCGAAGGAGCGTTTCGCTTTTATCAAAGGGCACCCGAAGCTGCTCGGACACAAGCACGGCTGGATCCGCGCAGCCAACGGCGTCGAGATGTGCGACCTGTTTCCGCACCTCGCGCAGCAGATGGGTGACGTGACGTTGATCCGGTCGATGTACACAGATCAGTTCAACCACGCGCCCGCTGAACACCTGTTGTTCTCGGGCGCGCCGCGGCCAGGGCGACCGTCGATGGGCGCGTGGTTGTCATATGGGCTCGGTAGCCAAAACCCGGATCTGCCGGACTTCGTGGTGATGGTCAGCGGCGGCATGCCGAGCGCTGGCAAGGCGCTGTGGAGCGCCGGCTTCCTACCGTCGGTGCATCAGGGCGTCGAGTTTCGATCCACGGGTGAGCCTGTGCTCTATCTGCGGAACCCAGCCGGATACGACCGCGCGCGGCGGCGGCGCTCATTAGACGCCCTCAACGACCTCAATCGGCTTCACGAGCAGCGCGCCGGTGACCCTGAGACGACGACGCGGATCGCGCAGGGAGAGCTGGCGTTTCGGATGCAGGCGTCCGTGCCTGAGGCGGTCGACATCCAGTCCGAATCGCCAGAGGTGCACGACCTCTACGGGACGACGCCGGGCAAGGCCTCCCTGGCGAATAACTGCCTGCTCGCGCGGCGGCTGGTAGAGCGCGGTGTCCGCTTTGTCCACCTGTTCGATAGTGGGTGGGATATCCACGGCACGAACCCGTCGGACGACCTGATGACGCAGTTCCCCAGGCAGGCGGCGCGACTCGACCGNCCGCTCGCCGCACTGATCACGGACCTTCGTCGCCGTGGGATGCTCGACGACNCCCTGGTCGTCTGGGGCGGCGAGTTCGGGCGCACGCCGATGAATGAAGCACGCAACGGCAGCAAGTTCCTCGGTCGTGATCACCACCCGCACTGTTTCGGCATGTTGATGGCGGGTGGCGGCGTGAAGCGGGGGGCGGTGATCGGAGCGACGGATGAGCTCGGTCACGGCATCATCGAGAACCCGATCCACGCGCACGATCTCCAAGCGACGATCTTGCACCTCTGCGGCGTCGACCACGAGCAGCTGACTTACAAGTTCCAGGGTCGACCGTTCCGCCTGACTGATGTCTATGGCAAGGTCCGCAAGGAGTTGCTCGCGTGAAGACGCCGCGCGTCGTCATGCTGACGCGGGTCCGCTGGCTCTCCTTGATCGACGCGATCACGTATGTGGTGCTGGTCGGCGTCGCGATGCCGTTGAAATACGCCGCAGACATGCCGATGGCGGTCCGCGTCGTCGGCATGGTCCACGGGATCGTGTGGATGCTGTTGATGTGTCAGCTGATGCGCGCGCGCTTCGAGGCCGACTGGCCGTCTTCCCGCATCTGGATACTCAGCATCGCGGCGCTGCTGCCCGTCGTACCGTTCTTCTTGGACCGCACAGTCAAGAACTGGATCGCGAACGAATGATCGTCGTCGCGCGTGCTGGACGCAGCGACGTCTCCGCTGTGGTCACGACTTCTTCTGGTTCTTCAAGAACGCGATCAAGTCGCGGATCTGGCGCTTGCTGAGCGCGTCGCCCATCTTCGGCATCGCGCTCTGTTTCTCTGCTTGCCGGGATCGGATCTTCGCCTCGAGGACGTTGGTCGATTTGCCGTTGATGTCGACGATGGTCACTTGCCCGTCCTGCTCATTGGTGATCACGCCAGAGAGCACAGAGCTGTCGGTCAGCTCCATCGTCGTCGTCGTGAATCCCTCTGCGATCCTGGCGCTCGGCATGATCAGGGCTTCAAGCAAAACCTCGCGCGACAGCCGGCGGCCGACGTCGTCGAGCACCGGGCCCGCGTTGCCGCCCGTTCCGCGGAGCGTGTGGCAGCGAGTGCAGCGCACGGCTTCTACGTCATAGAAGACGCGGCGACCCTCGCGCGGGTCGCCGCCCTCGAGGCAGATCTGATAGGCGCCTAGCGGGCTCTCTCCGGCGGCGCGTTCTTGTCGGGCGTCGACGATGTCCCGCAGCGCCTCGTGCTTGCGCGCCGCCTCGTAGAGGTCCAGCTGCACCGAGGCCGGGACGCCGCCGTCGTCGAGGCGCAGCAGCCAGGAACGCAGCAGCTTCGTCGCCGACTCATGTTGTAGGTTGCCGAGCGCTTCGCAGGCGGCTTGCCGCTCTCCCGTTGATGCGTTCTCCAGCAGCGTGCCCAGGACGGGCACGGCCTTCTCTGGTGAACGCTTCGAGAGCAGGGCGACGGCGCGTTTCCGTAGTTCTACGGGGGCCTCGGCGTCGATCGTGTCTATCGCCTGGTCGAGCTGCGCTGCGCCGAGCTCGGCGAGCGCTGTCAACGCCGCGATCCTCGCCTCGGTCGGGACGTCCTGCTTCCCGACTTGTTGAGCGAGCGCGTCGGCGAGCCCATGGAGGCGCATCTTGGCAATTGTTCGAGCGGCGGCAGCGGCGGTCGCCTTGTCCGCGAGGAGCTGTGGACCGGACGCCTGCACGAGGGCTGCGACGACCTCGGGGTCCCGGTGTTCACAAGGCCGCCAGTTACCGACGACCCTGCATTGACCGCGCGGCTCCGACCATTCAGCGAGGATCTCCAGCGCCTCGACGCGCATCTTCTTTGAGTGGTTGCTCAAGGTCGCTAAGTGGACCAGCGCTTCGCCGTCCTCGGTCTCGCCGTGCATTCGCGCTGCGTTGACGGCGCGCCAGTCGACGCGCTCGCTGTCGGCGGTGTCGTCGTAGATCAGTCGTATCAACGCCGGCAGCGCATCGTTGATGGGCGTCTCGTAGATGGCCCTCGCGGCTTCGTAACGGAGCTGTTCTTGTGGGTGCGCCAAGAAGCGCGCGACTTCGGGTGCGCCTTGTCTCGCGAGCGCCAGCAGCGCGGCGCGCTGCACGGCGACGCGTTCGTTGTCGATTTGTTCGACCAGCTTGCTGCGGGCGGCGACCTCGCCGAGCGCGAAGACGATCGCGTGCCGCAGGACCGCGTCGCGGTCGTCGTTGTGGCGGGCTGCGGCCAGCAGCTCGTCGGTCGCGGGCGCCGCGACCTCGCCGATGCGCGCGAGCGCGAGCGCGGCTTCTCGTTTAACGCGGGAGTTGTCGTCGCGCAGAAGTTTCGTGAGCTGCTGGACGTCGGCCGCCGAGCGCGCGTCGCCGAGCACCCGGGCGACCATCGCTCGCACGTCGCTGTCGTCGTCGGCGATCAGGCTCACCAGCGGCTCGCGGCACGTCGCGTCGCCCTGTCGCAGCAGGATGCCGAGCCCCCAGATCCCGTGGAGTCGGGCAACGCGCGATGCGCGCTGCGTGCTCGCAGCTTCGAGCGCATCTTTGGCGCCGAGGTCGACGAGCGCGAACTGCGCCTTCTGCCGAATGCGNCGATCGGGGCTCATCAATAGCGGTCGCAGGCGGNCTTTGNTGAGCNNGGAGAAGTCGCTGCCGAGNGTGCGCGCGTTCTTNCGCAGCTTGAAGTCGTTGCCCATCTTCGGCGTCTGNACCTTGAAGATCCGNCCCTTGCCNGTCTTCGACCAGCCGTGCACCCAGTCGAACANGTAGAGCGACCCGTCGGGNCCGAAGTCGACGTCGGTCGCGAGCGTGTTCCAGGCGATCTTGTCGTGNTCGCGGACCTCGTAGCCGGCGCCGCTTCGGCTCAGGCGNAAGGTGCGAANGCCGCTNTAGCCTGCAGCGCCGCGAAAGTCGCAGAGGAAGAAGCAGTCGCGGAAGGTGTCAGGCAGGCCGACGCCAGGGTCGTAGGCGAGACCGGATGGGCCGTCGGCGAAGTTGCGGATGGGCGGCACGATGCCGGCCGACTGCTCGGGGTGTCGTGGGTGCCACATCTTCTCCCGGTTCCATGCGCCGCGGTCGCTCAACCACTGGAAGCCGATGCGCCAGCCGCTGTCGGCGCCGGGGAGGATCTGGACGATCCTTGCCTTGTCGCCGCCGTCGCTGTTGTTGTCGCCGGTGATCAGGTCGCCCCACTGGTCGAAGGCAAGCTCCTGCGGGTTGCGAAGTCCGCGGTGCACGACCTCGAAGTCGCTGCCGTCCAGCTCGCAGCGCAGCACGGCGCCTTCGTGCGGGTAGGCGTGCGTCTTGCCTTCGTGCTCGACGTGGAATCCGCGGTCGCCGATCGACCAATACAGGCGACGGTCAGGCCCCACGATGAGCCCGTGCATGTCGTGGCCCATCAGCGACGTGTGGACACCGAATCCGTCGAACATCACCTCGCGGCGGTCGGCGACCCCGTCACCGTCCTCATCGCGCAGGCTCCAGACCTTGGGGATCAGCGTCGTGATGACGTCTTCGCCGACCGGTAGGACGCCGGCGATCAGACCGTCTTCTAAGGCGTTGAAACCTTCGGCGAACGTCGTGGCCCGGTCGAGTGAGCCGTTGCCGTCTGTGTCCGAGAGCAAGACGATCCGCTCGCTGTACTGCTCAAGCTGCTTAACCTTGTCGGGGATGTGCTTGTGATATTTGGCGATCCGGTCCGCCACGGTCACTGCCGCGAGGTCGTCGTCGAGCCAGCGCATGTAGTTGCGGTTGTCGAAGACTCCGTCGCGAACGCGAAAGGTCTCGCAGACGTAGATGTTGCCGCGGTCGTCGACCTTGAACGCCACTCCGTTGCAGATGTCGGGCTCGGATGCGACGAGCTGAGCGCGGAGTCCGTCGGCCAATTGGATGGTCGAAGTCTTCTTTGCGCCCTCGTCGCTGGCGCCCGCCACGAACATGGGCTTGTTCGGGTCTGCTTGGGGCGAGCCGTGCTGTGAGGCTGCGAAGCCGCTCAACGCGAGGGGGAGTGCGAGGGTGAATGGGCGAACCATCGGTTCGGTCATTCTACCCCGCGCGGCGGAACCTAGAAGCGTTTGAACTCGCCGCCGTTCTCGCGCGCCAATTGCCTTAGGAAGCTGTCGTTGAGATTTTTGCCGATGGCGATGGCGTGGATCGTGACTCGCTTGAGCGGATTCCACGACTGCACGGCGACCAGGATCTTCTCGGTCGAGTCTAGGCTGCCGTCGGGCTTGGTCGGGGACCCGTCGGTCAGCAGGAAGATCGTGTCCAACTCGGTCCCGTAGTATTTGTCATAGACGCCGCGGCCTGCGAGTCCGAAGCCGAGTTCGAGCGAGTCGTGGATGTTGGTGCTCGACGCGTGCGTCAGCTCGCGCACAAACTCCTGCGCCCGGGCGATGTTGGCCTTGCTGGCGGGGAGCATTTTGTCCTCCCAGAAGTGTGGCAGGTCGTTGTACCAGATGATCGCGAACGTCTGCTTCGGCTGGAGTTTGCCCAGCCCTCGGATCAGCTCGGTCTTGCAAGCCTCCATCCGCGTGGTGTCTCCGGTTCCGCCCTTCATCTTCACTGGCGCTTGCATCGAGCCTGAGCAGTCGATGACGTAGAGGATCGACTTGCTGTCGGCTTGCGGGATGCCGAAGTAATAGTTGTCGTTGGTCTTCTTGCGGTGGCTGGGTGTGCCTTTCCCCAGCTCCCTGCCGCTCGAGCGGAACCCGGGTCCCTCAAGCTTCCACCACGCATTCCATGCGCCGATGTTGTCGCCGTGTTGTTCTCCGGTGAGCACCTCGACCGCGGCTGCGACGCGCAGGCGCATCTGACCGGTGCTTCGCGACAACAGCGTGATCATCGGTCCGACCGCCTCAGGGACGGCGATCTTCGCCAACGCGAGCGCCGCGCGCTCGGCGACGACGTCTTCTTTGCTAGACAGCAGCTTGATGACGGGGGTGGCGTGGACCCTCGCCGCTTCTCCAGCCAGGGCCATCGCGTCGAGCAAGACGATCTGCTCCGGCGCTTTGCGGGCGCGCGCGATGGCCGTCGCGAGCTCTTCGATGACCTCGGCGGCGGCGCCGCCAACGGCGCGGCCGGCGGCTAGCCGGAGCGGCAGGTCTGCCTTTTTGCTGCCGGTCACTTTCTTGAGTAGGTAGAGCGCGCTGTCGCGTCGCCTGAGATCCGCGATGCGGTCGCCGAGCTTCAGCTGGAGCTCCCGCAGCCCGTCGCACTGCTCGCGCAGCTTGGCGATGATCGGCTTGAGTTGGTTGAGCCTGTCAAACTTCGGGCGCGGCAGGGTGCGTCGCTCGACCGCTTCCTGGCCTTTGATCAGCTGTCCCATCTCGACGCGGTATTCCGCGCGTTGGGCGTCGAGGCCGCCCAGCTCGGCCGCGAGCCCTCTCCACCCGTCCACGAGCGCGGCGGCGACCTTGCCTGAATCTAGGCCGTCGGTTGCCTGCAAGGCGGAGACCTTGTCGGCGAGCGGCGCGCCGGGCTTCTTGCCCTTGGGGGCTGAGAACGCCTTCTTGAAGGTCGAGAGAACGCGGGCTTCGTCTTGCGCAGGCATCCCTGCGGAGATGAGAGCCAGCACCAAGAAGCTCAGGAGGCGCGGCATAGGCAACGGTATCGAGGTCCTAGGGTCTGCCCACGGACCCGGATACGCAAGTACCCAACCGGCGGACAGCCGCCGTTGTCCGCGTCCGAGTTTGTTTAGCCGTCGCGCTCGTCTTTTGTCGCTCGGGATGCGGGTTCCGTCGTCGGCTGCACCGCCGCGGACGTCATGGCCGTCACCGAGAGGCCGCCGTGCCTCGTCGTGAACGCCGCCTCCAGCGAAAGGCTGGTTCGTCGCGCTAAGCGGACGTCGTGCGCCAAGATGGCCGCGCGCCAGCCGGGCCCGAGCTTCTTCATTCGGTGGCCGATTGTTTGGTAGAGCGGCAAGAGCGGGTTCTTGCCTTTGACCCGCATGCCGTATGGGGGGTTGGTCACCAGCACCCCGCGCGCGGGCGCTGCGCCGGATTGGAGCCAGGGCTGCGCGGTCACAGGGTGGTGTTCGATCTGCAGGGTCTCTGCGACGCCTGCTCGTTCGGCGTTTGCGAGGCAGGCCTTCACGGCCCCTTCGTCGCGATCACTGCAGGCGATCGGTGGGACGTCCCCATTGGGCTCGACCTCCGCGAGCAGTCGCTGCCAAGTTTCGGGCTCAAAGCGCGCGCTGTGCTGCATCGGCGGCGCCCGCAGTCGCCCGGGCGGGAGGCAGCGAGCGATCGCGGCAGCCTCGATCGGGATCGTCCCTGAACCGCAGAAGGGGTCAAGCAAGGCGTCGCCAGGCTCGAAGCCGCTCGCCAGGACCAGCGCGTGCGCGAGGTCTTCGCGCAAAGGTGCTTTGCGACCGTCTAGTCGATAGCCGCGGCGATGCAGCGGCGTGGACGTCGCATCGAGGGAGACGGTGCACGTGTCGTCGACGAAGCGGATGTGGAGCGGCGCGGTGACCTCGTCGCCGTCCTTAGCGAGCAGGGGCGGCCTGCCAAAGGCGCGGCCCACTGCGTTGTGGACGCGCTCCCGGATCGCGCCGGTGTGATAGACCCGAGAGCGCTTGGCGGCAGCGTTGAGGGCGAGCGGCACGCGGGGGTTGAGCCACTCCTCCCAGCAGAATTCCGACGCCTTGCGTTCGAGCTCTCCGAGCGCCCTACAACGAAATCGCGCGAGCCTGATGCGCACGTGCGTGGCCGTGCCGAGCCAGAGGCACGCGCGGAGCAGCAACTCGGCGTCGCCGGCGAAGGTCGCCCCGCCCGGGACTTCGTCCGCCGAGACGCCGAGTGACTCTAGTTCTGCCAGCAGGAAGGGTTCGAGGCCTGGCTGGCAGGCGGCGAACATGGGGAGGTCGTTGTTCACTTGGCGTGTAGCTCAGCGATCACATTAATCGGTCGTTCGACTTTGGCGAGCTAGCGCAGCGGTCAGCCGCGTGAGTCGCTCTGCTGACGCTTCTGCTCGTCGCCCGCGTGCCAGCGCTCTAAGGATACGTCGCGCACCGACTGTCCTGCGAGCGGCGTTTGGATTCGTTCTTAGTTGCCAGCGCTGCGTTGTCGGCGCTCGCCGTATTCGATCACGCGGCGCGACGCTGGATCGTTTGACGTGCATGACGCGCGCTCTGCTCGGACTCGATCGCGACGAGCTGATCCCGAACTCCGCCCTCTCGTCGGCGAGAACCGCTACGGTGTTCATAACGATGACGGCGACGCCAGAGCCCCGGATCATCCGCTTCTCCCTGCTCGACCTCGCCGAGCAGGTTGAGGCGTTCTGGCAACGACACCCCGACGCGCGCGCGTACGAGCCGGAAGTAGGCTTTGTCCCTCAATCTCGTTCGTCGACGCTGGCTTTACCCCTGGCGGCGCCAGCAGCGGTGCTGGGCGAGCACATTGGTGACTACGTCGAGCGTCTGTCGCCCTCCGAAGAGGTCCAGGTCGTCTTGTTGCTGCAAGCTGGCGCGATGGCGTTCGGCTGCTGGCGCGGTGATGAGCTGGTGCAGCACAAGGCCGTCAAAAAATATGTCGTGCGCGGCAACGGTCGATCGCAGGCGACCCACCTGAAGACCCGCGGTAAGTCCCGCTACGGATCGCGGCTCCGTTTGCAGAACTGGCGGCGCTTGCTGGGCGAGACGAACCAACGCCTCGCCGATTGCGAGGCGCAGTTCGGCTCGTTCTCGCGGGTCTTTTACGGCGTTGCTGTTCGGACCTGGAGCGATCTGTTCGAGGCTGCGCCGCCGCCGCCGTTCCTGCGTGATGACCGTCGGCTCCAGCGCTTGCCCCTGCACGTGCATCGCCCCGATCACGAGGAGTTGCTCCGTATCCGCCGGCAGATGCTGACGGGGCGCGTCATCTTGCCGGCTTGAAGCTGCTCGTTGCTATCTGCTTTCGTGGGCGGCTCACCATGCTCTGGCGCCGCGGCTGCGAGCGCGAGGATAGAGGATGGCCTGCGCGCGGAGCTGCTCATGGCGTCGCGCGTCCGCGCCGATGGAGCCCGCCTGCGCCTTCCTCGGGCGATCCTCTCCTCGGATCGGCTCGTGCGCGTCTCGACCCTGATCTTGCGGTCGAGCGCACATGCTGCCCGCGCGCGGTCTCTTCGTGTTCCACGACCTCGCTTCGGTCAAATGCAGGCGAGGGCGCGGCGAGCGCGGCAGGTAGGATGCGCGCGGCCGGGGTTCCGATGCTGCCGGCCACGCGCTTCCGTAATTCCCGATCCAACATCATGACTCTCCCAACGTCGCGCATCGCCGCAGCCGCTGTCGTCGTCCTCGTCGCCCCTAGCCTTCGCG